>DQXI01000210.1 GCA_011042305.1 Desulfobacteraceae bacterium
AGATAACTGGTAACAGACAACAGTCCCATTGATATTGTCATGGCCAAAGACACCTATATTTGCCAAGACGCGCGGTTCATTGTCGGAATCGACCTGGGCACCACCAACAGCGCCCTGGCGTACGTTGACCTCCAGGCGGAAAGGGAGGCGCAGCGGCGCATCGAGATCTTCGACATCGCCCAGTTGACCGGCCCGGGGGAGGTGAGCCGGTTGCCGGTGCTGCCTTCCTTTCTCTATCTGCCCGGCCGGTTCGACATTGCCCCGGAGGCCATCGGACTGCCCTGGACGCGCCCCAGCAACCGCTTCGTGGGCGCCTTTGCCCGGGACCACGGCGCCAAGGTGCCCGCCCGCCTGGTCAGCTCCGCCAAAAGCTGGCTGTGTCACGGCCGGGTGGACCGGGAGGCGCCCATCCTGCCCCGGGCGGCCGGCGACGATATCCCCAAGGTTTCCCCGGTGGCGGCCACCGCCGCCTACCTGGAACACCTGCGCCAGGCCTGGAACCACCACTGGGGGCAGGACGAGGACCTGTACCTTGAGCACCAGAACCTGATCATTACCGTGCCGGCCTCCTTCGACGAGGTGGCCCGCGAGCTGACCGTCAAGGCGGCGGCCATGGCCGGACTTTCCGGTGCCGTTCTGCTGGAGGAGCCTTTGGCGGCCTTCTATAGCTGGCTTTCGGATCACGAGGAAAGCTGGCCGACCCACGTTTCCCCCGGGCAACTGGTGATGGTCTGCGACGTGGGCGGGGGGACCACCGATTTCACCCTCATCACCTTGCGTCCCGCCGAGGGCGGACCGCGCTTCGAGCGCATCGCCGTGGGCGATCACCTGATCCTGGGCGGCGACAACATCGATATCGCCCTGGCCCGCACCGTGCTGGCGGGCATGGGCCGTTCACCGGCCTCGGTGCCCATGGACCAGTACAAGTCCCTCTGCCACCAGTGCCGCCAAGCCAAGGAGCGGATCCTGGACGGAGCGGCCGAGTCCTGCCGCATCACGGTGGCCGGCAGCGGTAGCCGGCTCATCGCCGGGACCTTGTCGGCCGAGCTGACCCGCGAGACGGTGGTGAACATCGTGATGGAACAGTTTCTCCCCTTCTCCGGCCACTCGCCGGCCGAACCGCCGGACCGCGAGGGGCTTCACGGCCTTCCTTTCGCCGAGAACCAGGCGGTTACGGGCCATCTCGTCGATTTTCTCCAACGCCATCGCGCCGACGCCGAGCGCGTCCTCCAGCGGCCCGAGGCGAGCCCCGACCTGGTTCTCTTCAACGGCGGATCGCTGAAATCCCGGTTGGTGCAACAGCGGATCCGCCAGGTGCTGGCCGAGCGGTTCGGACCGACCGAAGGTCCCCGCGTGTTGGAAAACCCCCGCCCGGATCTCGCCGTGGCCGTGGGCGCCGCCTACTACGGCTTGGTCAAGTCCGGCCGGGGGGTGCGGGTCGGCTCTGGCAGTCCCCGGTCCTATTACCTCGGCGTGGCCCGCCCCGAAGGAGACCGTAGCGCCGAGCAGGCTGTCTGCCTGGTGGAAAGGGGGCTGGAAGAGGGCAGCCGCATCGCCCTGGACGCCCACCGTCTCGAAGTGGTGGCCAACCGACCGGTTCGCTTCGACCTGTTTGCCTCCAGCTTTCGCAGCGGGGATCGATGCGGCGACCTGGTGCCGGTGGACGCAACGCTGTCGCGGCTGGCTCCGCTGGAAACGGTGATCGCCTTCGGCCGGGGAGACGAGGCACGGCGCATCCCGGTGCAGGTGGAGGCGGTCTACAGCGAGACCGGGACCCTTTCCCTCTGGTGCGCCAGCCAGGTGAGCGACCACCGCTGGCAGCTGCGCTTCCAGTTGCGCGGCGCCGCGGCGGCGGCGGAGATCCCGGTGGACACGGCCATCGACACCCGGACGCTGGAGGCGGCGAGACGGACGGTCAAGGAAAGGTTCGAAAACGACGATCCGCGACAGGTCGGGGAACTGATCAAGGCTTTGAGCGAAGCGGTGCAGGCGGCCAGGGACCAATGGCCCCTCGGACTGTTGCGGGTCGTCACCGACGCCCTTTTGGCCTCCGCGCCCCATCGCCGACGCACCCCGGCACACGAGAGCGCCTGGCTCAACCTGGCCGGTTACAGCCTGCGACCAGGGTTCGGCGACGGAGCCGATGCCCACCGCATCCGGCAGTTGTGGCGGATCTATCTCCAGGGCCCCCGGTTTTCCGGCAAACCCCAGGTGCGCAGCGAATGGTGGATCCTGTGGCGACGGGTCTCCGGCGGCCTCAACGCCGGCCAGCAACGCCAGTTTCTCCAGGACATCGCCGGCCCCCTGGCCAAGGAGCGGCCCGGGTCGGCGGTGCACACCGAGATGTGGATGGCCCTGGCCAGCATGGAGCGGCTCCTGGTCAAGGACAAGGTCACGTGGGGCCGCCGGCTGCTTGAAACCCTTGCGCCGCGCAAGCCCGTTCCCCAGCTCTTGTGGGCCCTTGGGCGGCTGGGCGCCCGGGAGCTCCTCTACGGCAGCGTGGACCGGGTGATCCCCCCGGGCGAGGCCGCCGCCTGGATCCAGCGGCTAACCCGCCAGGGCTGGCGCAACCCCAGGCCGGTGACCGCCGCCGTGGTGCAGCTGGCCCGGCGCACCGGCGACCGGACCCGGGACCTGGACCCTGAAAGCCTAGCGGCGGCGACCGGCTGGCTGGCGGCCAACGGGGCCGGTGAGCGGCAGTTGAAGATGGTCCAGGAAATAGTGGACCTGGCTGCCGCCGAACAGAGCGCCGTGTTCGGCGAGGCGTTGCCGCTGGGGCTGGTGCTAAAAAAGCAGGCCCTATAACGTTAGTCTGAAAGCGTCTCCCGTACCCGGGCGTACTCCACCATCCTGGCCAGGGCCCGGATGGCCCGCTCCGGGGTGGGGTAGAAGACGGCCCGCAGGGTTTGCCCGTCAACCGGGTAAACGGTGCGGGCCGTGGCGTCGGTGAGCAGGCTGACGCCCAGGATCGGCTTTTGGTAGCGCTCCATCAATTGGGCGCAACGGGCAATGAAGCCGGCTTCAAAGTCCTTGATGAGGCGGATGGCCGTCTGGATCTGGTGGTCGTCGCCCTGGGGGTCGAAACTTTTCACCGCCTTGCCCATGCGGTCCAAAAAGACGCGCCGGCCGAGAATTCCCAGGTTGACCACCGCATCGCAGCCCTCCCAGGCCATGAGGCTTTCCAGGATGGTCAGCGGCAGGTTCGGGTCGTTTTCCCCCACCAGGTCGATGGGATTGGAGCGGCTCCAGTAGGGGGGGAGCAGGGCGTCGCAGCGGGCCAGGACCTCCGGGCTCAGTTCAGGCAGATCCAGCCCGTTCTGGGCGCACAGGTCGGCGCCGATGACTCCCCATCCGCCCCCCAGGGTCATGATGGCCACCCGGTTGCCCCGGGGCAGGGGAAGGGAGGCGAAGGCGGCGGCCAGGTCCAGCAGGTCCATGGGCTGATCGACCTTAACGATCCCCGCCTGGCGGCAAACGGCGTCGAAAACCCGCCGGTCGCCGGCCATGGCGCCGGTATGGCTGGCGGCGGCCTTGCGGCCGGCCTCGCTCTGCCCTCCCTTGAGGAGCACCACCGGCTTGCGCCGCCCGACGCGGCGGGCGTTCTCGAAGAAGCGCCGGCCGTCCTTGACGCTTTCCACGTAGAGCAGCACGGTCCGGGTCAGCCGGTCCACCGCGAACCCCTCGAGGTAGTCCTCGATGGTGATCATGGCCTCGTTGCCCGATCCGCAGAAGGCCCGGATCCCGATCCCCTGATCCTCGGCGAAGGCCAGCAGTTGCACCCCCATGTTGCCCGACTGGGCCACCATGGCGGTGGAGCCCGGCTCGGGCTGAACCGCCGAACCGGTACAGTAGAGGCGGATGTGGGGATTGCAGATCCCCATGGTGTTGGGTCCCAGGATCAGGACCCCGGCCTCGCGGGCCGTTCGTACCAGCTCGGCCTCCAGGTCCCTGCCGCCGGCGCCGGTTTCCCCGAAGCCGGAGGAGATCAGCACGGCGTAGCGGATCCTGCGGGCTGCCAGCTGGGGGATGAGGGACGGCACCGCCGCGGCGGGTACGGTGATCACCGCCAGGTCGATGCCCTCGGGCAAATCCGCCACCTGCCGGTACACCGGACGGCCGAAAATGGTGCCCCCCTTGGGGTTGACGAGGAAGATCTCGCCCCCGTACCCGCCGCCCAGGGTGTGGCTGACGAGCATGTTGCCCCACTTGCCCAGCTTGGCCGAGGCGCCGATGAAGGCGATGCGCCGGGGCTGAAACAGGGCCCCCAGGTCCTCGGGGGAAACGGGTTGGCGCGGCTCCTCAAATTCGGGGGAGGGCGCCACTGTCACCAGGGCATCCACCGCCACCGGATCGCCGCCCGGGGTGATCAGCAGGGGATTGATGTCGAGCTCGGCCACCCGGGGGTAGCGTACGGCGATGTCAGAAAGGGCCAGGAGCACGTCGATGAGCCGGTCCTTATTGACGGCGGCCTCGCCGCGGAACGCCTCCAACAGGCGCCTGGCGCGGATTTCCGCCAGCATGGCGGCCGCATCCTGCCGGGTCAGCGGCGCCAGGCGCAGGGCCACGTCGGCCAGGGCCTCGGTGAACACCCCCCCCAGGCCGAAGAGGATCACCGGGCCGAACTGGGCGTCCCGGAAAATGCCGGCGACAAACTCCCGGCGTCCTTCTACCTGGGGCTGAACCAGGAAGCCTTCCAGCTGCGCCCCGGCGCTTTGCGCCATGGCCTCCGCGGCGGCGGCCACCGCCTCGGCGCTGGCCAGCCCGGGGCGCACCAGCCCCTGTTCGGTCTTGTGAAGCAGGTTGGGACCATAACCTTTCAGCACGACGGGAAACCCCGTTCGCCGCGCGGCCTCAGCCGCCTCGGCCACGGATTGCACCCTGGCCTCCGGCACCAAAGGGATTCCATGGTTCGCCAGGAGCACCTTGGCGTCGGCGTCCGCCAAGGCCGGGCGCTCCTCGGACAATGCGGTATCAATGAGCCGTTGCGGATCGATCATCGTTCAGTTTCCTTTTTGCAATAGGTAAAGCCTGCCGGACGAAAGACGCTGCGCGCAGATACGTCGGACTTTCCCGCGTTTTTGTCAACCGCCAAAATCGGGGTAGGGGCGACCCGCCGGTCGTCCCTACGGGGTTGCCTGGCACGTTGGCAAGCGGCGGCCGATATGTTAATGGCATCGGTGATGATGCGTATTGGCCTGGGATACGATGTCCACCGGCTGGCGGCGGGTCGCCCCCTGATCCTCGGCGGAGTGCAAATTCCCCACGAACGGGGGCTGCTGGGGCACTCGGACGCCGACGTGCTGGTGCACGCGGTCTGCGACGCCCTGCTCGGTGCGGCCGGGTTGGGGGACATCGGGACCTATTTCCCCGACACCGATCCCTCCCTGGCCGGCATCGACAGCCTGGTGCTGCTGGCGCGCTGCACACGAATGGTAACCGAGAAGGGATGGGCCGTGGGCAACCTCGACGCCACCATCTTCGCCCAGGCCCCCCGCGTGGCGCCCTTTCGGGAGGCCATGGCCGCCAACATCGCCCGGGCCGCCGGTATTGACCCGTCCCGGGTCAACATCAAGGCCACTACCACCGAGGGGCTGGGTCCCTTCGGGCGGGGGGAGGGGATTGGCGCCGCCTGCGTGACACTGCTGGTGCCGGCGGCTGAAAACAGCCTTTTGAAGTAACAAATCATTCGGCCCGGTCCGGCCGATTAAAAAATCACAAGGAGCGCTTCATGACCCTGCGCGTCTACAACACCCTCGGCGGCGAAAAGCAGCTCTTCGAACCCATTGAAGCGGGCAAGGTGCGCATGTACGTCTGCGGCCCCACGGTGTACGACTACTGCCACATCGGTCATGCCCGGTCGGTGGTGGTTTTCGACGTCATCGCACGCTACCTGCGCCGGCGCGGCTTCGAGGTCACCTACGTGCGCAACTTCACCGACGTGGACGACAAGATCATCCGCCGGGCCAACGAAACCGGCCAGGATCCGGGGGTTTTGGCCGCCCGTTTCATCGAGGCTTTTTACACCGACATGGACGCCTTGCTGGTGGAACGCGCCGACCACGAGCCCAAGGTGACCGAGTTCATCCAGCCGATCATCGACCTCGTCCAACGGCTGGTCCAACGCGGCAACGCCTACACGGTGGACGGGGACGTCTACTTCGACGTGACCACTTTCGAGAGCTACGGCAAGCTCTCCGGCCGACGGCTGGAGGACATGGAAGCCGGCGCCCGCATCGAGGTGGACCAGCGCAAGCGTCACCCCCACGATTTCGCCCTCTGGAAGGCGGCCAAGCCGGGGGAGCCGGCCTGGGACAGCCCCTGGGGGCGGGGGCGTCCCGGCTGGCACATCGAGTGCTCGGCCATGAGCAGCACCTTGCTCGGGGACACCTTCGACATCCATGGCGGCGGCAAGGACCTGATCTTTCCCCACCACGAGAACGAGATCGCCCAGAGCGAGGCCGCCTCGGGGCGTCCCTACGTCAAGTACTGGCTCCACAACGGGTTCGTGAACATCAACCACGAAAAAATGTCCAAGTCGTTGAACAATTTTCTCATGATCCGCGACGTCCTGCAACGCCACTACCCCGAGGCGGTGCGGATGTTCCTGCTTTCCAGCCACTACCGCAGTCCCATCGATTTCACCCCCGAGGCCATGGCCGAGGCCTCAGCCAAGCTCACCCGGGTCTACACCCTGTTGCGACGCCTGACCGGCCGCACCCCTGCCGCGGCCGACAAGGTCGATGGCAGCCCGTTCTGGCACCGCTTCACCGCAGAGATGGACGACGACTTCAACACCGCCGCCGGCATCGGCACCCTCTTCGAGGCGGTGCGGGCCACCAACCAGCTCCTCGATGCGGGCAATGCCGACCAGGGGGAAATCGCCCTCAACCACGGCGCCATTTTGCGCATGGGCCAGGTGCTGGGGATTGCCACCGGCGACGCGGAGGCCTATTTCAAGAGCCAGGCCCGGGATATCGACCCCGCCCGGGTCGAAGACCTCATCGCCCGGCGCACCGCGGCCCGGAAGGCGCGCGACTGGGCCGAGGCCGACCGCCTGCGCGACGAACTGACCGCCATGGGGGTGGCCATCGAGGACCGCCCCGAGGGAACCGTCTGGCGCATGGCCGATTGATGGGACTGTTTCACCTCGTTTCATCCTTTGCCCCCAAGGGGGACCAGCCGGCGGCCATCGAGGCCCTGAGCCGCTGGCTCGCCGAAGGGCGACGCCACCAGGTGCTGCTGGGGGTCACCGGGTCGGGCAAGACCTTCACCATGGCCCACGTCATCGCCCGGCTGGAGAAGCCCGCCCTGGTGATCGCCCCCAACAAGACCCTGGCGGCCCAACTCTACCACGAGTTCAGGGAGCTGTTTCCCCGCAACGCGGTGGAGTACTTCGTCAGCTACTACGATTACTACCAGCCCGAGGCGTACATTCCCGCAAGCGACACCTACATCCAGAAGGACTCGTCCATCAACGAGATGATCGACAAGCTGCGTCACTCGGCCACCCGCTCGGTGCTCACCCGGCGGGACACGATCGTGGTGGCCAGCGTTTCCTGCATCTACGGCCTGGGAGCGCCCGAGGACTACCTCGACATGCGGGTGGAGATCGCCGCTGGCCAGGCCCTGTCCCGGGAAAAGCTGCTGGCCGCTCTGGTCAAGATCCACTACGATCGCAACGACACGGATTTTCACCGGGGCACGTTCCGGGTCCGCGGCGACCGGGTGGAGATCTTCCCGGCCTACGAGGAGGACGCCGCCATCCGGGTCGACTTCTTCGGCGACGAGGTGGAAGCCATCGCCGAGATCGATCCCCTGCGGGGGACCCTGCGCCGCGGCCTGCCCGGGACGGCCATCTTCCCGGCCAGCCACTACGTCACCCGGCAGCGCACCCTCAAGCGGGCCACCGCCTCCATCATTGCCGAGCTCAAGGAACGCATCGCCTTCTTCCGTTCGGAAAACCGGCTGCTGGAAGCCCAACGCATCGAGGAACGGACCCATTTCGACCTCGAGATGCTCCAGGAACTGGGCTACTGCAACGGGATCGAAAACTACAGCCGCCACCTCACCGGACGAGCCGCCGGAGAGCCGCCGCCGACCCTGATGGATTATTTTCCGGACGACTACCTCGTTTTTATCGACGAGAGCCACATCTCCGTCCCCCAGTTGCGCGCCATGTACCGCGGGGACCGATCGCGCAAGGAAACCCTGGTTCGATACGGCTTTCGCCTGCCGTCGGCCCTGGACAACCGCCCCCTGCGTTTCGAGGAGTTCAGCCAACGGGTGCCCCGGGTGATCTACGTTTCGGCCACCCCTGCCGACTACGAACGCGGCCTTGCCGGGGATGCCGTGGCCGAGCAGATCGTGCGGCCCACCGGGCTGGTGGACCCCCGGGTGGAGGTGCGCCCGGCCCGTCACCAGGTGGATGACCTGTTGGACGAGATCCGGCGCTGCGCCGCCGCCGGTCAGCGGGTCCTGGTGACGACCCTCACCAAGCGCATGGCCGAGGACTTGACCGAGTACTACGGCGACCTGGGGATCAGGGTCCGCTACCTGCATGCCGACATCGGTACCATGGAGCGCGTGGAAATCATCCAGGACCTGCGCGCCGGAGTTTTCGACGTCCTGGTGGGCATCAACCTGCTGCGCGAAGGGCTCGATATCCCCGAAGTGGCGCTGGTGGCCATCATGGACGCGGACAAGGAGGGTTTTTTGCGCTCGGCGCGGTCCCTGATCCAGACCTTCGGCCGGGCGGCGCGCAACGCGCAAGGGCGGGTGATTCTCTACGCCGAAACCGTCACCCCGGCCATGGCCCAGGCCATGGAGGAGACCGAGCGGCGCCGTGCCATCCAGCTCGCCTTCAACCAGCGTCACGGCATCACCCCTCAAACCATTGTCAAACGGCTGCAGCGGGGGTTCGCCGAGCCGACCCCGGAGGCCGCGGAAGTCCGGGAATCGGCGGCACCGTTAACGCCCCCCATCCCCCTGGAAGAAGTGGATCGAACAGTGCAAGCGTTGAAACAGGAGATGCACGCCGCGGCCCGGGACCTGGAATTCGAACGCGCCGCGGCCCTGCGCGACCGCATCCGGGAGTTGCAGCGCCAGGTGGTGCTGGCGGATGGGTAAGAAGAAGGCTCCAGATTCCAAATTCATGATTTAAGGTTCGAGGTTCAAGGGCTCAGGGGACGGGTTGGCGATGAACCAGGGAAACGGTGAAAACCCCCAAAGCCGCGGGCTGGAGGTACCCGTCGGCGTGCGGGAGAAACTCGAGCGGACCTCGGGCGGCCCGGGCGTCTACCTGATGCGCGACGCCGCGGGGAAGGTCATTTACGTCGGCAAGGCCCGCAACCTGAAAAAACGCCTGGCCAACTACTTCGCGCCGGCCGGTCCCGTGGACCCCAAGACAGCGGCCCTGGTGGCCCGGGTGGCCGATCTGGATACCGTCCTCACCGCCTCGGAAAAAGAGGCGCTGATCCTCGAGTCCAACCTGATCAAGCAGCACCGGCCGCGTTACAACGTGGTGCTCAAGGATGACAAGCGCTACCCGATGCTGCGGCTGGGCACGGACCACCCCTATCCGCGGCTGAGCGTGGTACGGCGCTTCCAGGACGACGGGGCCGTGTACTTCGGCCCCTATGCGTCGGCTGCCGCCGTGCGCACCACCCTGGCCATCATCAACAAGCTGTTCAAGCTGCGCAAGTGTCGCGAGGGGGAGTTTGCCCGACGCACCCGTCCCTGCCTGCACTACCAGATGGGAGCCTGTTACGGGCCCTGCTGCCTCGCGGTGGATCGCCAGCGCTATGCGGCGGCCGTGCGGGAAGTGATGCTTTTTCTCAACGGCCGCACCCCGGAGCTGATTCGCGCCATGCGCAGGGAGATGCTGGCGGCCGCCGCGGCGGAAGACTTCGAGGCGGCCGCCAGCATCCGCGACCGGATTTTTGCCCTGGAAAAGACCCTTGAAAAGCAGGTGGCGGTGATCGGCGACCGCCAGGATCGCGACGTGCTGGCCGTGGGCCGCGCCGGTGCCGCCGCCGTTGTGACCCTGGTGACGGTACGCGGCGGTTACTGGGTCGGTACGCGCCACTTCGACGTCTCGGCAGCCCCGGCCGGCGACGAAGAGCTGTTGGCCGGCTTTATCCGACAATACTATCGCCGAGGGGTCAAGCTGCCCGGCGAAATCCTTCTTTCCGCCGTGCCGGAAGACGCCGTCCTGATCGCCGATTGGCTCGGCGAGATTCGCGGCCGACGGGTGCGCCTGCTTCATCCCCGGCGGAGTGAAAAACTGCGGTTGGTGCACATGGCGCAACAAAACGCCCAGGCCGCCGCGGCGGGCTTGTCCGACGACGGCGCCCGCCGCGAAGCCCTGCTGGCGGCGCTGGCCCGGCGGCTGCAGTTGGTTCGCCCGCCCCGGCGCATCGAATGCGTGGACATCTCCACCAGCGGCGGCAGCCAGAGCGTCGGGGCCATCGCGGTCTTCGTGGACGGAAAGCCGAAGCCGGACGCCTACCGGCGCTACCGCATCCGCTCCGCCCGCGGCCCGGACGACTATGCCGCCATGGCCGAGGTGCTCGGCCGTCGTTTCAGGGCCACCGGCGACCGCGTCGATCTGCCGGACCTGCTCCTGGTGGACGGCGGCAAGGGGCAGTTGAACATCGCGTCGAGGGTGCTGGCCGAGCTGGGATGGCGCGAGAGCCCGGCCATTGCGGCCATTGCCAAGGCCGACCATGAGCGTGGGGAAACCGAAGACAAGATTTTCCTGCCCGGCCGGGTCAACCCCGTCCAATTCGGACGCAACCCGGCCCCCCGGCTGTTGCTGGAGGCGGTCCGCGACGAGGCGCACCGGTTTGTCATCGGTTTTCACCGTCGGCGGCGGCGCAAGGAGGCACTGGTATCGGTGCTCGACGGGGTGGCCGGCATCGGGCCGGCGCGCAAGCGCCGCCTGTTGAAACACTTCGGCACCATGGACAGCCTGCGCCGGGCCAGCGTCGAGCAGCTGGCCGCCGCCGGCCTGCCGCACCCGGTGGCTCTGGCGCTGCACCGGCGCTTGGCCGCCACTACCGGCGGGGCTTATTGTGTTGACAACAACTCGACGAACAACGTATTGAAAGAAGATTAGAATTTATTCTCGAGCCCCGCTGGACAAGCAAGGCGCAGAACGGAATGGACCTGGCATCCAAAATTAAAGGGACCCTCAAGCAGGCGGAAATTTTCGCGGCCCAGGGGTTGTTGGTGGAGGCGCGGGACAACTATCGCAGCCTCATCGAACTGCTCCAGGCCCAACCCCGGATAAAGGACAGGGAAAAGCTCATCAAAAGCCTGGCAGCCAAGGTGGAGAAGATGGAGGCGCGGATCCGCAAGGTCGAAAGCGCCGAGCCGCCGCCGGTGCTCTCGCCCGAAATCCAGGCCTTGATCAAGCGGCTGTTCAGCTTTTCCCAGTCCGACGACCCGGACCATGTCGCCCTGGACGAGGCCGTGGCCCTGACCAAGTTCGGCCAGTACGCCAGCGCCATGGCGGAGTTCGAAATCCTGCTCAACCGCCCGTCGGTGCGCCTGGCGGCCGCCAAGAACATCCTGCGCTGCCACCTGGCGGCACAAGATGTTCCCGCCGCTGTGGAGCAGTACCGCCGCTGGCTTGAAGATCCGCGTTTCGACCCCGAACTGCAGGCGAAGCTTTACGGCTTTCTGCAATCCATGCTGGAGCAGCAAGGCAAGGGCGTGGATCTGCCCGAACCGCCGGATATCCTGCCATCGGAAATGCTCCCCACCCTGCAGATCGAGGCGCCCGACGAGGTGCTGGACATCAACACGGTGCGGATCCAGATCCCGGAAGGCCCCAGCAAGGGCTTGTACGTCGATTACGACGTCAGTTTCCAATCCGGCAACGTGATCAGCATCCTGGTTTCCGAAACGGACACCGAGGTACTCAAGGCCCTGCAGTTGGGTGAGATCCTGCCCAACGTGGAGATGACGGCGACGGTGGCGATCTTCAAAGGTTCAGCCAAGGTGATGGCCAAAAACCGGATCAAGGTGGGGCCGCGCAGCGGATACTTCAACGTGGACTTGAAGATCCGGGCGTTTGCGGTTTCTTGCGGGTAAGTTTTTCTGAATCGAATTTTGAAGCGGTCTGCTCAAGACGGTGCCGCTGCTGATGGAATCCAGAACATGGCCGTCTTCAACCCCAAAAAACGCGAAATCGAGTGCAAGCTGGTCTACTATGGCCCGGGCCGCGGCGGCAAGACCACCAATCTGGAATGGATTCACCGGACCTTCACCAAAAACGTCGCCGGCAAGCTGGTCTCCATCAACACGGAGGGGGATCGAACCCTCTTTTTCGATTTCTTGCCCATGGGGCTGGGCAAGATCCGGGGCTGCGAGATCCGCGTCCAGTTGTACACCGTTCCGGGCCAGGTAAAGTACAGTGCCACCCGAAAGCTGGTGCTCAAGGGAGTGGACGGGGTGGTGTTCGTGGCCGATTCCATCGCCGTGCGGCGCGAAAAAAACGCCCTCTCCCTCAAGGATCTTGCCGCCAACCTGAAGGAGCACGGCCTGAACATCTTCAGAATCCCGCTGGTGATGCAATTCAACAAGCGCGACCTGGAGGCCCAAGGCGTCCCGCTGCTGTCGGTTGAACAGTTGCAGCGGGACTTGAACCGCCAGTTGAAGGTCCCGGCCTTCCCGGCCAGTGCGCTCAACGGGGAGGGGGTACGCGAAACGCTGAAGACGGCGCTGGAG
>DQXI01000247.1 GCA_011042305.1 Desulfobacteraceae bacterium
GACCGTGCTTTCGGTGTCGCAGTTGACCATCGATATAAAACAACTTCTCGAAGAAAAGTTTGAATTTATATGGATAACCGGTGAGATATCGAATTTTAAAATCCCGGCGTCAGGACATGCCTACTTCACCCTGAAGGACGCCGAAGCACAGATTGCCGCCGTGATGTTCCGGGGCGCACGGCGCACGCTGCGCTTCGAACCCCGGGACGGGCTCAGCGTGGTGGGCCTGGGGCGGATCAGCGTCTATCCGCCCCGCGGCACCTACCAGATCATCCTGGAGTACCTGGAGCCGGCCGGCGCCGGCGCCCTGCAGCAGGCCTTCGAGGCCCTGAAGGCAAAATTGTCCGCCGAGGGGCTCTTCGACGCTGCGCGCAAACGCCCCCTGCCGTCGCTGCCCGGCAAGATCGCCGTGGTTACTTCGGCCACGGGAGCGGTATTTCACGACATCTGCCAGGTAGCCCTGCGACGCTTTCCCAACCTGGCCATCCAGTTGGTGCCCACGGCGGTCCAGGGGGCCGCGGCAGTGGATGCCATCGTCCGCGCCATTGATTTGGCCAACCGCCACGCCGGCGCCGACCTGATCATCCTGGCCCGCGGCGGCGGCAGTCTCGAGGATTTGCAGGCCTTCAACAGCGAGCCGGTAGCCCGGGCCATCGCCGCCTCCGCCTTGCCCGTGGTATCGGCGGTGGGACATGAAACCGATGTTACCATTGCCGATTTCGTCGCCGACCGGCGGGCGCCCACCCCCTCGGCGGCGGCCGAGATCGTGGTGCCGCTTAAAACCGAACTGGCCGGCAGGATCCGTCATCTCAGCGACCGGCTCCACGATCGCATTCGGGCGCGGCTCGACTTGCACCGCGCCCGCGTCGGGGAAATGACCGCCCGGCTCAACGGGACCCGCCGGCGTATCGACGAGGCCCGTCTGCGCCTGGACGACCTTGCCGCCCGCATGGCCCGCGGCCTCGGGCAGCGGGTTGCCCATCAACGCCAGCGGATCCAATGGCTCGTCGCCCGCCTGGCAGCGGCGCATCCGCGTCAGCGGGTGGCGCGGATGCGTGAACGGCTCGCGGCGGAGACCGATCGCCTGGGCTCGGTCCATCGGCTGTTCATCGCCCGCCGGCGCCAGGCGCTGGATCCGATGACGGCCCGCCTGGCGGCCTTGAACCCGTTGGCGGTGCTGGCCCGGGGCTACAGCGTCACCCGGCGCCTGCCCGGCAAAACAGCGGTCCGCGATGCCGGCACCGTCGAAGCGGGCGCCAAGCTGGAAATCTTGCTGGCCCGCGGGCGGCTCAAAGCCCGCGTGACGGAATAAAGGTCTTCACGATTACATAAAAAAAGGATACCGGCATGGCTCAACCGACATTTGAAACCGCTTTCAAGCAGCTTGAAAAAATCGTGGCCGAGCTGGAAAGCGGCGATCCGCCGCTGGAAACCGCCATCCGCAAGTTCGAGGAAGGTATGCGCCTGGCCCGCCTGTGCAGCCGCAAGCTCGACGAGACCGAAAAACGCATCAGCAAGCTGATGGAGGCCGACGACGGCCGCATCGAGGAGCAGCCGCTCGAAAGCCCCGAGGCCATGGACGGCTCGGAATCATAAAGCGAGAAAAAAACCATAACATCTTGTAATAAATAAGTTAAACAGAAATCCTTCATGTTTGACATAAAAATATATCTCGCCAAACAGCGGGCCCGTATCGACCACGCACTCGCTGCCTGCCTGGCCCACTGCGAACCGCAGCCGCGCATCGTGGCCGCCATGCGCCACTCGCTGATGGCCGGTGGCAAACGCCTGCGGCCGGTGCTCTGCCTGGCGGCGGCCGAAGCCGTGGGACATCCCGTCCCTGAAAAGGCGCTGATGGCCGCTGCCTGTGCCCTGGAAATGGTGCACACCTACTCCCTGATTCACGACGATCTGCCGGCCATGGACGACGACGCCACCCGACGAGGCTGCCCCACCTGCCACGTGGCCTTCGACGAAGCCACGGCGATTCTGGCCGGGGACGCCCTGCTCACCCTGGCCTTTGAGGTTCTCAGTGCCCCGGAGGCCGCTGTGGGAGTGGACGGTGACCGCGGGCGGCAGACGGTCTACGAGCTGGCCCGGGCCGCCGGCTACCAGGGCATGATCGAAGGGCAGATGCGCGATATGGTGGCCGAAAATACCGTGTTGTCCCCCGACGCCCTCGAGGCCCTGCATCATCTCAAGACCGGCGCCCTGATCCGCGCCGCCGTACGCATGGGGGCCATCCTGGCCGGCGCTTCGCAAACGGCCCTGGCCGACCTGGACACCTATGCCCGCCACCTGGGCCTGGCCTTCCAGGTGGCCGACGACATTCTCAACGTCAAAGGCGATCCAGTCCTGATGGGCAAGGCGGCCGGCACCGATGCTGCCCGGGGCAAGAACACCTACCCTTCCCTGCTCGGTCTGGCGGCCAGCGAAACCCTGGCCGTGCAGTTGAAGGACCGGGCCTTGCAAGCCCTGGCATCTTTTGGTACCACCGCGGAGCCGTTGCGGGCCATTGCCGGCTACACGGTGGGCCGTAAGCGATAATTTCTCACCCCATTCGGAGTCTCCGTCTTGAAACTGTTGGACCGCATCGATTCCCCGGCCGATCTCAAGGCCTTGCCCCGCAGGGACCTGCCGTCGCTGGCGGCCGAGATCCGCGAGCGGATCGTCCGGGTCGTCTCGGAAAACGGCGGTCACCTCGCTCCGAGCCTGGGCGCCGTCGAGCTGGCCATCGCCATTCATTACGTTTTCGATACCCCCGAGGACCGGGTGATCTGGGACGTCGGCCACCAGGCCTACGCCCACAAGTTGCTCACCGGCCGGCGCCGGCGCTTCGATTCCCTGCGGCGCCACGGCGGCCTTTCCGGTTTCACCCGGCGCCTGGAAAGCCCCTTCGACGCCTTTTCCACCGGCCATAGCAGCACGTCCATCAGCGCCGGGCTCGGCATTGCCTGCGCCAAGCGCCTCAAACAGGAATCGCGCAAGGTGATCGCGGTGATCGGTGACGGCTCGATGACCGCCGGGCTGGCCTACGAAGGGCTCAACCAGGCCGGGGACCAGCAGCCCAAGAAGGAAAACCTCATTGTCATTCTCAACGACAATGACATGTCCATCTCCCGCAACGTGGGTGCCCTGTCGGCCTTCCTCAGCCGCACCCTCTCGGCCAGGCGGCTCCAGGAATGGCGCAGGGAGCTGGGCACCTTTCTCAAGGCCCTGCCCGGCATCGGCAGCGACGTTTACGACCTGGCCAAGCGCAGCGAGGAATCCTTCAAAGCCTTCGTCACCCCGGGAATGCTCTTCGAGGCCTTCAACTTCGACTACTTCGGTCCCATCAAGGGGCACAATCTCAATCACCTCATCGACATCCTGGAAAACATCCGCCACCTGGACGAGCCGGTGCTGTTGCATGTGGCCACCGTCAAGGGGAAAGGGTATCCGCCGGCCGAAAAAAATCCCGTCTATTTTCACGGCTGCGGGCGGTTCCGGGTGGAAACCGGGGTCTGCCGGCCCAAACCGGACCAGCCGCGCACCTATACAGAGGTGTTCGGCGCCACTCTCGTGGAGCTGGGGCGCCAGGACGAACGCATCGTGGCTGTCACCGCCGCCATGCCCGAGGGCACCGGCCTGGCGGATTTCGCGCGGCAGTTTCCCCGGCGTTTTTTCGACGTGGGCATCGCCGAGCCCCACGGGGTGACCTTCGCCGCCGGCATGGCCACCGAGGGTTTAAAGCCGGTGGTGGCCATTTATTCCACCTTTCTGCAGCGCGCCTTTGATCAGATCGTCCACGACGTGTGCCTCGACGCGCTGCCGGTGGTCTTCGCCATCGACCGGGGCGGCATCGTGGGCGAAGACGGCCCCACCCACCACGGCCTCTTCGATTTTGCCTACCTGCGCTGCCTGCCCAACATGGTGGTGATGGCCCCCAGCGATGAGAACGAACTGCGCCGGATGCTCAAGACCGCCATCGACCATCCGGGGCCCATCGCCCTGCGCTATCCCCGTGGCCATGCCACCGGCTGCGAACTCGAGCCGGATCCGGCGCCACTGGAGATCGGCCGGGCGGTCGTGCGCCGCCAAGGGGAAGACATCCTTGTTTTGGCCGTGGGTTGGACCGTCCACCAGGCCCTGGTCGCTGCCGACAAGTTGGCTGAAACCCGGATTCAGGCCACCGTGGTGGATGCCCGTTTCATCAAGCCCCTCGATAGCGACACCATCGTCGGCCTGGCCCGGCGCATTCCGCGGATCGTGACCGTGGAAGAACACGCGCAGGCCGGCGGATTCGGCAGCGCCGTGCTCGAGTGCCTGGCCGATCATGGCGTCACCGGCTGCCGGGTGCGGCGTCTCGGGGTGGCCGACACCTTCGTGGAACACGGCCCCCAGGCGCTGCTGCGCGCCAAGTACGGCATCGATGCCGCCGCCATCGTTGCGGCGGCCAGGGGTTTGCTGGCCGATGCCTGAAACCACCGGCCGCCCCCAGGCCAAGGTTCGCCTGGACCAGATTCTGGTGGATCGCCGCCTGGCGGCCAGTCGCCAGCGGGCCCGGGCCCTGATCATGGCCGGCAAGGTTTTGGTGGCCGACCGGGTCTGCGACAAGCCCGGCACCCGGGTCAAACCGGATGCCGCCGTCAGCCTGCGCGGCGAGGACATTCCGTACGTGAGCCGTGGCGGGATCAAGCTGGCGGCCGCGCTCGATGCCGTGGGGATGGACATCTCCGGCTGGATCTGCCTGGACGTGGGCGCCTCCACCGGCGGTTTTACCGACTGCCTCCTGCAGCACGGGGCGCGGCGCGTCTACGCAGTGGACGTGGGGTACGGTCAACTGGCCTGGAAACTGCGGCAGGATCCCCGGGTGGTGCCCATCGAACGCACCAACATCCGCCACATGGCCAAGGACGCCATTGCGGAAAAGGTGGATCTGGCCGCCATCGACACCTCGTTTATTTCCTTGCGTATCGTGGTCCCCGCCGTCCTGGGCTTCGTGCGCCCCGGCGGCTGGATCCTGGCATTGATCAAGCCCCAGTTCGAGGTGGGCCGGGGACAGGTGGGCAAGGGCGGGGTGGTACGCGATCCGGGTCAGCACCAGGCGGTGATCGACGCGCTTTGCGCGTTTTTCCGCGGCCTGGGACTAACGGTGCGCACCGTCCTGCCTTCACCGATTCTAGGACCCAAGGGAAACCAAGAATTTCTGGCGGCCCTCACCCTGGATCTTTGTTTTCCGCTTGAATAGCAAGTCTTTACCCTTGCTTTTTTCGGTTCGAAGCGCTAAAAAAGCCGATCCACGGTTGACCTGACGCCCCCGGGGCGTCACCATCTCACGAGGAAGGAGCGAAAGAGGAGACCCATGCCTGAAAAACTGAGAAACTTTGCCCTTGTGGGCCACAGCGGCGCCGGCAAGACCTCGCTGGCGGAAGCGATGCTTTTCGACGCCGGCGTCACCACGCGCCTGGGCCGTATCGAGGAAGGCAACACGGCCCTGGATTTCGAGCCCGAGGAAGTCAAGCGCGGTGCCAGCATCAGCACCGGCTTTCACCAGTTCGAATGGAAAAAGCACCGCCTGGTGATCATCGACACGCCGGGCGACATGAATTTCTTCACTGACACCAAGCTTTGCCTTCAGGGAGCCGATGCGGCCCTGGTGGTCATCGACGCCGTGGACGGGGTCAAGGTGCAGACCGAGCAGGCCTGGGAACTGGCCCGCCAGTTTGAACTGCCCTGCGCCATCTTCGTCAACAAGCTCGACAAGGACCGCTCGGACTTCGACCGGGCCCTGGCCGACGCCGAACAGAGCTTCGACATCAAGCCGGTGGTGATGCAGCTTCCCGTCGGCAAGGAGGCCGGTTTCAAGGGAGTGGTGGACCTGATCCGCATGCAGGCCTTCGTCTCCGAGGACGGGGGCAAGCCCAAGGCCGTGGAGATTCCGGCGGACATGCTGGAGGCGGCCCAGGCAGCCCGGGAAACCCTGGTGGAAAACATCGCCGAAGCGGACGACCGGCTGGTGGAAAAATACCTCGAGGGCGAAACCCTCAGCGAGGCCGAGTTGTTCGAGGCCTTGCGCGCCGGGGTCCTCAACCGTATTTTCGCTCCGGTACTCTGCGGCTCGGCACTGCAGAACATCGGCGTCGACCTGCTGTGCGACTTCCTGGCGGCCGCCTTCCCTTCCCCATTGGACCGCGGCTCCCGCCAGGCGTTGGATGACAGCACCGAGGAACCGGTGACCCTCGATCCGGATCCCGCGGCGCCCTTTGCCGGCTTTGTCTTCAAGACCATTTCGGACCCTTATGCCGGGCGGCTTAACATCATCCGGGTGGTTTCCGGGCGCCTCGGCAGCGACGGCACTTTTTACAACCCCAACAAGCGTGCCAAGGAGCGCTTCAACCAGCTGCTGGCCGTGATGGGCAAGGAGCAAAAGCCCCTCTCCGGCGCCGGTCCGGGGGACATCGTGGCCGTGGCCAAGCTCAAGGAGACCACCACCGGCGACACCCTCTGCGACGAAGGCCGCAAGGTGCGCTTCACCTGCGCCGAACCGCTGCCGACCCTGATTTCCTTTGCCCTGGAGGCCAAGAACAAGGGCGACGAGGACAAGATCTACACCTCCCTGATGCGCCTGATGGAGGAGGACCCGGGTTTGAAGATGGATCGGCGCGCCGAGACCAAGGAAATCGTGCTCTCGGGCATGGGCCAGGTGCACATCGAGACCGCCGTGGAACGGATGCGGCGCAAGTTCAACGTGGAAGTCACCCTCCATATCCCCAAGATTCCCTACCGCGAGACCATCAAGAAGAAGGTGCGGGTCCAGGGCCGCCACAAGAAGCAGACCGGCGGCCACGGCCAGTTCGGCGACTGCTGGGTGGTCTTCGAGCCCCTGCCCCGGGGCGGCGGCTTCGAGTTCGTGGACGCCATCGTGGGCGGCGTGATTCCCAAGACCTACATCCCGGCGGTGGAAAAAGGGATTATCGAGGCAGCCCAGCGCGGCGTGCTGGCCGGGTTCCCGTGCATCGATTTCAAGGCGACGCTGGATTTCGGCTCTTACCACGCGGTCGATTCCTCGGAGATGGCCTTCAAGATCGCCGGCTCCCTGGCCTTCAAGAAGGCCGCCGAGGAGGCCGATCCGGTCCTGCTGGAACCGATCATGAAGGTGACGGTCACCACCCCCGAAGAGTTCATGGGCGACATCATGGGCGACCTCAACAGCCGCCGCGGACGGGTTCAGGGAATGGACAACGCTGGCAAAAACCAAGTGATCCGGGCCGAGGTGCCCTTGGCGGAATTTCTCACCTACGCGCCGGACCTGAACTCCATGACAGGCGGCCGCGGGGTTTATACCATGGAATTTTCCCACTACGACGAAGTGCCGGCCCACTTGGCCCAGAAGGTGATCGAGGAGGTCAAGAAGCAGCAGGAGTAAAGAGCGTCTCCAGCCGGGGAAAACAACGCCGGCAGGGGGCGTAGCCGGCGGCGAAGGCTTCATGATAATCGGGAAACGCCACGCGGTGGCGTTTCCCGATTTGTTTGGCGTCCGGACCGTCGTTGCGGTGAAACCGTTTCGATCGGCGGTTGCCCGTCAGCGGCCGCGATCGGCGGTCGAGGTGGGCCCAGATCCCCTGCCCCGAGGCCATGGCCCGGCGCTGGGCCGAAAGCAGCCGCTCGGCAAAGGGCTCGCTCTCCTTGCCGGGCAGGACGTACCCCAGGCCGGCGGCCAGCAGCGCCTGGTTGACGAAGGTGCCGTCGGCCAGGAACACCGCCCCCAGCAGGCGGCCGTAGCGATCGTAGCCAGCGGGAACGCAGCGGATCGTCCGACCGCTCACCAGCTTTTGGTTCAGGCGGCGGGCCGCGGCGCCGAAGGGTTCCGCCGGGGCTCCGCCGTGGGCCGTTTCCGGGCAGTTGATGCCCACGTAGCGCAACCGGCGGCCATCTTGCAAAATCACGGTGTCGCCGTCAGCCACCCACTGGACTACTGCCTGGAAGCCGGCACGGTCCACTCCGGCGCCGAGGGTGGCCAGAGTCCAGAAAACCACTATCCAGGCGGCCAGAAGGCCGCCGCGGCCTGCCTTTCTCATTTTTCCTTCTATTGCCAGTTATCCGTGTCGAACGGCTGAAGGCTTCCGGAAAATTTCCAGGGACACGTAAAAATACGGCCAATTTGTAACCGATAATAGACAACTCGCGAAACGAGTCCCGTCAGCTGCCAGCGGCTTCATTTGCCATGATCCCGGGACGAACCTCGGGTTCCAGGTCGCAGTGCGCCTTGGCCGCCCTGTCGAGCATCGCCGGCAGCCCGCCGTATTGGGACGGGGAAAAGCCGAAGACCCGCTGCCAGACCTCTTCGGACTCCATGCAAAAATACAGGCAGACATCAGGGGCGTATCGCCGGATCCATTCCGCCACGTCCCTGTACAGGTCGATGCGCAGCGGCTTGAAGTAGCGTATCTTGTCGTCCAGCCCGCGCACGAATTCTCCGTAGACGATGGTGGAGCGCTGAAACCGCGCCGCCACCAGGTCTTTCAGATCCGGCATGAAGCGGAAGGTGCCCAGGCTGATCCAGACGATTTGATCGGCCGGAATCATTTCGAACAGCCGCTCGACGGTCCGCCGGTACTCCTCCCGGCAACCCTCGTAGAGCACCATGGGGTCGAAGTGAAACGCCACCGGAAAACCGGCCTCCACGCAGCGCGCCGCGGCCTTCAGGCGGGCGTCGAGGGAGGCGGTGCGCCGTTCATCGGAGGCGATGATGCGGGGCGTGTTGAGGGACCAGGCCATGATGGTCTTGCGCCGATGATCGAGGCTAAGCAGCCGGTCGACGGCCACGGTCTTGGTCTTGAGTTCCAGGATGCAGTGGCGCTGGGCGGCGAAACGTTCCACCAGCCAGGGATTCAGATCGGTCCACGGCTCCCAGATGAGGCTGTCGGTGAATTCGCCGGTGCCGATGCGGCCGATTTCCGGCTGGGCCAGGCGGCTGTCCAGTTCGGCGGCCATGGCCTCACGGTTGAGAAAATACTGCAACACGGGAGGATGGAAATACGCCTGGAGAATGCAGTAGGCGCAGTCCATGGTGCAGAAGGTGCCGATGTGCAGGATCTGGTAGTTGCAGCAGGTGTAGTATCGCGTGCCGGGGCACCGGCGCAACCAGGCGCCGCGGTTGGCGGTGAGCAGCAAGGTACGCTTGCCGCGGCTGACCGGATCGGGAGCGGCGTTGATGCCGGCATACACCCGGCGGATGTCGTCCACCGCCTCGGCTTCCAGGCCCAGGCGTCCGGCGATGGCCTTCACCTCGGGCGCCTGGGCAAGATTTTCTTCCACGTAGAGTCGATCAATCAGTGATTTCAAGGTCAAAATCTTCGCTTTCAGTATTTGAGCCGGGCGTAGTATGTCTTGCGGGCGGCGGCCAGGGCCTGGGCGAAGGTAACGATGCCCATCTCCCTGAGCAGCGGGATCAGCCTGAGGAAAATCTCGGCGGTGGCCAACGCGTCTCCCAAGGCCGTGTGACGGTCGGGGATGGCCCGGCCGAGCAGCCGCCGGGCAATGGCGTCCAGGTTGTGGTCCTTCAAACTCGGGTTGACCACGGCCGACAGCAGCATGGTATCGAGCACCGGGTTGATGAACACCACCCCCGTGCTGACCGCCTTGACCTGGAACATGCGCAGGTCGAAGGCGGCGTTGTGGCCCACCAGGACCGTGTCTTCGGCAAAACGCTGGAAGAACGGCAGTACCTGGTCGATGGTCGGGCGACCTTCCAGGCGCTCCGGCAGGATGCCGTGGATCCGGATCGATTCGGGGGGCAGGGATCGCCGGGGATCGACCAGTTGGTCGAAGCACTCCTCGTGAAGGATCCGGCCGTTGACGATGCGCACTGCGCCGATGCTGATGATTTCGTCCCGGGACGGATCCAGCCCGGTGGTCTCGGTGTCGAAGACGGTGCAGGTCAACTCGGCCAGCGGGCGGTCGTTGAGTTCGGGCGAGACGCCCGGCTGATGAAACAGGTCGAAGTCATAGAACTCCGGCCGGCTCGGGGCCACGATGGCGCTGCCGCGGATCTCGGCGTCCCGGATCGGCGTTTTACTGAAAACCGGAAAGTCCAGGCGCAACCCGGATACGCCGTCCGGCAGTCCGGATTCGATCACGCCCACTATGAGGCGGTGGTGGTCGAATACCTGCTTGATGGTCAGCGGCAGGGCTCGTGTGCTGGTCTCCACCGGCTGGCCGAGCTGGTGGCGCAGCCATTGGAAACCCGGCGCCGGCCCCTGCCAGGTCAGCTCCAGGCTGGCCCACGGCGGAAGAACGCGAAACCCCAACCGCATGGTATCGAGTCCTCCCCAATCCCGCAGGCGCGCCATCGTGCACAACAAGGCCTGGCGCATCAGGCCCGCATCCAGCTCTAGCTCCAGGCCGCTGGCGTCGTCCTCCAGGATGACCTTCAACTTCAGACGCCTGGCGGCGGCATGGCGCAATGCCCACAGAAACGCCGCCGCCGGGATCGGCTCCAGCGGCCAGAGACCGGTGTCGATGAGCGGCGGCACCTGGGTCATGGTTTGATGCAGCGCCGTAAGCTCGTCGAGCAGCCGGGGCCGCAAATGGTCCAAACAGTCCGACCTGTCCCCCGGGCGTCCGAGATATTCCACCAGCTGGCCGGTGAGTTGGCGCAGTCGCTGCCATTGGCCGATGAAGCGCTCTTCGAATCCGAGCTGGCGCTCGATGTCGTTGAGCAGCAGGATGAAACCGCCGTAGCGGCCGTCGGCGTAGACGATGGGGGCGGTCTGGGCGTAGAGGCGGCGGCCGCCGGCCCCGCGCAGGATCAAGGCGCTGCCCACGTCGCCTTCGGGGTGCAGGGTAAGCATCTCCGCCATTTCCGCCACGGCGTTGTCCAGGCAGGGTTGGTCCAGGATGCGGAAGACCGATCGCCCCAGGCCGAGGTAGCATTCGGCGTCGGCCCCCTCGGCCGCCTCGCCGCTGAGATACAGGCGCGCCTGGCGGTTGTAGAGCATCACCTGCCCCTCGACGTTGCACAACAGCACCCCCTGGGGCAGTTCGGCCAGCACCGCGGCCAGCATCTGCTTTTCGGCCTCGGCCTCGGCCCGGACCTGGCGCACCCGGTCGTCGATGCCGCGGTGAAGCGCCTCGAAGCGCTCGGCGCCGGCGTTGATCATGTGCGCCAGGCGGACGATGTCCCGCCCGCCCTCCAACTGGACCCGATGGGCCGGGTTGACGTTGATGAGAATCGAGAACTCTTCGATGAGGCGGGCCAGCGGCAGAATGTAGATGTTAAACATCCCGTCGAGGCCGGCGAAGATGGCCGCCAGCAGCAGGATCAAGCCGCCGAAAAGATAGCCGAGATTTTCAGCGCCGAGGCGCAGCAGGGTCTCCTGGTCCGACGGGGATAGGCCGCGCCAGAAAAGGATGCCAAAACCTGTGGCGATAGCCAGGGTCAACGCCAGGCTGAAGGCCACGAACCACCAGAACCGGCTACGCTTTCCGGGTTCCAGCGGCCTGGGCGGCCGGTGCTCCGGATCCATTCCCGGGAGCGCACCGACCGGATCTTCGCTTGTCCAGATGGATTCCAAGGCGCCAAGGTCCTCACGCTTTCCCGTGGCCGCGATGACGGTTTCATCTCCTCGTTTTTTTTATAGCAGACTTGGGCGGGCGACGCGAGGACCATTGAAAACGCGAAGCGCCCGCGCCAGGAGGCGGCAACCTCCTGGCGCGGGCGCTTGCGTTCATCACCGCGCCGCTATGGGCGGTTCAGCGGGGAGATTTACCCTACCCCCACACCCCCCAGCCGAAGGTGGCGGTAAACAGGATCGAGAAAATCACCAATCCGATCATCCACAGGTCTTCGGGTTTCATGGTCCCTCCTTTCGGCAAAAAGGCTTACGCCTCCTTGATCACGATCATGGTTTCCTTCTCGGCCCGCTCGATCTGCACCGCGTTGGTGGTGGACATCTCGGCCTTGAAGCACAGGGCCCACATCATGACGATGCCCAGGATCCACCAAGTGATCTGCCAGGACCACAAGGGGGTGAACCCGCAGAAGGAAAAGGCGTTGTTGCCCAGGATGCAGGCCGGCCCGATGGCGAAGAGGTACCAGACCGGCACCACGATCTTCATGGCCGAACGCCACTTGGCCCCCGACTCGCTGGGGGCGTCGATGTCGTCGAGGAAGTTGCGCACCTCGGCCTGGCGCTTCACGGTTTCCTCGCTGTCCTTGATTCCGAGCCCCTTGCATAGATAGGCCACTATCAGTCCACAGAACACCCCCCAGAAGGCGCAGTGCATCGACAGGGGGTTGGGCCAGACGTAATAGGTCAGAAAGACGGCGATCATGCCGGACAGCACGCCAAGGACCGCGCCCTTGCTGGGGAACTTGAAGCCCCAGATCACGCCCAGCAGCAGCACGTACATCACGAAGCCGAAAGCCGTGGCCAGGGCGCCGAGGATCACGAGGGCCGCCTTGGAGGTCAACCCCACGGCCAGGGCCGCGATGGTGAGGAAGGTGGCCAGGATGCGGTTGACCCAGATCTGCTCCGAGTGGCTGGCTTCCTGCTTCTTGATGTAGCGCCAGTAGACGTCGCGCAGCAGGATGGAGCCGCCGGTGCCGATGTACGGCGCCGCGGTGGAGTGAATCGCCGCGATGGCCCCCATGAAGACGAAGCCGAGCATGACGGGGGGGAGAAACTGGTTCATCAGGGTCGGCACCACGGTGGCGTTA
>DQXI01000200.1 GCA_011042305.1 Desulfobacteraceae bacterium
CGCCGCGGCCGCGGCGATCGCCAGGGCCGGAAGGAGGCCCAGGGCCAATTGCTTGCCCAGGGGGGTCTTGAAGACAAAGGAGAGGACCACCACGAACATGGCGGCGCCGACAAACAGCGGTGAAAAGCGAAGCGCCGCGGCCAGGGCCGCGGCGCGCGAGAGCACAAGGCGGATGATGAGCTTGAAGGTGGCGAAGGCGATCACCAGGCTGAACAGCGGCGAGATGATCCAACTGCCCACCACTGCGCCGAGCTTGCCCCAATTGACGCTGGCCACCCCGCCGGCCATGATGCCGAAACCGATCATGGCGCCGACGATGGCGTGGGTGGTGGACACCGGCAGCGATTTCCAGGTGGCGAAGCTGACCCACGCGGCGGCGGCCAGCAGCGCGGCCAGGGCGCCGATGAGAGTCAGGTGCGGATCGTTGAGCACCTCGGGGGAAACGATTCCCTTGCGGATGGTTTCGGTGACGTGCCCGCCGAGGAACACTGCGCCGACCACATTGAGAATCCCGGCGATGAAAATCGCCTGGCGGATGGTGATGGCACCGGCGCCCACGGCCGAGGCCATGGAGTTGGCCACGTCGTTGGCCCCGATGTTCCAGGCCATGTAGAAACCGAAGATATATCCGAGAATCAGAACGAGGAATTCGGTCGACATAACCGGAGACCGGTCGCTTGAAAGATGGTTTGTATCTTTAGAGCCGTGGCTGTTGTCGGCAGGGAGATACCACGTTGACCCGGTGGAAGCAACGCAAATGTTGCCCTTCCGGAGAGGCCCGGCGCTGCCCCGCCTCCAGGGCATTGCCGGCACAGGTCCCGTCGATCCCCTGTTTTCGTTCGACCGCCCGCTACCAGTCGAGGCGCCAGTCGGTATCCGGGGCCTCGTCGATGAAATCGAGCAATCCGGCGTCGATGTCGTTCAAAAACCGCGACGGCCGGTCGAGGACCATGTCCGCGGAACGGTCGTAGGCCTGCATCGGGCAGGTGAAGACGAGGTTTTCCCGGGCCCGGGTGGCGGCCACGTACATCAGGCGCCGCTCCTCGTCCAGCTCCTCGGGGGTGTCGATGGCCCGCAGCGACGGAAAGCGGCCGTCCAGCGCCCAGATGACAAACACCGTGTGCCACTCGAGCCCCTTGGCCGAGTGAACGGTGGACAACACCAGGCGCCGTTCGTCGCCCCGGGGCAGGTGCAGCCCGTTTTCCACCAGGTGGTCCGGCGGTTCCAGGGCCATGTCGGCCAGGAACGTTTCCAGCCGCTCGTAGCGTCGCATGATTTCCAGGAGCTGCTCCAGGTCGCGGGCCCGCCGGGGGTGGTCCTCGTGCAGCTTTTTGAGCAGCGGCAGGTAGTAGGCCAGGACGGCTTCTCCCATCTGCTCGACGCCGAGGGACTCCTGGGTCAAGCGCTGAAACAGTTGCCTGAGCGGTTCCAGGACGGCCGCCAGGCGCGGGGCGAACGGCGCATTGAGCAGCCCCGCGGCGCCGGCGCGGGTTTCGACGATGGTGTCGCAGATCGACTGGGCCGTCTTGGGCCCCACTTTGTCAAGCAGCTGCAGGATGCGGTGCCAGCAGAGCCGGTCGTCCGGGTTGGCCAGCACCCGCAGGTGCGCCAGCAGGTCCTTGATGTGGGCGGATTCCATGAACTTGAAGCCGCCGACCTTGACGAAATCGATCCCCTCGCGCACCAGCTCGATCTCCAGGTCGAAGGCGTGGTAGCCGGCGCGAAACAGCACCGCGATCTCCTCCAGCCCCACCCCGCGGCGGGTCAGGCGGCGGATTTCGTCGATGACCCAGCGCGACTGGGCGTTCTCGCTGGCCGTGCGCACCAGGCGGGGGCGCCCCCCGTCCGGGCGCCGGGTGAACAGGTTTTTGGTATATTTTTCGCTGGCCTGGGCGATGAGGGCGTTGGTGAAACTCAACACGGGCTGAACGCTGCGGTAGTTCTCCTCGAGCCGGATCACGCGGGTGCCGGCGAAGATGTCGGGAAAGGCCATGATGTTGCGGAAATTGGCGCCGCGGAAGGCGTAGATACTCTGGGCGTCGTCGCCGACGACCATCAGGTTGCGGTGTTGGTGGGCCAGCAGGTAGAGGATCTCCGCCTGCAGCCGGTTGGTATCCTGGTACTCGTCCACCATCACGTGGCGGTAGCGCTCGGCGATGCGCCGGCGCAGGTCGGGATCGGTTTGCAGCAGGGTGCGCAGCTCCACCAGCAAGTCGTCGTAGTCCAGGAAGCGGTGCAGTCTCTTGCGCTCGCGGTAGCGGCGGGCGATATCGGTGATGGCCTCCAGGTAAGGCAGCAGATGGGCGTAGGCGTCGGCCACGATGTCTTCGATAGAGCTGTCCTTGTTGACGGCCTGGCTGAAGATGTCGGTGAGGGTGCGCTTGGTGGGAAAGCCCCGGGTGGGCACGCTGCTTTCCTTTCGGATTTGGCCCACCAGGCTTTCGGCATCGGCGCGATCGATGATGGCAAAGGGGTGATCGAAGCCCAGGTGCGCCGGGTAGCGGCGCAACACGCTGTGGGCGAAGGCGTGAAACGTGCCCCCTGAAACGCGGCTGCAGCGTTCATCCAGCAGGGCCGCGGCCCTGCGCAGCATCTCCTGGGAGGCCTTGCGCGTGAAGGTAAGCAGCAAGATGGCGCGCGGGTCGACGCCCTGGAGCACCAGGCGGGCGACGCGGTAGGTCAGGGTGCGCGTTTTGCCGGTGCCGGCGCCGGCGATGACCAGCAGCGGCCCGCCGTCGTGCATCACGGCTTCCCACTGGGCGTCGTTGAGATCCCGGCGATAAGCGGCCAGGGCCGCTTCGATGGAAACGGAGGCGCGACCCTGGGAAGTCTTTTTATCGGTCATTAAATCACCCGGTAGCGGTAGGGGCGAAAACGCCTCGACGAGGCGTGCCGGTTGTTTGGCACAGCGGCGGCGGGATGTCAACCGAAGTCGGTTTTTGCCCCTGAAGTCCGATAAATTGTTGACTTTCCAACCTTTTGCAATATACTGGCAAACACCCGGCGCGCTATCCGCCGGCTGCCTTGCCGTTGAGGCGGCGGTTTTGTTTACCTCAGGGGCATGGGCAAGAGGCGCCCAGGCGGACCTCGTCCGGCAAAATTCAATCCAAGGAGGTTGATCATGTCCACCGTCAATGAAGACCTTCAGAACATCGCCGCGGCATTGAGCAACCTGGCCAAAGACCTCGCCAAGATCGGGCACAGGGTCGCCAAGCTCGAGACCTCCAAGCCGGTGGCAAGCAAACAGAAGGCTGCTCCGAAGACTGCCACGGCGAAGCGCGTCGCGAAGAAAACCGGGAAGAAGAGCCCGAAGACGGCCGGCAAAGCCCCTGGCGCCGTCGCCAAGAGCGGCGCGGCCAGCGTCCTGGACCAGGTGTTCGAGGCGGTGCGGCGCAGCCGCAACGGCGCCACCATCGCCAAGCTGAAGGAAAAGACCGGCCTGGAATCCCGCCAGCTCAGCAACGCGCTCTACAAGCTCTCCAAGCGGGGCAGGATCGAATCGCCGTCCCGTGGCGTCTACGTCAAGAAAAAAGGCTGAAGCGCCACCTCGCCCGACGCACCGGCGTGGCCCGGCCACGCCGGTCGCTCGTTTTTTGCCCGTTGTTGGTTTTCCCCTCCCGCCCTTATCTTCAGGCCAGGGATCAGGCCCGCCGATTGCCTCCACCCACAGGCCAGGCAGGATGGCTGCGGTTTCTCGGCTTGCCAGTTTGCCAGGCGGCCCGGCCCGCTTTATGTTGGTGATCCGCGCCGCCGGATGAGGGGCCATTGGCCCGGGGCGGCGGGGAGGCAACGGGCCGGATCGACGGGTGCGGCCTGCGGCGTCCGGAGCGCAGGCCTGGGCCATCTTTTTGCAAGGAGCCGACGACAATGGAAAAACGGTGCCGCCCCGGAGCGCGGGCAATCATCGGATGGATCGGGATATGGCTGGTAGTGGCGGGGCTGGCGCTGGCCGCGCCGGCAGCCGGCGGCGACACCCGCTGGCCTCACCGGCAAAGCGACCTGAAGCCGGATCCCGCGCTGGTGTTCGGGCAGCTCGACAACGGGCTGCGTTACGTGCTGCGGGTCAACCAGACCCCGCGGAATCGGGTCGGTCTGCACCTCGATGTCCAGGCCGGGTCCTTGCACGAGCGCGATGACCAGCGGGGGCTGGCCCATTTTCTCGAACACATGCTTTTCAACGGCTCGGCCCATTTTCCCCCCGGCGAGCTGGTGAAGTATTTCCAGCGCATCGGCATGTCCTTCGGCGACGACGCCAACGCCCACACCGGCTTCGATGAAACCGTCTACGACGTGCTGCTGCCGGACAACCGGCCCGAGAGCATCGCCGAGGGACTGCTGGTGCTCCACGATTACGCCGCCGGCGCCCTGCTGCTGCCGGAGGAGATCGATCGCGAACGGGAGGTGGTGCTGGCCGAGATGCGCTCCCGCGATTCGCCCGGCTACCGGGTCTTCAAGGCGAGCCTCGGGTTCGAGTTCGAGGGGCTGCGGGTGGCCGAACGCCTTCCCATCGGGGAGGAAGAAGTGGTAAGGCGGGCGGATCGCACTGCCTTGAAGGCCTTCTACGACGACTGGTACCGGCCGGATCGCCTGGTGGTGGTGATGGTGGGCGATTTCGACCCGGCGATGGCCGAGGCCATGATCCGCGAGCGTTTTGCCGACCTGAAAAACCGTGGGGCCGCTCCCGGCGATCCGCCCATGGGCAAGGCGGCCCACCGGGGCGTCAAGACGTTCTACCACCACGAGCCGGAGCTGGGCCATACCAGCGTTTCCATCGGCCAGGTGCGCAGCGTGGCCTTCACCCCGGACAGCGTCGCCTTCCAGCGTCGCCAGCTTGCCGAGCGCGTTGCGCTGCGGATCCTGGATCATCGCCTGCAATCGCTGCTTGAGCGCCCCGATGCCCCGTTCACCCATGCCTATGCCGACGCGGGCCTTTTTCTCAAGACGCTCCACAACGCCGAAGTCCGGGCCCGGCCGCGCGAGGGCCGCTGGGCCGACGCCCTGCGGGCGCTGGAGCGGACCCTGCGCCAGGCCCTGGTCCACGGGGTCGCGCCGGCCGAGGTCGACCGGGTGCGCCGGGAAATGAAGGCCGACCTGGAAAAGGCCGCCGGCCAGGCCGCCACGCGCCAGAGCCCGGCCCTGGCCCGGGAGATTATCGGCGACATCAACGCCGGGCGGGTGACGATGGCCCCGGACCAGCAGTTGGCCCTGCTGGGGCCGATGATCGACGAGCTGGACGCGGCGCAGGTCCATGAAGCCCTGCGCCGCGCCTGGGGCGGCGGCCACTGGCTGGTCATGGTCACCGGCAGCGAGGATCTCTCCGGGGGCGGCGAGTCCCCCGAGCGGCAGATCCGCCGTGTCTGGGACGCGAGTCGGGCCGAGGCGGTCCGGCCGTGGCAAGCGCCCGCTGCCGGCGGCTTCCCCTACCTGCCCGAACCCGAGAAGTCGGCGCGGATCGTCGAACGCCTCACCCACCAAGACCTGGGGGTGGTCCAGGTACGCTTTGACAACGGCGTGGCCCTGAGCGTCAAGCAGACGGATTTCAAGGACGAAGAGGTCCTCTTCAGCCTGGACCTGGAGCCCGGCCGCAGCGGGGAGCCGGCCGATCGTCCCGGGCTGGCCGAGCTGGCCGAAGCCATGATGAATGCCGACGGCCTGGGAAAATTGAGCCGGGATGCCCTCGACCGTGCCCTGGCCGGTCGCAGCCTGTCGCTGTCGGTGGGCGTGAGCCAGGACCGCATGCGCCTGATGGGCGAAACGGTGCCCGGCGAAGTGCCGCTGCTCTTCGATCTGTTGCGCCACCGGCTGCTGGATCCGGGCTGGCGTCCGTCGGTCTTCGCCCTGGTGATGGATCGTTTCCAGAACCAGTACGACAACCTGCAGCGCTCGGTGGAAGGGCAGATGATGCTGCGGGGTCGGCGTTTTCTGGCCGGCGGTGATTCGCGCTTCGGCTTGCCGCCCCGGGAGGTGTTCGAGAAATTGACCCTCGAGGATGTGGCCCAATGGGTGGCGCCGATCCTTGCCCACGGCCCCATGAGCCTGTCCGTGGTGGGGGACGTGGACCCTGATGAAATTGTCGCCCTGGCGGCCCGTTACCTGGGAACCCTGCCGGCGCGCAAACCGATGCCCCTCGTCCATCGACCCGGTCCCCGTTTTCCGGCGGGCGGCCGGCTGGACATCGAGGTGGACACCCGCCTGGAAAAGGCCATGGTGGTGGTTTCCTACGCCACCGACGACATGTGGGACATCCACCGCACCCGGCGCCTGAACCTGTTGGCCGAGGCGTTCTCCGATCGGCTGCGAGAAGAGGTGCGGGAGCGGCTGGGCGCCAGCTACAGCCCCTTCGCTTACCACTGGCCTTCCCGGGCCTACCCGGGCTACGGGGTGCTGTCGGCGGTGGTGCAGGTGGATCCCGGCCAGGTCGACACGGTGCGAGAAGAGATGGCGCGGATCGCGGCCGACCTGGCGACCAAGGGGGTCGGGGACGACGCGTTCGCCCGCATCCGCGAGCCGGCCTTGACCGGCATCAAGGACCTGCGGCGGGAAAATACCTACTGGCGCGACGCGGTGCTTTCCGGGGCCTGGCGCCATCCCGAGCAGCTCGATTGGAGCCGGGACATCTACCGCGATTACGCGGCCATCACCGCGGCGGAGCTTTCCGACCTGGCCGCCCGCTACCTGGCGGCCGAGCGACGGGCCACCATCGTGATCCGGCCCGCGGGGCCTGAACAAGAAGGCAAGGAAACGAATGCCGGGGAACCGGGCCTCAAGAAAGAATCACCTGCCAATGGCCGGCGATAGTCGCTTTGGCGCTTGTGGCCCTGGAACCTGGAATGGGACCGGTTTTGGCATTGGGGCGGGCCGGGTTGTTTGCGCGCGGGGGATCTGCTATAGGCAGGCGACTTCGTGGCAGGAGGTGCATCCCTGGTTATCGTGAAGCGGTTGTTCGATTTTTTCGCCTCTGTGCGCCTGACGGTGGGAGTGCTCCTATCGCTGGCGGTCACCTCGATCATCGGCACCGTCATTCCCCAGAACGAGGCGCCGGCAAATTACGTCCGGGCCTTCGGCCTCCAGGGCTATCGCCTGCTGGAGGCCCTGGACCTGGTGGACATGTACCACGCCTGGTGGTTTCAGCTGTTGCTGTTGCTGCTGGTGCTCAACATCGTGGTGTGTTCGGTGGAGCGGCTACGCGCCACCTGGCCGATCATCTTCGCCCGCAAACCGCGGTATCGTCTCGAACGGTTCGAAAAGAGCGCGATTCAAGCGGAACTCAGCGCAGACGTGCCTCCCGAGGCCCTGCGGCAGGCGGTCCAGAGCGTCCTCGGGCGGCGCTTCAAACGCCTGGCGACCCTGCCTGCGGCAGACGGCCGCGAGGCGGTCTGCGCCGAGCGTTGGCGCCTGAGCCGCCTGGGGGTCTATGTCGTCCACCTGTCGGTGGTGCTGCTGGTGGCAGGCGCCATGATCGGCGGCCTGTTCGGGTTCGAAGGCTATGTCAACATCCCCGAAGGCGACGCCACCGACACGGTGGTGCTGCGCGACGGCAGCGGAACCCGGCGGTTGCCGTTTGCCATCCGCTGCAACGATTTCAGCCTGTCGTTTTATCCCAACGGCGCGCCCAAGGAGTACCGGTCCAGCCTCAGCCTGCTGCGCGGCGGGCGGGTGATCCACGAAAAAGAGATCATTGTCAACGATCCGCTGCGCTTCGAGGGGATCAACATCTTTCAATCCAGCTACGGCAAGCTGCCGCCGCCCCTGCCGGCCGAAGGGGCCGGCCCGCCGGAGCGGCTCGCCGTGCACGTGCTGAGCAATCACTCCGGGCGCACCTACCACCAGGAGGGGGCTATCGGCGATCAACTGGATCTGCCCGAAGGCCTGGGCACCTTGCGCCTGGACGCCTACCGGCCCGCCGCCGAGTTCATGGGGCAGCCTCTCGGCCCGGCGGTGGAGGCCACGCTGGTACACCCCGGCCAAGAGCCGATCAAGTTGACGCTGCCGCTGCGCTTTGCCGCCTTCGACAAAATGCGCCGGGGCCGGGTGGCCATCGCCGTTGCCAGCGCGGTGCCGATGCCCGAGCGCTACTACACCGGGCTCCAGGTGACCCGGGATCCCGGGGTCCGGGTGGTTTACGTGGCCTTTGCCGTAATGATCATCGGCTGCCTGGTGACCTTTTTCATGTCCCACCAGCAGCTCTGCGTGGTGGTCCGGCCGCGCCGGCGGGGCAGCGCGGTGGCCGTTTACGGCGTCACCAACCGCAACAAGATGGCCATGCACCGCCAGGTGGAGCTGCTGGCGCGGCGCATCGTCGCCGCTGCCGGGCAGACGGCGCGGGCCTGATTTGCCGCTAGAGGGAGTTTCGCCATGACCAGCTCGCTGCTGCTTTCCGTTACCACGTTTATCTACGGCCTGGCGGCCGTGCTCTACATTGCCGGCTGGGTTTTTCGCCGGCCCCTGGCCGCACGCCTGGGCACCTGGAGCGTCTGGGCGGCCGTGGCGGGCAACGCCGCCGGCTTCATCCTTCGCTGGATCGAGTCCTACCGGATGGGAATCGGCCACGCGCCGTTGAGCAACCTTTACGAATCACTGGTTTTCTTCGCCTGGACGATCGGGGTCAGCCACCTGGTGATCGAGCATCGCTACCGCAACCGGGTCATCGGCGCCTTTACCCTGCCGCTGGCTTTTCTGGCCATGGCCTATGCCTCGTTGTCGCCCTACGTCAGCGACCGTATCCAGCCGCTGATCCCCGCCCTCAAGAGCAACTGGCTCATCGCCCACGTGATCACCTGCTTCATCGGATACGCCGCCTTCGCCGTGGGCTTCGGCCTGAGCATCATGTACCTGCTCAGCAAGATCGCCGCGGCCGCCGACGGGAGGTCCGGGCAGCGGCGTGCCGCCGATGTGCTGGTGCTGCAGTTTTTCCTTGTCGGCCTGGGGCTGATCCTGTTCAGGTTCATCCTGGGCTGGCCCTTCGGTGCCGGCCTCGCCGGCGCCGTGGCAATGGCCGCCGTGGTGGACCTGGCCGCCTGGCTGCTGGGGCGCCAGCAACGGGTGCGCGATGAGCTGTTCACCCGTTTTCCCGAGCCGTCGTTGATGGACCTGCTCACCCACCAGACGGTGATGTTCGGTTTCGTCTTTCTCTCGGCGGGCATCATCACCGGGGCCATCTGGGCCAACTCGGCCTGGGGCCGCTACTGGGGCTGGGACCCCAAGGAAACCTGGTCCCTGATCACCTGGTTCGTCTACGCCACCTTGCTCCATGCCCGGCTGATGCGCGGCTGGCAGGGACGGCGCATTGCCTACCTTTCCATTCTCGGCTTCATCGCCGTGCTGTTCACCTACTTCGGCGTCAACCTGCTGCCCGGGCTGCACAGCTACGGCGCCATGGCCCAGCAGCTCCGCTGACGGCTTGCGCGGCTTCCGGTCTCGCGCCCGGGTTTTATTTCATTTTTTAAATCAATTAGATAGGCGATATTGAAGCGGCGGCATGGGCCCGCTTCCAGCGGGCATTTCCCCTTGACAAAGCCGGATGCACAGAGTACATCAGCTCCTGATTCATTTTTGGGTGGCTTCCATAAATACCGGTCCGGCGCTGTCGCGGCGGATCGTCCCCCTCGGAACCACCACCGCCGATTTAAAACGATTTTAGATACATAAGGTTAGGCGTGAGCGAGATGGCCATGAGGTGACCCCGATTGCGGGATGGCTTTATTTCAGCGGCCGGCCTGCGCCATTCGCGGCGGCCCCAAACGGGATGACGGAGTTTCCATGAGCACGAAAGACGACCCTGGGCATGCGGTATCTGACGACGCCGCCGACAAGAAGGGCGGCGCAACCATTCTCCTCTTCTTTATCCTCGGAGTTGCCGCCAGCCTGGTGATCGGGTGGGGCGTGTTTCCCAGGCTGCTCTACTCGACCAAGCCCCAGCCTTTCAATTTCAACCACGCTTTGCACAACGAAGAGGTCGGCGATTGCGAGAGCTGCCACTTCTTCCGGGAGGATGGGACCTTCTCCGGGGTGCCCACCCTGGCCCAGTGCACCGACTGCCACGAGGACGTAATGGGCGAAAGCGAGGACGAGACCATCTTCGTGGAGCAGTACGTCTGGAAGGAGCGTGAAGTGCCCTGGCACGTCTACTCCAGGCAGCCCGACTGCGTCTTCTTCTCCCACGCCGCCCACGTCATCAAGGCCAAGATGGCCTGCGAAACCTGCCATGGCGACATCGGCACCTCCACCCGCTTGAAGCCCTACCAGGAAAATCGCATCACCGGCTACAGCCGGGACATCTGGGGGTACAGCATCGCCGGTTTCAAGACCCATACCTACGACCGCATGAAGATGGACGACTGCGCCGAGTGCCACGAGCAAGCCGTCGGCAGCGTCGACCAGGCGCCGCTCACCGGGGTGGTGGGCCGCCATTTCCGCCAGGAGGTGGTGCCGGCTATCTACCCGCCGGATCGTCAAGCGGCCGCCGGGTCGAGCGTTCAGACCCAACGCGATGCCTGTTTCGTCTGCCACAAGTAACTTGCGGCCGCTGCGCCTGGATGTTTAACGCGAAGGGGTAACATCGATGAAATTGGACAGAAGAAGCTTTCTATCGTTTGTGATCGGCGGGGCTGCCGGTACGGCGGTGACGCCCCTGCCATGGAAGCTGATGGACGATGTGTCGATCTGGTCGCAGATGTGGCCCTGGACGCCGGTGCCCCCGGACGGCGCCTATACCTACGCCCGGTCGACCTGCACCCTGTGCCCGGGCGGCTGCGGCATCGCGGTGCGCAAGGTGGACCAGCGGGTGGTCAAGATCGAGGGGCTGGCGGGCCATCCCGTCAACGACGGCGGCATCTGCCCCCTGGGACTCGGCGGCCCGCAGATGCTCTACAGCCCCACCCGGGTGACCGGCCCCCTCAAGCGCGTCGGTCCGCGCGGGGAGGGCAAGTGGGCCAAGATCTCCTGGAACGAGGCCCTGGCGGAGGTGGCCGACAAGCTGACCCAACTGCGCGACGACGGCCATCCCGAGCAGCTGGCCATCTTCAGCGGGGCCGGCCAAGGCACCTTTTCCGCCTTGCTGGAGCGGTTCATGACGGTCTACGGCTCGCCCAACCTCGTGCGGCCGGCCACTTTCGAGGACGCCTACGGAATGGCGGTTTACCGCATGCACGGCCAGCAGGCCGTGGTGGGGTTCGACCTGGAGAACGCCAATTTCGTCATCAGCTTCGGCAGCGGCGTGATCGAGGGGTGGGGATCGCCGGTGCGCATGATCCGCGCCAAGAGCCTCTGGAAGGACCGCAAGGTGCCCCTGGTGCAGGTGGAGCCGCGGTTGTCCAACACCGCCGCCAAGGCCGACCGTTGGCTGCCGATCCGGCCGGGCACCGAGGCGGCCCTGGCCCTCGGCCTGGCCCACGTGATCCTTGCCGAGGGACTCTACGACCGCAATTTCGTGGAGTACTACAGCAACGGTTTCGAGGCTTGGCGCAAGATGGTCCTCGACGGCTTCGCCCCGGACAAGGTGGCCGAGATCACCGGGGTGAGCAGGGATTATATCATCGTCCTGGCCCGGGATTTCGCCAAGGCCGGTGCCGGGGTGGCCATTTGCGGCCGGGGCCGGGGAACCACTCCCGGCAGCCTCGAAGAGGCCATGGCGGTGCACGCCCTCAACGCCCTGGTGGGGGCGATCAACCGCAAGGGCGGGGTCTGGGCCCTGCCGGGCAACGAAGGGATCCGCTGGCCGGAGGTGGAGATCGACGAAACCGCGGCCAACGGGCTGCAGCGGCCGCGCCTGGACGGCGCCGGCAGCGGCGATCTTGTCGACGCCGGCAGTCTGCCCAACCGCTTTTTCTCCGCCCAGGCGGAAGGCAAGGCCGACCCGGTCAAGGCCCTGCTGGTCTTCGAGGCCAACCCGCTCTTTACCCAGCCGGGCACCGAGACGGTGAAAAAGGCCCTGGACCGCCTCGACCTGCTGGTCAGTTTTTCCAGCCTGATGGACGAGACCGCCGCCTACGCCGACCTGATTCTCCCCAACCACCTCTACCTGGAGCGCTACGATGACGTGGTGGCCGGCACCGGGCTGGCTGCCAAGGTGATCGGGTTGACCCAGCCGGTGGTCGCCCCCCGGTGCAACACCCGGCATGCCGGCGACGTGGTGCTGGCCCTGGCCGGCGCCGTCGGCGGCCCGGTGGCCGACGCCTTCGCCTGGGAGAGTTTCCAGGCTTGCCTGGAGGAGACCCTGGCGGACGACTGGGACGCCCTGAGCGAAGCCGGCTACGTGGTGCGCAAGATCCAGCCGGCCTACTGGTTCGAAGCCTTTTCCACGGCCTCGGGCAAGTTCGAGTTCGCCGGCGGCTACCGGCCGGTGCCCATCGAGGGAGACAAGGGCGCCTTTCCGCTGGTGCTGATCCCCTACGACGGGATGCGCATCGCCGCCGGCCCCGTGGCCAACACGCCGTTCATGACCAAGACGGTGGGCGACGACGTGTTGAAGAGGCAGGATGTCCTGGTGGAGGTCAACCCGAAGACCGCC
>DQXI01000042.1 GCA_011042305.1 Desulfobacteraceae bacterium
AACTGCAGCAAGCGACCGAGGTGATCTGCCGCCAGGGGATGGTGCCGTTTCCGGCCAGCGAGACGGCCCGCGCCATCGTGGCCGAAGTGGTGGGCGACGATCCGGAGGCCCTCTCGTTGATCGCCGCCTTTGACAAGGCCCCTTCCCAGACGTTGGAGCAACTGGTGGCAAGCAGCGGCAAAAGCGCCAGCGAGGTCGAGCCCCTGGCGGCGGGCCTGGCCCGCAAGGGGCTGATCTTCAACCAGCCCAATTCGGCCGGCACCATGGTTTACCGGCTGTTGCCGCTGATGATGGTCGGGGTGATGGAGTACCGTTTCATGGGCCCGTTGACCGGCAGCGATGAAGAAAAGCGGCTCGCCCGGCTTTTTGAAAAGCTCCTGGCGGAGCTGCGCGAGCAGGTGCAGGGCAACTATGACGCCCTGCCGGCCCTCTTCGGCAAGGCGCCGGCGGTGGACCGCACCGTACCGGCCAGCCGCACCAGCGAAGGCGGATCCATCCGGGTTATCCCGGTGCAAAAACCCTTGACGGGCGGCGAGGAATTCGTCGTCCCCAGCCAGACGGTGGAGGAGATCATCGACAAGTTCGATGACATCGCCGTGGGCCACTGCTTCTGCCGTCAGCGCCGTAGCCTGCTCGGCGAGCCGTGCCGGTTTGATGCCCCGACCCTCAACTGCTTCACCTTCGGCAAGTCGGCGCGCCACACCGTGGCCCAGGGCTTTGCCAAAAAGATCAGCAAGGACGAGGCCCGCCGGATCATGCAGGAAGCCGAGGCGGCGGGCTTGATTCACAAGGCGTTTCATCCCGGATCGCGGGAATCGAGTCCGGAAACCAGTATCTGCAACTGCTGCAAGGACTGCTGCGACACCCTCCGGCTGTGGCGCGACGGCACCCTGCCGATGATCAATTCCACCTATCACCTGGCGGTGATCGATGAAGAAGCGTGCACCGGTTGCGGGACCTGCGTGGACGGGTGCCCGACGGATGCCATCCGGTTGGGCGATGAGGGGGTTGCGCAGCGGGATGAGGGCGCTTGCATCGGCTGCGGCGTCTGCGCCCGGTTTTGCCCGGAGGAGGCCATTTCGCTGAAGGAGGGCCTCCGGCGGGTTTTCGTGATGCCGCCGCGCTTGCGGTGACGACACCCGCTTTGAAAGCTTTCAGGGGGTGGCGGACCCGCCTGATTGGTCAAACCTGGTCGGGCGGGTCCGATGTTTCAGGCGTTCACAGCGCCAAGGCGGCCAGAAACCCCCCGTGGATGGCGTCGTTGAGCTTGCCGGGGGCGATGGTGTCCCCCACGGCGGTATAGGGAATGCCGGCTTCCTCGAGGGCCTTGCTCAACCGCTGCACCGGTCGCGAGCCGGAGGCCACGATCACGGTGTCGAAGTCCTCCCGCGTCTGCCCGTCCGGGCCGTCCAGCGTCAGCATCCGGCCGTCTTCGACGGCCGCCACCTTGGTGTTGGTCCGGATCTTCACCCCGTGGCGGTCCAGGTTGGCCAAAAGGATCCACTTGGTGGACTTGCCCACGTCGGCCCCCGCCTTGGGCAGCATTTCAAAGACCGTCACCTCGCTGGTGCCCCGGAACATCAGCTCCCGCAGCCGTTCGGTGCGCTCGGCCTCGTAGGCGAAGAGGAAGTGCAGGATCTCCGGGGTCAGGGTCCCCTTGGCGGCCACGAACAGGGCCGTCTCCAGGCCCACGGCCCCGCCGCCGATGATGGCCACCCGCCGGCCCAGGCGGGGATTGTCCCCCAGCACCTGCCAGGCGGTGAGGATGTCGGGGTGGTGGATGCCGGCGATGGGCGGCACCAGCGCCTCGGCCCCCTCGGCCACGATGACGTGATCCGGGGCCTCGCGCCGGATCAGCTCGAGGTCCACGGCCGTATTGAGGTGCAGCCGGATGTCCAGACGGTTGAGCATGGCGCGGTAGTAGCGGATCAGTTCGAGAATCTCGCGCTTGTGGGGCGGAGCCCCGGCGAGCCACAACTGGCCGCCGATGTCGCCGGCTTTATCATATAGAGACACCTGGAAGCCGCGCTGGGCGGCGGTGACGGCTGCCTCCAGGCCCGCGGCGCCGGCGCCTACCACCATGACCCGCTTAGATGGATCGGCCTGGAAGATTTTGCGTTCGCCCTCGAAGCCGGCCAGGGGGTTGCCCACGCAAAAGACCGGCTTGCCGGAGAAAATCTGGTCGGTGCAGCCCTGGGAGCAGGCCACGCAGGGGCGAATCTCGGCAGAACGCCCCTCGAAGGCCTTGCGGGGCCACTCGGGGTCGGCGATGAGGACCCGGCCGAGGTTGACCATGTCGGCGCATCCGTCGCGCAGGATCTGCTCGGCCGTTTCGGGCATGGTGATGCGGTTGGAGGCCATCACCGGCACGGAAACGGCCTTCTTGATGTTCAGGGCCAGGTAAGCGTAGGCCGAGCGGGGCAGCTCCATGGGCAGTTGGGGCACCTTGGATTCGTGCCAGCCGCCGGTGACGTTGATCACGTCCACCCCGGCGGCCTCGTAAACCTTTGCGATGGCCGGGGTTTCGCTGTCCGTGTTGGACCCGGGGACAAAGTCGTTGCCCGCCATGCGCACCGACAGGGGCACGTCCGGCCCGATGCGCTGTCGCACCCGCTCGATGGTTTCGCGGGGAAAGCGGACCCGGTTTTCGAAGCTGCCACCGTAGGCGTCGGTGCGCTGGTTGCGCAGCGGCGAGAGAAACTGGGTGAGCAGGTAGCCGGCCGAGGCGATGATCTCCACCCCGTCGAAGCCGGCTTCCACCGCCCGGGCGGCGGCGGCGGCGAAGGCCTCCTGGACGGTGTCGATGTCTTCCAGGGTCATCTCCCGCGGGGTGACCTTGGCATAGGGGTTGAACACGGCGGACGGACCGATGGGGGTCTGGCCGTCGATGAGGATCGGGTGCGAGTAGCCGCCGGCGTGAAAGAGCTGGATGAAGGCCCGGGCCCCCTCGCCGCGGATGATGCCGGTGAGCTTCTGGAAATCCGGGATGTAGGTGTCGTCGCGCAGGCTCAGGGCCGCGAGCCCGGAGCCGATGAAATCGACGCCCACCGGGCCGACGGTGACGATGCCGGCGCCGCCCCGGGCCCGGGCGCGGAAGTATTCGTAGTAGCGGTCGTTGAGCCGGCTGTCGTAGGAGTATAGCAGTCCCAGGGCCGGGTAGGCGATGCGGTTCTTGATTTCGAGCTGGTTGATGGTGATGGGGGAGAACAGGTAGCGATACATGCCAAACCTCCGGTTTCGGATTTCAAACTTGAGATTCTCCAGACGCCGTTTCCTGCAATCTGAGATTTCAAATTTCAAATTTGAGATTATCTAGTAGGCACCAAAAGCTGTCTCGGGGATTTCCACCGCCGCGGCGCTGCCCGCCTGGATGCTGTCCATGCGGCCGCGGGTTACCGGCAGCACCGTTTCGATGAAGAATTGCGCCGAGCGGATCTGGCCCTCGTAGAAGGCCGCCTGGCGGTTTTTCTCAAGGATGTCCGACCGCTTTTCGCCGGTGGCGCCGGCCAGCAGGTTGTCCAGGGCCGGGGCTGCCACGCTGGCGCGCCACAGCAGCATCCAGGCCATGACGCAGTCGCCGGTCACGTCCAGAAACGGGCAGGCCTGGGCGAAGGCGGCCCGCAGCCGCTCGCTCATGGCCATGGTGCCCAGCTTCATGGCGGTTTCTGCCAGGCGGTCCACCGCGACCTCGAAGCGCTCGGCCAGGCCGACCAGGGCGGCGTTCGCGCGTGCCCGGGTGGCGGTTTTTTTCATTTCCTCCATCAGGTTGAGGAAGACCTGGCCGCTGGCCATGCCCAGCTTGCGGCCCAGCAGGTCCATGGCCTGGATGCCGTTGGTTCCCTCGTAGATGGGCGCGATGCGCACGTCGCGCAGCAGTTGCTCCACCGGGTAGTCCTTCGTGTACCCGTAGCCGCCGTACACCTGGATTGCCAGGCTGCACACATCCACCCCGCGGTCGGTGCAGTAGGCCTTGATCACCGGCGTGAGCAGGTCGAGCATCCCCTTGTAGTAGTCCCGCTGGCCCTGGTCGGGATTGCACTTCTGCTGGTCGATACACCAGGCCCCGTAGGCGATCAAGCTGCGCATCCCCTCAACGTGGCTTTTCATCCACATCAGCATGCGCCGCACGTCCGGGTGTCGCATGATGGGCACCTGGGGCGCGGCGGGATCGAAGGATTTTTCCAGGTCCCGGCCCTGCTTGCGCTGGCGGGCGTAGTCCAGGGCGTAGAGGTAGGCGGCCGAGGCGCTGGCGGCGCCGATGGTCCCCACCAGGATGCGCGCAGCGTTTATCATGTGAAACATCACCCGCATCCCCTTGTTGACCTCGCCCAGCAGCAGGCCCCGGCATTTGCCCTTACCGCCGAAGGTGAGCTGGCAGGTGGGGCTGGCGTGGATGCCCATCTTTTCCTCGATGGCGGTGCAGACCACGTCGTTTTCCTCCCCGAGGCTGCCGTCGGGATTGACCCAGATCTTGGGCACGATGAAAAGCGAAATGCCCCGTGTGCCGGCCGGGGCCCCCTCGATGCGGGCCAGCACCGGGTGGATGATGTTTTCGGTGAGATCGTGCTCGGCGTTGGTGATGAAGATCTTGTTGCCGGAAATGGAATAGGTGCCGTCGTCGTTGAGGCGGGCCGAGGTCTGGAGGTTGCCCACGTCGCTGCCGGCTTCCGGTTCGGTGAGCACCATGGTGCCGCCCCAGGTGCCGGCGTACATTTTTTTGAGAAACATCTTTTTTTGTTCCTCGGTACCGAAGACCTCGATCATCTCGCCGGCGCCGTAGCCCGACCAGCCGTAGAGGGTGAAGGCGTAGTTGGCCCCCAGCAGGTACTGGCCCGCTGCCTGGGAAATGACATGGGGCAGCCCTTGGCCCCCCAGTTCGGGGGCCGCCGGCAGGGCGGTGTACTCGTTTTCGCAAAAGAGGCGGTAGGCCCGGTGGAAGCACTCGGGCACGAAGACCCGGTTGTTTTCGAAGCGCAACCCCTCGCGGTCGCCGGGCGCGAAGGTGGGCAGGATTTCTTTGAGGGCGAAGTTGCGTGCCTCGGTGAGGATGAGGTCGAACGTCTTCCGGTTGAATTCGCGGTAGCGGTCGGTCTTGCAGAGCGCGGCGGCGTCGAGTTGCTCGTAGAGAACGAAGTCGATGTCACGCCGGTCGGCGATGAGCTGGGCCATGAACGGTTGCCTCCTGTTGCGATGAAATGGGTTTCCTTGTCAATGCCGACGAGGGGTGGCGCGATATTCAAACGTCGGCCGTCTGTCCCCCGTAGGTCTCCACGAGGACGTACTTGGTCACCTTTCCCGTGGGGGTGCGGGGAAGGGGCTGGTCGTGCCAGATAATCGATTTCGGCACCTTGAAGCCGGCGAGGCGCTCCTTGCCGAAGGCGATGAGTTCGGCTTCGGTCACCGCCGTCCCGGGTGCTCGGACGACGACGGCGGTCACCCGCTCGCCCCAGGTGTCGTCCGGCAGGCCGATGACGGCGCATTCAGCCACCGCGGGGTGGCTCAGCAGGGCGTCCTCGACCTCCACGGAAAACACGTTCTGGCCGCCGGTGACGATCATGTCCTTGCTTCGTCCGGCCAGGTAGAGGAATCCCTCCTCGTCGAAGTATCCCAGATCGCCGGTGTGAAACCAGCCGTCCCGGAACGCTTCCCGGGTCTGGGCCTCATTCTTGAAATACCCGGCGGTGGCCGAGGGGGCCCGGGCGATGATGCTGCCGACCGTGCCGGCGGGAACGTCGCGGCCCTCGATGTCGACGATCCGGACGTCGGCGGAGAAGGCGACCTTGCCCACCGAGGACGGCCGGCGGTCCTTTTCCTCCGGGCCGATGCAGGCCACGATCCCGGTTTCCTGCAGGCCGTAGAATTCGTAGAGATGGGGGCAGAGCCGCGCCCTGATCTGGTCCTGAAGCGCGGAGGTCAGCGGGGCGGCGGCAAAGACCAGGGCGCGCAGGGAGGACAGGTCGTGCTTGTCCACGTCTGGCAGCGAGAGGACGAAGGCCGCCATGGTCGGGACCCAGTTGGAAATGGTAACCTTTTCCGATTCGATCAGCCCGAGGATCTGCTGAGGATTGAACTGGTGAATGACGTTGCGGGCGCCGGCCAGCAGGGAGACCATGCACCAGGCGAAGCCGACGCGGCCGAAGATCGGAAAGGCGGTCAGGACCACGTCGTCGCGGCGCATGTCGAAATAGCCGGCGAAAAAAGGTCCGGCGGCGGCGTTGTTGTACTGAGTGAGCAGGTAGGCCTTGGGCAGTCCCGTGGTGCCGGAGGTCAGATTCATGTACATCGCGTCCTCTTCGCGGATGTCGACCTCCGGTTCCGCATCGGAAGACCGGGACAGCAGCGCTTCGTACTCGAGGGCGAAGTCGGGGAGGGCGTCGCCCATGCCGACAAAATGACGGACCTGCGGCAGGGCTTCTCTCACTTGGGCGGCGACTTCCGAGAACCACGGGTCGAAGATCAGGGCCGAGGCTTCGCCGTGGGCCATCAGCGCCACGATCTCGGCGGGGGCCAGGCGATAGTTCAGGGGGATGCCCAACACCCCGATCTTGGCCAGGGCGGAGTAGATTTCGACGATTTCGGCCCGGTTGGTGCACAGGAAGGCGGCCACTTCCCCTTTTCGTAGCCCCAGACCGGTCAGCCCGTTGGCCAGGCGGTTGGTTCGCTGGTTGAGCTGGCGAAAGGAGAACCGCCGGCCGGTGGTCGAGCAATAGATCGCCTCCCGGTCGCCGTAGCGGATGGCCGCCACCTTGACGAAGTTTCCCACCGTGAGCGTGCCGGTTGCCTTTGCGTTCATTTCCTGCTCCTTTCCCCCGTTGGACGGTTTTAGTAAGGCGTTGCAGGATGACACCGCTTTACGACAGCAGCTTCCTGACCGCCGCCTTGTGCGCTTCAGTCAGCAGCATGAGCGGCTGGACATGGGCCTCGATGTCAAGCAGCGTGCGAAGGTCGGTGTGCGGCGCCCGGTTCAGGTTTCGCTTGGTCCATGCCAGGGCTTCGGGCGAGGCCTTGGCGATTCGTCCGGCCAGCGTCATCACCGCCTCGGAGATCTCTTCGTGAGGCACTACCCGGTTGATCAGGCCGATGGCCAGCGCCCGCTCGGCGTCGATGATGTCGCCGGTCAGGGCGATCTCCTTGGCCATGACGGTGCCGACGCGTTCCGGCAGAAAATAGCTCGTTCCCAGGTCCGGCACGGCCCCGATGCGGATGAACCCGCAGCAGAACTTGGCCCGCTCGGTGGCCAGGGTCAGGTCGGAGGCCAGCGCCAGCCCGAGCCCTCCGCCCACGGCATACCCGTCCACCTCGGTGATGACGATTTTCGGCCCATGGTAGAGGTCGAGGAGCATAGCGTTGGCACGGCTCATCAGGCGGCTCAGGAAGGCCGGGTCGAGGTTGTCGCCCAACAGGGCCAGATCCGATCCGGTGCAGAAGTTTTCCCCTTCGGCCCGCAGGACGATCACCGAAACGGTGTCGTCGGCCACCAGCCGGCCGATCGCTTCGGCCATCGGCTCGCCCGTTTCGAGATTCAGGGCGTTCATGATCTGCGGGTGGTTCATGCTGCACCGGGCGACGGCGCCGATCCGCTCCACCAGAAAGCCGGTTTCATCCATGGCGACTCCTTTTTTCAATGGCCGCGCCTCCGCCCGGGGCGGGCGCTTCGGCCTGGCGCGCGACGCCGTCGGCGGTGAGGCGGGCGATTTCATCGGCCGTGTAGCCCAGTTCGGCCAGGATGGCGTCGGTGTGCTCACCGATGCCGGGGGCCGGTCGACGGGTACCGGCGGCGTGACCGTGAAACTGGATCGGGTAGCCGGGGATCTTGATGGGGCCGTGGGCCGGGTGGTCGCATTCGACCACGTAGCCGTTGGCGAGCGCCTGGGGGTCGTTCAGGACCTCTTCCAGCCGTTGCACCGGGCTGAACATCAGGCCGTGTTGGCGGAAAACCCGCATCCAGTCGTCCCGGTCGCGGGTGGCCAATACCGCGTCGCAGATCCGCACCAGTTCGGCGACGTTGGCCAGCCGGTCGGCCGGGGTGGCGAAGCGCGGGTCGGTCAGCAGCGCCTCCTGGCCGGTGGCGCGGCAGAACGGTTCCCAGTATTTCTCCTCCGGGTGGTGGACGCCGATTACCCACTTGCCGTCCCGGCAGCGGAAGTTGTTGCGCAGGGGCGAGTTGTCGAAGCGGATCCAGGCCATGCCCGGGTTGCGGCCCAGCACGCTGGTGCAGGCGAGGTTGGCGTAGAGGAGCCAGAGGCCGGTGCCGTAGAGCGAGGCGTGCACCGCCTGGGCCCCGCCGTGGCGTTCGCGCACGAACAGGGCGGTGATGATGGCGTGGCTGGCGGCGATGGCCGTGGCCTGGTCGAGAACGGCCAGGTGGATCAGGGAGGGGTGCTCGGGGTCCCCGAGGAACATCATGCCCGAGGCGGCCTGGCCCATGGGGTCGAAGGCCCCGACGGCGGCCATGGGCCCTTCGGTGCCGTAGCCCGACACGCTGGCGTGGACGATCCGCGGGTTGACGCGGCGCAGGGCCTCGAAGTCGATGCCGAGGGCCGCCTTGGTGGGCGGGCGCAGGTTGGTGAGAAAGACGTCCGCCCGGCGGACCAGGCGGTGGAGCACCTCCCGGCCGCCGTCGGTCTTGATGTCGAGGCAGATGCCGCGCTTGCCGCGGTTGGAGACCTCGTACATCAGGCTTTCGCCCGTGGCCGGGGTGCTGATGTCGAGTCCCCCTACCACCGTCCAGTACCGTTCGGGGTCGCCGGCGGCGGCCTCGATCTTGATCACGTCGGCCCCCAGATCGCCGAGGATGGCGCCGGCGCCGGGGCCGGCGTGGAAAACGCCGTATTCCACCACCCGGACGCCGTGCAAGGGGCCGGTGGCGGCGTGGTTTCGCGCTTCGTGGTCGGTCATGCGGACTCCTTGTCGTGTGGCGGTTTCAGGCCCCACGCGTCTATCCAGCGGTGGTAATCGGTTTCAAGGGAGGATACCCGCTCCAGGCAGCCGGCCAGGGCCGCAAGGTTCCAGGCGGCGTCTTCCGAAACCGCGCGGCAGGCGTCGGCCAGCCGGCTCCAGGCCTCGGCCAGCGACGCCATGCGCGCGGCGGCATCGGCCAGTTCCGGCCACCAGGCGACCGCCTCGCGCACGAAGGCGGCATAGAGGGTGCGAAACCCCCCGCCGCCGGTTCCCCGTTTCTCGATGACCTGGTAGGCGAACCGCGCGCACCAGGGGCCATCCTCGAGTTTGGGCCAGGTCTCAAGGTCGTCGCGCCACAGCCGCAGGCCCGGCAGCCCGCTGCCGGGCCAGGACGGCCGGAGCAGGGCCCGGCTGTTGGCCGTCAGGGCCTGTCGCAGGCACCCGGCCATGTCCGCGGGCGGCGTGAGGCGTGCCGGGGCGAACATCCGGCCCCGGCTCTCGAACAGGCCGCCGCTGAAATAGCGGGCCCGTCTCAGGTCGTCGAACCCCACCTCCAGGGGGGCCGGCCGTTCGGTGTCGGTGACGGTGAAGACCCGCCGCTGGGCGTCGTACCCCCAAACCACCACCACGTGACCCGGGAAGTGGGTCCGGCTGCCGTAGTAGGGGAGGTGGAAGATGTCGGTCTGGATCAGGGCGGGCCGGCCGGTGTCCAGGACCTCCACCAGGGCGGCTTCGCTCCGAGCGGGGTCGTCAAACTCGGACCAGCGGAAATCGATGTCGATGCGGGTGAAGAACTGTTCTTCGATGTCGGCCGAACGCACATGCACCATGCGGCTGGGGGACAGGCCGGGCAGGGACAGGTACCAGAGCCCCAGGCCGGCGCCCAGCCCGAAGCACATCGCCTCGCTCCAGTCCAGGCCGTGAAAGGCCGCCAGGTCGCGCAGCCCGGTGCTGGCGCAGTGAACGCCGGGTCGGTGGGTGATGGGCAGGACGGGCATCGCTTCTTACAACCCCATGAATTTGGCCGCGATCTGCTTCATGATCTCGTTGGTGCCGGCGAAGATCGACATCACCCGGGTGTCGCGGAAGGTGCGCACCGCCGGGCAGCGCTCCAAACCGGCTTCCGGGCCGCACAGCTCCAGGCAGCGCGCCGCGGTGCGGTGGGCCATTTCGCTGATCCAGTACTTGGCCATGGAGGTTTCCACCACTACGTTTTTGTCCGCCATGTGGTCCACGATCAGGGTATCGAGAAAGGTGCGTCCAAGGCGTACCTCAGTGGCCATTTCCACCAGGGCGAACTGCACGTCCTGGGACCTGGCCCGGGGGCGTTGGTCGATGAGTTTCCGCTTTAAATGACGGGTTGCCCAATCCAGGATGAACTCGGCCTGGGCCTGGCCCATCACGGCCACCACGAGGCGTTCCTGCTGGAGCTTTTCCATCAGCATCAGAAAGCCGGCGCCGGCCTGCCCGAGGCGGTTTGCGGCCGGGATGCGGCAGCCTGAAAAAAACAGCTCGGCGGTGTCCTGGCTGTGGTAGCCCATTTTTTCCAGGTGCCGTCCCCTGGAAAAACCCGGGGTGCCGGCTTCCACCAGGTAGAGGGAAATGGCCTGGTGGGGGTTTTCCACCGCCGGGTCCCTGGCGGCCACCACCACCAGGTCGGCGTTGATGCCGTTGGTGATGAAGGTCTTGGCGCCGTCCAGCACGACGGTGTCGCCGTCCTGGACCGCCGTGGTGGCCATGGACGCCAGGTCGCTGCCGGCCCCCGGCTCGGTCATGGCCACGGCGGTGATCATCTCGCCGCTGACGCAACCGGGCAGGTACTTGCGTTTCTGCGCTTCACTGCCGTAGGAGGCGATGTAGGGCACCACGATGTCACTGTGCAGCGGGGCGGCCAGGCCGTTGTGGTTGGTGCGGCTAATCTCCTCGATGACGATCACCGAGTAGAGAAAGTCGAGGCCGGGGCCGCCGTAGGCCGGCGGCACGCTCATGCACAAAAATCCCTGGCCGCCCATGCGGCGCCAGATTTCGCGCGGGACGATGTGGGTGTCGGTTTCCCAACGGTCGATGCGGGGAGCCACCTCGGCCTCCAGAAAGGCGCGCAGACGGCGGCGGAAGTCTTCGTGAGCCTCGGTGTAGGGAAGAAGATTCATAGGGTCGCACGTTTCGGGTTGGGGGTTGAAAAAACAAGCCAGACCGGTCGGACGGGGCCGACAGTCGTTTTACCTTACTTGAGATTTCAGATCACTTCCTCGGCCGCCAGGCGGTCGATGTCCGCGGGGCTGTAGCCCAGTTCCGCCAGCACGGCCCGGGTGCTGGCGCCAAAGGCCGCTGCCGGCGTGCGCACCGCCCCGGGCGAGGCGCTCAGCTTCACCGGCACGCCCAGGGCCTTGCCGGGACGCCCGTCCGGGGATGGAAGATCGACCACCATTTGGCGCGCGATGAACAGCGGATCGTCAAAGACTTCGTCAAAGGACTGGATACGACCGAAGCACACGTCCAGAGGCCCCAGTTCCTCGGTCCATTGGTCCAGGGTCTTGGTTTTGAACCGCTCGCGGAAAAAAGCGATGATCTCCCGGCGCCGGCTGTCGTCGTACTGCAAGGGGGTGAATTCGGGGACGCCGAAGTGGTCGCAGAGGTTTTTCCAGAAGCGGTTTTCCACCGCGCCGATGGAAAGATGGCGCCCGTCGGCGGTTTGGTAGGTGTTGTAGCAGGCGTAGCGGTGCGAGAGCAACGTGTCGCCGCGCTGGGGTTCTTTTCCCGTCAAGTCGCGCCAGAACTGAGCAAAGGGCAAGAGCGCCACGCTGCCGTCGGTCATGGAGATGTCGATGTACTGGCCCTGGCCGGTTTGGCTGCGGTGGTGCAGGGCCAGCAGGATGCCGATGACGGCGTTCAACCCGCCGCCCACCATGTCGGCGATCTGGATGCCGGGGATCGAGGGCGGCCGGTCCGCCTCGCCGATGAGCCCGAGCACCCCGGCCTGGGAGAGGTAGTTGACATCGTGGCCGGCCCGGTCGCGAAAGGGGCCGTCCTGGCCGTAGCCGGTGATCGAGCAGTAGATCACGTCCGGCCGCACCTGGCGTACCGCCTCGTAGCCGACCCCCAGCCGGTCCACCACCCCCGGCCGGAAGCCTTCCATCACCACGTCGCTGCGCTCGGCGAGCTTGAAGAAAATCTCCCGGCCCGCCTCGGTCTTGAGGTTCAGCGAGACATGCTCCTTGTTGCGGTTGACGGTGGTCATGAACAACCCGTCGGCCAGGAAGCGCTTGTCTTCCACGCTGATGACCCGGGCCCCGTGGTCGGCCAGGATCATGGAGGCGTAGGGGCCGGGAAGGAGCCGGGAGAGGTCGAGGATGCTGATGCCCTTGAGGGCGCCTTGGTTTGGCATGATGTGGGTTCCTGTTTCAGGAAAAGGACAAAAAGGACCAAAGGGACCCAAAGGACCCAGTTTCAAA
>DQXI01000008.1 GCA_011042305.1 Desulfobacteraceae bacterium
CCACCGCAGCCGGTGACCCCTTATCATGCATCGCCGAAAGAGATGCCCATGTCCCGGGCCGCGCGGACGATGTCGCTGGTCAGCGGCACCCGATTCATCCGGTCCAGGGCGTCCTCCAGGGGCACGCTCTTGATGTGGGGCGGGTCCAGGGCCACCATCTGGCCGAAAAACCCCTCCCGGGCCAGGCGCACGGCGGCCGAGCCGAAGCGGGTGGCCAGCAGCCGGTCGAAGGTGGTGGGATGCCCGCCGCGCTGCAGGTGGCCGAGCACCAGGGAGCGCGCCTCGTAGCCGGTGCGCCGCTCGATCTCGACGGCCACGTACTCGCCGATCCCGCCCAGGCGCACCTCCTGGCCGACCTTCTTGCCGCGGGTGCGCAGGGCCTCGCCCTGGGCGGCGGCGCCTTCGGCGGCCACCACGATGGCGAAACGCCGACCGGCGGCGTAGCGGGCCTGGATCTTGGCGACGACGTGCTTTAAGCGGAAGGGGATCTCGGGAATCAGGATCACGTCGGCGCCGCCGGCCACGCCGCTGTGGAGGGCGATCCAGCCGGCATAACGGCCCATCACCTCAACCACCATGACCCGCTGGTGGCTCTCGGCGGTGGAATGCAGCTTGTCGATGGCGTCGGTGGCGGTGGAGACCGCCGTGTCGAAGCCGAAGGTGATCACCGTGGCGGAGATGTCGTTGTCGATGGTCTTGGGGACCCCGATCACCGGCAACCCCTTTTGAAAAAAGCGCCGGGCGATGCCCAGGGTACCGTCGCCGCCGATGACGATCAGGGCGTCGAGACCGAGCTTTTTGAAGTTGGCCAGGGCTTCGTCGGAGCGGTCCTTTTCCACCCACTCCTTGCCCTGTCGCACCGGGAAGGCGAAGGGATTGCCCCGGTTGGTGGTTCCCAGGATCGTGCCACCCATGTTGAGGATCCCCTTGACATCCTCGGGCCCCAGGGGACGCACGGCCGTCTCTGGCTTCAGCAGGCCGGCGAACCCCTCGCGGATGCCGCAAACCTCCCAGCCGGTGTTCAAGGCGGTCTTGACCGCTGCCCGGATCACGGCGTTGAGGCCCGGGCAGTCGCCGCCGCCGGTGAGAATCCCCATGCGGGGCCGGCGCGCGGCGGCGGGGGGCGAATCGTTCTTCTTAGGACGTTTGGCCATGGCAGAGGTCTCCTTGCACGTCAACCGAAAATACCACAAGTGTGACGACGTCGTTTTGGATGGTCTCTGGATCGTCCGCCGGCATCTCGGTGGAATGAACCCGAGTCGCTATTTGTAGTAGATCCGGTCCTCGAGCTTCATGAACCCGCGGATGACGTGGACGGCGCCGTGGGTGACGGGATCCGACGGCCAGGGCAGCACCTTGCGCCCGACGAAAAACATCCCGGTGCGCCAGGTGCGCCGGCCGGCGATGAGCTCGGCGATGGTGAGGCCGTTGTAATGGGTCAAAGAGACCCCGTGGCCGATGCACCCCAGGGAGAAGATGGCCTTCCGGTCCGCGCCGAGAAAACCGATCACCGGGGCCATGTCCAGGGTCACCGACACCGGGCCGCCCCAGCGATGGGTGAAGCGGATCCCGCGCAGTTGGGGAAAGACCTCCGTCACGTGCCGCTCCAGGTGGGCGAAGGTCTTCTCGTTGAGGTCCCGGTCCAGGTCGGCGCCGTAGGTGAGCGACACATCCCCGCCGCCCATGACGATACGGTTGTCCCGGGTCAGCCGATAGTAGTGGATCAGGTCCCGGGCATCTTCCACCCCGGCGCGGCAGTGCCAGCCGATGCTCTCCATCCGGCTCGCGGAGAGCGGTTCGCTCATCACGATGTGAGTGAAGACGGGCCGCTGCAACGCCCGCAGCTGGGGAAACAACACGGAATAGGCGTTGGTCGCCAGCACGAGATACTCGGAGCGAAGCTCGCCGGCGGGTGTCTTGACGATGTAGCCGCCCCCCGCGTTTTTGGAAAAACCCGTCACCGGTGAATTTTCGTAAATCTGCGCGCCCAGTTTTTCCGCCAGGGCCTTCATCCCCCGGGCGAGCTTGGCCGGCTGCAGGATGCCACAGCGCGGCTCGAACCACCCGATCCGGTAATAGTCGGTGTGGAACTCCTCGGCCAGCCGCTGCCGCTCCCAGCGCTCGATTCCCTTGGCGCCCCACTTTTCGATGATCCGGAAGTCGTGTTCCACCCGCCTTACCTGGGCCGGGCTGGTGCCCACCAGCAGGTAGCCGCTGCGCTCGTAGTCGCAGTCGATCCGGTTTTCGGTGATCAGCTCGTGCAGGCCGTCCACCGCCGCTTCCATGTAGCGGTGGGCGGCACGGGCCCGTTGATCGTCGAAGCGCAGCCGGGTAATCCCCTTGGTCAACCCGAACAGGGTCATGGAAAAGCCGCCGTTGCGCCCCGAGGCGCCGAAGCCGCACACATCGGCTTCCACCACCCGCACATCGATGGCCGGGTCGAGGCGCTTGAGGTGATAGGCGGTGGACAAGCCGGTGTATCCCCCGCCGATGACGGCCACGTCGGCCCGCTGCGCGCCGGCAAGGGGAGCGTTGGCGACAATCGGTTCGGGCAGCGATTCCAGCCACCAGCTCTTGGATGCGTAGTCGCCCATGGGGGTCTCCTTGTCTGCCGTGTTGGAGGGAAGCTCTTTTTGCATAGCATAATCCTGGTGCCGCTGGAAGACGGGCACAGACGAGACTTGCCGAACCCGGTGGTTTGCGTGATATAAGAGATAGCGCATCTGAAAAACCGCTCCACAGGAAACCGGCTGAACGGCTCGCGGCGGAGGGAATCCCATGGCGGACTACGAGGCGATCGTCATCGGCGCCGGCAACGGCGGGCTCACCGCCGCCGCCACCCTGGCGCAGCACGGCGTACGGACCCTGCTCCTTGAGCGGCACAACGTGCCTGGCGGCTGCGCCACCAGCTTCTGCCGCGGCCGCTTCGAGTTCGAGGTGGCCCTGCACCAGCTCTCGGGCATCGGCACCGAGGAAAAACCCGGCCCCCTGCGCCTGCTGCTGGCGCGGCTCGGCGTCCTGGATCGGCTGGAGCTGGTGCCCATGGACGACCTGTACCGGGTGGTGATCCCGGAGGTCATCGACATCACCCTCAAGCCGGACCGGGATGCCACGGTGGCCGCCTTGCAGGCGCATTTTCCGGCGCACAAGGACGGCATCGCCGAGTGGTTCGATCTGCTTTGGGGCCTGTTCGGAGAGGTGATCGGCGCCTTTTACTTCAAGGACCCCCAGGTCACCCGGGAGAAATACCCCCTTTTTCACCGTTATGCCCTACAGACCTCGGCCGCCGAAATGGACCGTTGTCTAAAGGACCCGGTGCTCAAGACGGTAGCCTCGGCCTACTGGACCTACATGGGGCTGCCGCCCTCGCGCCTGGCGCTCACCGACATGGCGGCCCTCTACTTCGCCTACAGCGAGTTTCTTCCCTACCACCTCCGGGGTGGCTCCCAGGCCCTTTCCAATGCCCTGGCCCAGAGCGTTCTCGACGCGGGCGGCGACATCCGCTTCAACTGCGGGGTGCGCCGCATCCTGGTGGACGACGAGGGGGTGGCCGGGGTGGTCACCGAGGCCGGCGACACCATTGCCGCGCGCCAGGTCGTCTCCAACGTCTCCAAGGTGGCCACCTACGTGGACCTGATCGAAGCGGACCGCGTGCCGCTGGCGGTCTTGGACGAGTTGCGCCAGGCGCGCATCGGTCCCTCGGCCTTCACCGTCTACCTGGGCCTCGATGCCGAGGCCGCCGACCTGGGCATGACGGCCTCCACCACCTTCATCGTGGGGGACACGGACCCCGACCGGATCTACGCGCGCATGTTCCAGCGTGAGATCGGCCCCCGGGACGGGATGCTGCTTACCTGTTACAACGCCATCGACCCGGGATTCTCGCCGCCGGGCACCTGCCAGGCGGCCTTGGTCACCTTGAAGTACGGCGAAAGCTGGCGCGACGTGCCGCCCCGGGACTACGCCGACGAGAAGTACCGCATCGCCGCCGACATGCTCTCGGCCGCCGAACGCGTCTTTCCCGGCCTGCGCGGCCGCGTCGAGGAGATGGAGATCGCCACCCCCCTCACCCACCAGCGTTACCTGGGCCACCCCCAGGGGGCCATCTACGGTTTCGACCACCACGTCAAGGATTCGCCCCTCTTTGTCGCCAACCGGCCCCATATCCGGGGCTTGTACGGCGCCGGGGGCTGGTACGGTTCCGGCGGGTTCCAGCCTACCCTGGAGTCCGGCGTGGCGGCGGCCCGGGCAGTGCTGCGCCACTTGAACCGATCGGAGGCACGGTGAAAAGCGACATCGCCCGAAAACTGGACGGATACGACGCCCTCATGGGCGAGATCGCGGCGGCGCGCAAGTACGGCAGCGATTTCACGCCGCTGCGGGGCCGCCTTCAGGATGCTGTCGCCCGGCTTCACCCCCACCGGGTGGCCCTCAGGGTCAGCCGGGTCATCGACGAGACCCCCAGCACCCGCACCCTGCGGCTCGTGCCGGCGGCCGGCAACCTGCCGCCGTTTCAGACCGGCCAGTACATCACGCTCTTTTTCGACCTTGGCGGGGTACGCACGGCCCGGCCGTACAGCATCTCCTCGGCGCCCTCCCAAACCGCCTTCTGGGAAATCACCGTGCGCCGGGTGGCCGAAGGGCTGGTGTCCAACCACCTGCTGGATTTGGGCCCCGGTGCGCTGCTGGAAAGTTCCGGGCCTGCCGGCACCTTCGTCTTCAACCCGGTGATCCATCCGCCGCAGCTGGTCTGCATCGCCGGCGGCAGCGGCATCACTCCCTTCATGAGCATGATCCGTGAAACGGTGCAGCGCGACCTGCCCCGTCGCATCACGCTGCTCTACGGCAACCGCCGCCTGGACGATGTCATCTTCCACGCCGAGCTGAACGAGCTGGCTCGTAGCGCGGTCCAATTCGACTACATTCCTGTGGTCGAAGACCCGCCCGGCAACTATCCCGGCCGACGGGGGCTCATCGACGCCCCGTTGATCCGTGAAGCCTGTGGGACTTTGGACGACAAGGTCTTTTTCGTCTGCGGCCCCCAGGGCCTCTACGACCACGTGCTGCCGCAACTGGAGGCCATGGCCGTCCCGCGGCGCCGGTTGCGCTGCGAAATCTACGGGGCCCCGGCCAACGTCTGGGAGCAGCCCGGCTGGCCCGCCGAAGTGGACCGCCATGCCCGCTTCACCGTGACCCTGCCCGGCGGCCGCCACGTCGAGGCCCCGGCGGCCGTGCCGTTGATCCGATCCCTGGAAAAAAGCGGCTGGGCGATTCCATCGCTTTGCCGCAGCGGCACGTGCAGCTTGTGCCGGCTCAAGCTGCTCTCCGGGCGCATCTTTCAACCCCCCGGCGTGCCGGTGCGCAGCTCGGACCGCCGCTTCGGCTACATCCACGCCTGCGTGAGCTACCCGCTCTCCGACCTGGAGATTCTCTTGTAGCGACGGTCCATGGGGGGCTCGTCCACCGGCCAACAGGAGGTGCGATGAAAGCGCTGCAATTCAACGTCACCGTGCCCCGCTTCATTGCCGCCAAGGCGCTGGCCGCCTTTTTGGGCCGACGCGTTTTCTACCAGGGCCCCCTGCGCACGGTCCGGCTGGCGGAAATCCCCGAACCGGATCCGCCTGGAGCGGACTGGGTCAAGATCCGCACCCTGGCCTGCGGGTTTTGCGGCAGCGACCTCAACCTGATTTGCCTCCACGATTCCCCCACCGCCTCCCCCTTTACTTCATTTCCCTGCGTCATCGGCCACGAGGTGGTGGGCGAAGTGGTGGAAGCCGGTCCCGAGGCCGGGGAATTCGCTCCCGGAGACCGCGTCGCTGTCAACCCGACCCTCTCCTGCCAGCCGCGGGGGCTATCACCGCTGTGCCCGAGCTGCCGTGCCGGCCGACCGGGATGCTGCGAGAATTTCGCCGAAGGCACCCTGCCCCCCGGCCTCTTCATCGGCATCTGCCGCGGCCTCAACGGGGGGTTCGCCCCGTATCTGACCGCCCATGCCAGCCAACTGCACCGGGTACCCGGTGAATTGAGCCTGGAGGCGGCGGTGATGACTGAACCGGCGGCGGTGGCGGTGCAAACGGTCATCGACAACCCGCCGGCCACCGGCGAGCACGTCATGGTGATCGGCTGCGGCGTCATCGGCAACCTGATTGTCCAGACGCTGCGCGCGTTCGCCCCGCCATGCCACATCGCCGTCATCGAGCCCTCGCCTTTTGCCGCAGACCTTGCCCTGGATTGCGGCGCCGACGAAGTGATCCCTGTTGCCGACGTCTTCCACCGCACCAGCCACAGCACCGGCGCCCGGATCTATAAACCGATGCTCGGAAAGCCCATCGCCATGGGGGGATTCCATCGGATCTACGACACGGTGGGCCGCGGGGCCACCCTCAACCTGTCGCTGCGCCTGCTGACGGCCATGGGAACCCTGAGCGTGGTGGGCATCGGCAGAGACGTCAAGCTCGACCTGACGCCAACTTGGCTCAAGCTTCAAACCGTACGGGGCGTCTACGCCTACGGGTTTACCCAATGGGACGGCCGCCAGCGCCACGTCTTCGACATCGCCCTGGAAATGATCCGCCGGGACGAGATCCGGGCCGCCGATCTGGTCACCCATCGTTTCGCCCTGGAAGACTACCGCCGCATGATCGCGGTGAACATCCACAAAAATCGGCACCGGGCCATCAAGACGATGGTCGTTTTTGCCGAATGAATCCGACAAGGAGCGCCCCATGCAACTGACGCTGCTGCTCTACGCCCTGGGTCTGGTTCTGCGGGTGGCCGCCCGCTGCCACCCCGCCTTCAGGCGCTACATCGCCAACACCCGCGCCCGGATTCTGATCAAGACCGCCGATGGAACCCGGGCGCGGCTTTTCGTTTTCGACAAGGGCCGATTTCGTTCTTTTCCCGGAGGCCAGGGAGACTTCGATGCGGCCATGGTCTGGCAGGATGCCGCCACCGGATTCGCCGTGATGACCAGCCGGCGGCCGGATGCGGCCTTCAACGCCGCTGCCGCGGGTAAACTGCGCGTCGAGGGGACGAGCCTCTACGCCCAGTGGTTCGAGGATGGCCTCAAGCTGTTGGTTTGACCTGCTCAGGCAGGGACGAAAATCTGGAAAAGGATCGACGGAGGACGACATGGCACAAATCACCGGCGGCCACCTGGTGGCCCGCTATCTGAAGCAGATCGAGGCGGTGGACACGGTCTTTACCCTTTCCGGCGGCCACATCGAAAGCATCCTCGACGGATTGAGCCAATACGGCATCCGCACCATCGACGTGCGCCACGAGCAGGCGGCGGCCATGATGGCCCACGCCTGGACGGTCTACCGCGGACGGCCGGGGGTCTGCCTGGTCACCGCCGGCCCGGGCTTTACCAACGCCTTGACCGGGATCGCCAACGCCTTTTTGGAAAACGTGCCCCTGGTGGTGCTGTCCGGACGCCATCCGCTGCGCGACGATTTGACGGGGGCACTGCAGGAGATGAACCAGATCGATATGGTCAAACCGGTGGTCAAGTGGTGCGCCACCTGCCACGACATCCGCCGCATCCCGGAATACCTGGCCACCGCCTTGCGGCAGGCCACCACGGGAAGGCCGGGGCCGGTTTTCCTGGAACTGCCGCCGGACATCCTGTTCACCTCGGTAGACGAGGCCAGGGCGCCCCTGGGGCCGCGGCCAGTGCGCAAAGCCTGCACCCTTCCGCAGGAAGCCGACTTGCAGGAGGCGGCCCGGCTCATCGATGCGGCCCGGCAACCCTTGCTGGTGGGCGGCAGCGGCGTGAAAATGAGCGACTGCGCCCCGTTGCTGAAAACGTTTGTCGAAAAAACCGGCCTTCCCTTCGCCCTGCTCAATTACGGCCGCGGCGCGCTTCCCGACGATCACCCGCTGTGCATCAACGACGGCGGTTTCACCGGCCTGATGACCGGCATGCCCCAGGCCGACGTCATCGTAATCGCCGGCTTGCGCCTGAACTGGGTGATGCAGGCCACCAAGCTCTTCCCCCAGGCCAAGGTGATTCGCATCGATATCGCCGAGCACGAACTCGACCGCAACCGGCCGTCCCAGGTGGCCCTGGCGGGCGATTGCGGACGGGTTCTAGAACGGCTGCTGCCCCTGGTGAGCACCCGGCGCCACGACGACTGGCTCGGGCGGCTGCGCCGGGCCTACGAGGCCTTCATGACCACCGAGCTGGAAAAGCGCCGCAGCGCGGTCGACCCCATCCACCCGGCGCGCCTGGTGCAGCGCATCATGGACGTCTTCGGCCGGGACGCCTTCTACGTGGCCGACGGAGGGGACACGAGCTACTGGGCCCTGGCCGGGTTTCAGTCGATCCACCCGGCCGGGGTCCTGGTGCCGGCCGGCGGCCTGTTCGGCTGTCTGGGCACCGGGATCCCCTTTGCCTTGGCCGCCAAGCTGGCCCACTCGGACAAGCCGGTGATCGTACTCAACGGCGACGGCTCGTTCGGCTTGAACAGCATGGAATTCGACACGGCGGTGCGGCACGACATCCCCGTCGTCTGCGTGGTCAACAACGACTGCGCCTGGGGCATGATCAAGCACAGCCAGGAGCTGAGCCTCGGGGCCGACCGCTGCACCTGTGCGGAACTGGGACTGCGGCACTACGAAAAGATGGTCGAGGGGCTGGGCGGCTACGGCGAGTTGGTGGAGCGCGAGGCCGACATCGTGCCGGCCCTGGAACGGGCCGCGGCTTCGGGCAAGCCGGCCTGCGTCAACGTGGTCACCGACCCCACCGTCACCAGCCCGGCCACGGTGATGTTTTACCAGAACCTTTCTGGTTTTTGAGCCGAACGGGGTTATTCGCCAACCGTCTCGATGACCCGGGTGGGGGAAGTGAATGAAATCCCCTGCCGGCTATAGGTGCCGATTATCACCGACTCGACGATCGGCGCAACGACCGGCTGGACGGCGTTCCAGGTCACGATGAAGTTGGCCCCGGAGCCACCGGCCTTGTCCCCTTCGGCGATGACGTAGCGCACCGAGGCCAGCGGGCCCAGGGACACCGGCGCATCAAGGTAGCGGCGCAGCAGCTTTCCGTCCGTATCGTGGTAATCCACCCGGGACAGGTGAATGGAATGCCGCGGATCGGTGTCGCGGATGCTCAGGGTGACGGCGAGGTAAAACGGCCGCTCCTTCCCTCAGGGCCGGGCCACGGCCAGCCGGGCGGATTCGGCGCCGCGATCTCCACCGACTCGGCGCGGGTGGGATGATCGAACCGCAGGCGCCTGGCATAGAGGGCGATGGCGCCGCCGGGCAACGCGGCGCCGGCACCGTACTTGAGGTCGCCCAGGATCGGGTGACCCACGGCGGCCAACTGGACCCGGATCTGGTGGCTGCGGCCGGTTTGCAGCGCCACCTCCAGCAGGCTCGCTCCGCCCGCCGCAGCGATGACCCGGTAGTCGAGAATCGCCTCCCGCGTTCCGGGGACATCCGGCGCGGTCACCTCGCTGCGCCGCCGCCGGGAAACCTTGCGCAGCCAGTGGGTCAGGCGGCCCTCATCGCTTTCCAGGCGTCCGGCAACGACGGCACGGTAGATTTTTTCGATCCGCCCTTCGCGAAAGGCGGCCGACAACCGGGCCGCCGCCTTGGAAGTCCGCGCCAGGACCACGACACCGGCCACGGGCCGATCCAGCCGGTGCACCAACCCCACAAAAACATTTCCCGGCTTGTGGTACTTCTCTTTCAGGTAAACCCGGGCCGCCTCGAGCAAGGTCGGATCCCCGCTGGCGTCCGGCTGGCACGGCAGTCCGGCCGGTTTGTTGACGGCCAGCAGGTGGTTGTCCTCGTAAAGAATCTCCAGGGGCGCTTCAGTCATGAAAGATCGTAGCGAAACAAAAGCAAGACCTGCAAATGGTGGGAAATGGGTTGAAACCGTTCCCTCCTCGGCCCCGCCGTCCCGCCCCCATGGTGTTTAAACCGGTGGCCGATGAGGTGCCGGCGAGTTCCCTGGTCCGCTCGGCGAGCATGTCGGCATGGCGCATCATCGTCGCCGGCGACGAGCTTCACCTTGGCACGAGGGGCCGCGGGCGTCAACACAGTCCTCGCAGGCTTTCGTAAAGGGCGATGCCTACGGCCGTCGAGAGGTTCAGGCTGCGAATCTGGTCGCTGATGGGAATGCGAAAGCTTCGGCCCAGGTACCGCTCGAGCAGCGCCGGCGGCAGCCCTCGACTCTCGCTGCCGAAAACGAGAAACAGCCGCCTGGGTCGGGGCATCTCCCAGAACAGCCGCTTGCCGGCCTTGGTGAAAAGCGCCATCTCCGCCGCCTCCGGCGCCAAGCCGGCCTCGAAGGCGGCAAAGTCCGCCCAGACGCTCAGGTCAACCCGGGGCCAGTAGTCGAGCCCGGCCCGGCGCACGTGCTTGTCGTCCAGTCGAAAGCCGAGGGGCTCGATCAGATGAAGCCGGGCACCGGCGCCGAGACAGGTACGGCCGATGTTGCCTGTGTTCCAGTGCACCTCCGGGTGCACCAGCACCACGTGGCGTTCGGTGACGGGGCCCTCCGTTTTCAAGGCGAGGGGAACGGACATGGAACCCGGCTATCTGCGCTGGCCACAGTACGGACAGTAGTTGAAATCCGGCGCCAGCGCCCGGCCGCAACGGTCGCAGGTCGGCGCGGGGCGCAGGTCGGCGACGCTCGGCCCGGATCGCCTCGGCACAAATCCCTTTTGGCAGTGATCACACCAGAGCACCTCTTCGCCCTTCGAAACCCTGAACAAAGGAATAAAAAAGAAGCTGAAATACCGGTCGAGGCGCTGCCGAGAGGCCGTCGCCTGGCCGCAGCGCGGGCAGGTGACGGAGCGCTTGTCGAGCTGGGTGCGTTTGGGCTGGATGCCGGCGATGATGAACATGGGCAAAGGATTTCTTGAAAGTGACGCGGTCTGCAGAGACCACCTGCCTCACCTTGAGGCCAAAAAAGCGGCGGTGTTGCCGGTTGAATTCAACGCGTCCATATTATAACAACTGCGAATCGGGTCAACGCTTTCAGTGCATGAATGACATTTCATAAGGAAGCCGCCATGACGAAGCCGCCGTCCACACCAATCATCGATTTTCACGCCCACCTTTTTCCCGAATCGATCCGCACCGCTCGCGAGCGCTTTTTCAACGGCGAGCCGGCCTTCCGGCTCCTCTACGACTCGCCCAAATCCCGCATTGCTGGCGTGAATGATATCATCGCGGCCATGGACGAAGACGGGGTGGAGCGCTCGGTGGTCTTCGGCTTTCCCTGGAAAAGCCTGGAAACCACCCGCATGAACAACGACTACATCCTGGAGGCCGTGGCGCGCCACCCGACGCGCCTGGTGGGGCTGTGCTGCCTGGACCCGGCCGCCGAGGGCGCCGCCGCCGAGGTGGAGCGCTGCCTTGACGCCGGCTTGGCCGGCATCGGGGAGCTGGCCTTCTACACCGGGGGCATCGAAACGGTCGATCTCGACCATCTGGCCGAGCCCATGGCCCTGTGCCGGGAGCGCGGCCGCCTGGCCCTGATTCACACCAACGAGCCGGTGGGCCATGTCTATCCGGGCAAGACCCCCAACACGCTGCGCCAGATCTACGACCTGGTGAGCCGCTTTCCGGAAAACCGGATCGTCCTGGCCCACTGGGGCGGCGGGATTTTTTTCTACAGCCTGCTCAAAAAAGAGGTCGGCCAGCGCCTGGCCAATGTCTGGTTCGACACGGCCGCCTCGCCGTACCTGTACGACCGGCGCATCTGGACCGCCGCCAGGGACACCATCGGTGTCGACAAGATCCTGTTCGGCACCGATTTTCCCCTTTTGCGCGCCCCTCGTTACCTCAAGGAAATCGAGGCTTCGGGACTTTCGGCGGACCAGCGGGCCAGGGTGCTGGGCGGCAATGCCGCCGAACTGCTGGCGGGGTGCTTCTGAAACCGATGGATGTGGAAATTTCGCCGACACCCGACAAACAATGAGACACTTTTGCGCGGCAGTCTCCCCCCTTCGCTGCCGGCCCGCGCGGATTGCTATTTTGAAAAATTGAGGCGAGGTTTTTTTGACATGGGGCAGCCGCCGATTGGCCTGGGTTTGGACCTTGGAACGCCGCGGCGCCCAGTGGGGGAAAAGCACAATGAACGCCGAAGAACTGCGCATCACGGTGGTGGTGGACAATCATGCCTCTGCCGGGCTGGCGGTTGAACATGGCCTATCCCTGTGGATCGACACCGGAAGCCACCGCATTCTCTTCGACACCGGCCAGGGCCCTGCCCTGGCGGCCAACACGTCGGCACTGGGCATCGACCTGAGCCAGGCCGACACCCTGGTGCTCAGCCACGGTCATTACGACCACACAGG
>DQXI01000187.1 GCA_011042305.1 Desulfobacteraceae bacterium
CATGGTGCCGGTTCCCGCCGGCGGCTAGTCGTAGGAATAGACCCGGTATTCGGTGGGATGCCCCAGCAGTGCGTCGATCTTCCCCTCGATCTCGGCCCGCTGGGGGTTGGCGAACCACCGCTCCCAGTCTTCCACCGACTTCCAGGTGCTGATCACCAGAAATTCGTAAGGGTCGCTGACATTGCGCATCGTTTCGCCGGAGATGTATCCCGGCTGACGAAACGCCAGCTGCCTGGCTTCCACCAGCAACGGCCCCAGCTGGGGCAGCAGGTCGGCTTCCAGCCCCCCGTAAAGCCGGGGCATTCTCCTGAACATCAACACGCGAATCGACATTTTTCCTCCTGACCTCCCTTTCGACCGGGTTCCCGGCTTGCGCCGCCAAGGGGGAGGTTATCGCTCAGTCGGCCTTCTGGGTCAAACCAAAAGATTCTTCAAGGTCAACAGCACGCCGGCGGCCACCGCCGATCCGATCACCCCGGCCACGTTGGGGCCCATGGCAAACATGAGCAGCATGTTCTCGCGATCGGCCTCGATGCCCAGCTTCTGGCTGACCCGGGCGGCCATAGGCACGGCCGAAACCCCGGCGGAGCCGATCAGCGGGTTGATAGGGTCGTTTGAAAAGCGGTTCATCAGTTTGGCCATGAGCACTCCGGAGGCGGTGCCGATGGAAAACGCCACCACCCCGAGCAGCAGGATTCCCAGGGTTTCCAGGTTTAGGAAGTTTTGCGCCGACAGCCTGGACCCCACCCCGAGGCCCAGGAAGATGGTGACGGTGTTGATCAGGGCGTTCTGGGTGGTCTTGGAGAGTCGCTCCACCACCCCGCACTCGCGCATCAGGTTGCCGAACATGAAAAAGCCGATCAGCGGAGAGGCCGACGGCAACAGCAGCATGCACAAGCCCAGCACCACGATGGGAAAGACGATCTTTTCCACCTTGCCCACGTAGCGCAGCTGCGTCATGCGGATCTTGCGCTCCTCTGGGTTGGTCAGGGCGCGGGCGATGGGCGGCTGGATGATGGGCACCAGGGCCATGTAGGAATAGGCGGCCACGGCGACGGCGCCCAGCAGGTCGGGAGAGAGCTGGCTGGTCAAAAAGATCGCCGTGGGCCCGTCGGCACCGCCGATGATGCCGATGGAGGCGGCATCGAACAGGTCGAAGTCGATCCCCGGCACCACTTCCGAGAGCACCAGGGCGCCGATGAGGGTGGTGAAGATGCCGAACTGGGCCGCGGCCCCCAGCAAGGCCGTCTTGGGATTTGCGATCATGGGGCCGAAGTCGGTCATGGCGCCGACGCCCATGAAAACCAGCAGCGGAAAGACCCCCGTCTTGATGCCGACTTCGTAGATGTAATAAACGATGCCGCCCGGGTCGGTCATTCCCGCCAGGGGAATGTTGGCCAGAAGGCAGCCGAATCCCATGGGCACCAGCAGCAGCGGCTCGAAGTGCTTGCCGATGGCCAGGTACAGCATCAGCAGGCCAACGGCCACCATCACCAGGCTGCCGATGCCGTCGGTCCAGTGGCCGGAAGCCGGGAACAGGAATCCGAAAATCCCGGTGGTCTTGGCAAACTCGCCGACCATAGCTCCCATTGGCGCCAGATCGGCGCCGGTCCCGCCGGTCGAAGCGGCGGCGCCCACAGGGGCCGCGAAGCTGGCCAGGATCACGGCAGCCGCCAGCAGTGCCCCGGCAAAGCGTTTTCTCGTTGGCATCTCAGGGTCTCCCGGTCTAGGCGATGGTCGCCACCAGTTGCTCGGGCTTGACCACCTGGCCCTTTTCCACGTCGATGGAGGCGATCTTGCCGTCGCAGGGGGCCACCACCGGTGTTTCCATTTTCATCGCCTCGAGGATGAGCAGGGTTTCCCCCTGGCGCACCGCGTCTCCGACGGCAAAGAAAATCTCCGAAACGATGCCTTGCAGCTTGGCCTTGACCGCCACGGTGTCCACCGATTCCTGCGCCTCGGCCGGCTGAACCGACTGCACCGCGCCGGTGGCCGCCTCCACCTTGACCTGGTAGACCTTGCCCTCCACTGTCACGGTATATTCGCCGGGGAAATCCACCGACGCCGCCGCGTTGGATGCCGCTGCGGCCGGCGCCGGGACTTCGTCCTTGCCCACCTTGCGCACGTTGATGGGCCGGCTGCCCTTCAGGAAATCGAGACCCTTGTTGCCCCCGGGTGTCTGCAGGGCGCCCACGATGAAGATATTCTCATCGGTGACCGGCAGCCCCTCCTTTTCCAGGATGGCCTTGGCCTTGGGAATTCCGGGCGCCAGCTCGTCCACCGGGTTGCCCTTGAAGACCGGCTTGCCCATCTGCTGCTCGGCGATGCGCACGATCTCCGGGTCCGGCGCCACCGGCGTGCGGCCGAAGTAGCCCAGCACCATCTTGCCGTAGCCGTCGGTGATCTTCTTCCACGGCCCCTGGGTGACGTTGGCGTAGGCCTGCTGGAAGTAGAACTGGGACACCGGGGTCACCGAGGTGCCGAAGCCGCCCCGGGCCACGCATTCGCTCATGGCCTCGATCACCCTGGGATACAGGTCCAGAGTACCGGTGTCGCGCATCATCATCGTGTTGGCCGTCAGGGCCCCCCCCGGCATGGGCGACAGGATCACCTCCGAGGAGACCTTCTGGGCCTCCGGCGGAAAGAAGTAGTCCTGAAGGCAGTCCTCGAGCACCCGGTTGGCTTCCATGATCTTCTTGACGTCGATGTCCAGGGTGAACCCGGTCCCCTTGAGCGCGTGCCACAGCGACAGGATGTCCGGCTGGCAGGTGCCCCCGGACAGCGGCGTGCGTGCCACGTCCACCCCGTCGGCACCGCCCTCGATGGCCGCCACGTACTGGGCGATGCCCACCCCGGCGGTCTCGTGGGTATGGGCCCAGATGATGGTGTCATCGCCCAGCAGTTTGCGCGCCGCCTTGATCGTCTCGTAGAACTTGCGCGGGTGGCTCGTGCCCGAGGCGTCCTTGAAGCAGATGGAGTCGTAGGGCAGCCCGGAGTCGAGGATTTCGCGCAGGGTCCTGAGGTAGAACGGCACGTCGTGGGCCCCGCTGCACCCGGGCGGCAGCTCCATCATGGTAACGCAGACCTGGTGGTGCAATCCGGCGTTCTTGATGCATTGGCCCGAGTAGGTGAGGTTGCGCACGTCGTTCAAGGCGTCGAAGTTGCGGATGTGGGTCATCCCGTGTTTCTTGAACATCCGCGCGTGCAGGTCGATCATGTCCCGCGGCTGGGCCGACAGGGCCACCACGTTGATGCCCCGGGCCAGGGTCTGGAGCTTGATGTCCGGCCCGGCGGCGGCGCGGAAACGGTCCATCATGTCGAAGGCCGACTCGCCGCAGTACATGAAGAGGGCCTGGAAACGGGCCCCGCCGCCGGCTTCCATGTGGGTGATGCCGGCATGGGCGCCGGCTTCCACCGCGGGGATGAAATCGTCGGTCAGGGCGCGCGCGCCGAACACCGATTGGAATCCATCGCGAAGGGAGGTGTCCATGAACTCGATTTTTTTCATAACGGTCGCTTGTCCTTGTTATCGTTGCAAGTTGCCAGCGGACTTATTTTCGCCCCCGCAGGCGGGCGCGGTGGGCCGCGATGGCCGCGCTGATGACGGCGACCAGGGTCCGGTCGTCGGCGCCCGGCGCCGCCCGTCGACGCCGTCTCAAATCGGCCGCCTCCATCTCGGCCAGCTCCCGGACGCTTCCCGCCGAGAGAAACCGCTGGGAAATCTTGACGGACAGAATCAGCAGCAGCAGGAAGCTGAATACCACCGCCATTCCGAGAAGAGTCAGCTTGAGACCGGCGACAATCATAAGGACTCCATTGATGTGTTCGTAAAAAATCCCGCGTCGTCAAATTTTGAAATCTTGAACCTTGTCTTTTTTTCATTTAAGATCGAAAATTGCAAGAGTAAGAGAAGGCCTGCCGGAGCAGGCCGGTCCGGCCGTCGTCGCACGGACGGCCGCAACCGTCAACGCCAAGATAGCCACAAGGAGGTTAGTCGATGAAGCGAGTTCTGTGGGTCAGTCTTTTATCCGTCGCAGTGATCCTGGCCGGGATGACCGTCGTGCAGGCCAAGGAATACAACATCAAGATCGGCGGCGGCCCGACGGGTGGGACGTTCAACACGTTTACCAACGCCATGGCCGTGTATGTACCCAAGGTCAACCCCAACATCAGAGCCACCTCCGTCGGCTCCGGCGGTTCGGTGGAAAACGTCAAGCGGGTTCACAACGGCGAATCGGATTTCGGCGTCTGCTATGCCGTGGACTCCGACCTGGGGTTCAAAGGCAAGCTGCCCCAGGATACCCACCAATACAACAATATCCGCGCCATGGGCTATCTCTACGGCGCCCCGGCGCAGTTGGTGGTACGCGTGGATGACGGTTACAAGAGCGCCATGGACCTCAAGGGCAAGCGCGTCGCCCTCGGCAACGCCGGTTCCGGAGCGGCGGCCAGCGCCGAGCGTTTCTTCCGTCATATCGGCCTGTGGGATGATTTTAAGCCGACTTTTCTCGGCTACAGCCAGGCCGCCAGCGCTTTCCAGGACGGCAAGATAGATGCCTTCTGGGTCCTGGTGGGCTATCCCAACCGTTCGGTCATCGAGGCCGCCGTGCAGGTGAAGATCGCCCTGGTGGATGTCGACATCGATGCCGAAAAAACCAAGTTCTACGATGCCTTCGCCTATTCACCGACCGTGATTCCGGCCGGCACCTACGGCAAGGGGATGCCCGAGTGCAAAACCTTCCAGGACGGGGCCATCCTCACCACCAACAAGGACCAGGACGAGGAACTGGTCTACACCGTCATGAAGACCCTGTGGTCCAAGGAAGGCATGGAAGCCATGGTGATGGCCAAGAAAACCTTCAAGGAAATGACCATCGAGAACAACTTCCGCGGGGCTTCGGTGCCCTTGCATCCGGGCGCGGTGAAGTTCTGGAAGGAAAAAGGGATCGAGATTCCGGCCGACCTTATGCCGTAATCGGCCCATCGCACGAAAGCCAGTCTGACGGGGGGAGGGCTCACCTCCCCCCTTTTTTCCAGCAGACCGGAGGATAGCTGAAAAAAACGCCGCAGGTGAGGAACAGATTATGAGCGAACCGGAAATCGCCAATGTAGAAGACAAGGAGCGACTCAAGGAGATCATCGAGAAAGACGCCAAGACCGGCCGCTCGCTCCATGGTTTTTGGAAACACGTCGTGGCCGTTCTTGGCATTTCGATGGTGATGTTCTACCTGTATTGCGCCGCTACCCCGGTAGCCACCCAGTACTTCCTCGGCGTCTACGTGTTGATTACTTACGTGATGGTTTTCCTGGTGTATCCCCTTTCCAGGAAATCCCCCAGCTTCAAGCCCTCGGTGATGGACATCGTCCTGGCGCTGGTGGCCATTTTTGCGGTCGGCTACTACATCGTGGAGTACGAGGCGATCAACTACCGGATGGGCTCCGAAACCAGGTTGGACACGTTTGTCAGCACCGTCGGCATCCTCATCTCCCTGGAAGTGGCCCGCAGGGTGCTTGGCTGGTCCATGACTATCGTCGGCCTCATGTTTCTCGCCTACGCCTTCTGGGGCGATTTTTTGCATCATGTGCCCGTGTTGGATTCCTTTGCCCACTCGGGGTTCGCCGTGGACCGGACCTTGAATCACATCTACCAGAAACAGGAAGGCGTCTTCGGGATCATGGCCTCTGTGCTGGTCACCTACGTCATCCTGTTCATCTTCTTTGGCTCCTTTCTCAAGGCCTCGGGCGCCAACCGCTTCTTTCTCGATTTACCCATGGCGCTGGCCGGCCGGACCACCGGCGGACCGGCCAAGGTGGCGGTCATAGCCTCGGGTTTCTTTGGTTCGGTTTCCGGCTCCGCCATCGCCAACACCGTCTCCACCGGGGCGTTCACCATCCCCCTGATGAAAAAGGCCGGCTTTCGGCCCCACGTGGCCGGGGCCATCGAGCCCTCGGCCTCCATCGGCGGGATGTTCATGCCGCCCATCATGGGCGCCGGCGGCTTCATCATGGCCGAAATGACCGAGATCCCGTACGTCAAGATCATGCTCATGGCGATCTTTCCGGCGGTGATCTACTTCCTGTCGGTCTTCGTCATGATCCATTTCGAGGCCAAGCGATTCGGGCTGGTGGGCATCCGCGACCCCAACGCCCCCACCGCCTGGCAGATCCTCAAGCGACAGTGGTTCATGTCCCTGCCGCTGGTGATCATCGTGGTGATGATGCTCATGGGGTTTTCTCCGGGGTACGCCGCCTTCTGGGCAATCCTTTCCTGTGTCGCCGTCAGTTGGCTCACCCCGGACAAGCGCATGGGTGTCAAGGAAATCCTCGTCGCCATGCAGGAAGGGGCCAACGCCACCCTCATCATCGGCGCAACCGTGGGCGTGATCGGCATCATCGTCGGCACCATTCAGCTCACCGGCATCGGGTTGCGCTTTTCCCAGATCATCATCGAGCTGTCCCAGGGGCAGCTGGTGATCGCCATCCTGCTCATCGGCCTGGCATCCCTGGTGCTCGGCATGGGCGTCCCGGTGACTGCCGCCTACCTCATCACGGCGGTGTTGGCAGTGGGCGCATTGGCGGACATGATCTCCCGCACCCATTGGGGGGTTGGCTTCATGGAGCTGCAGCTTCCCCTCGGGGAGCTGCTGCCGGGGGATCCTCAACGGGACTTGATCATGGGGCAGGTGTCCTTCGCCCTGATCGCCTCGCACATGATCGTCTACTGGTTCAGCCAGGACTCCAACATCACCCCGCCGGTGTGCGTGGCCGCCTACGCCGGGGCGGCCATCGCCGGCTCGGACCCCTGGAAGACCGGCTGGACCTCGTTCAAGTTCGCCAAGATGCTCTACATCGGGCCGTTCCTGTTCGCCTTTTCGCCCGGCTTCCTTCTCGGCGGCCCCGGTCACATCATGCCCGCCTTCCAGGTGGTCTCCACCTGGATCACCATCATCCTGGGCACCATCGCCTTCGGCAGTCTCACCATGGGCTATTTTCTCTGCGGCATGACCGTTTTCGAATGGATCATCGCCGCCGTGTCGACCCTGCTGCTCTTTTTTCCCCACCTGATCAACTGGGTGGTATTTTGGGTCGACCTGCCCACCTACCTGGTGGATGCCGTCGGCATCGCCCTCTGGGTAGTGGTCTTTTTCATGCAGAAGTATCGGATTCGACGCGACCCGACGCTTACGCTGCCCATCGGAGAACGCCAGCGGTTGATGCGCGATAAGAAAGCCAAGGCCTCTGCCTGAAATGACGCGCTCTTAATTTCAAAAAAACGAGGTTTTCACCATGGAACTGCCCAGCGTCAATATCAAAAAGGTCCTCTACACCACAGACTTGTCGTGGAGTGCCCGCTACGCCTTCTCCTACGCCCTGAGCCTGGCCGGCAAATACGAGGCCAGCCTGGTGATCCTGCACGTCATCGAAGAAATCCCCAACTTCGACCAGCGGATCATCGGTTACATCACCGAAGCGCAATGGAAGGAAATCCGCGATCGCCGCGAGAACGAGGCCCGGGAGCAGCTTATCGGCAAGCGACGCGACAGCGGCGTGATCCGGGACGTGCTGGACAAGTTTTACGAGACCGCCGTCTCGGAGGCGGCGGCCCAAACCTTCGGCTCCGACGAGATCGTGCTGGAGCGGGGCAACGCGGTGCAGAAAATCCTGGAGGTAGCCGAAGATCGGCAATGCGACCTGATCGTCATGGGCGCCCACGGCCATGGCACCCTGGCCGACGCCATGCTGGGCAGCACCGCCCAGCGGGTGCTGCGGCGTGCGACGGTGCCGGTGTTGACGGTACGGCTGCCGGATTAATCACGGCGAACTGAATATTACGGCGCTTGGGGTTGTCCGGGGCGGCCAAATCCGTCCGCTCCGGACAACCCCAGGCGCCGTTTGTTTTCAGAAGGCTGTCAGGCCAGGACCATCGCCTGCTCCGGGCACATCTCCTGGCAGCAAAAGCAGGTGATGCACAGCTCCGGCGCCGCCTGCGGCAGATCATCCACCAGGGTCAGGGCGCCGGCGGGACACTGCTCCACGCAGGTGCCGCAGCCGGTGCACCCCTCGGCGTCGGCCCGGGGCCGCAGACCGACGCGGCCGGTCAGCATCTCCTGCACCGCGGTGTTGCCGGCCAGGGCCTCGCCGCCCAGCGGCGGCACCTTGAAATCGGCGAGTACCGGCATGCGACCGATGATCTCGATGGCTTCGTTTTCGTAGCGGCCGAGACCGTCTTCCGCCGCCCGCTGCAAAAAGCGCAGCCGGCCCGGATCAAGTCCCATCATGCGGGCCATCACCGCGTCCATGGCCACGGCGTTGTCCGCCGCCAGCAGGCAGCCGATGGATCTAAGGTCCGGCGACGCAGGCCCGTTGCCCTCCATTCCCACTACCGCATCCATGATAAACATATCCGGCACCCGCAGCTTGAAGACATCCACGATGGTCTCGTTGAAGCGCGCCGGGCTTCCGGCCAGCAGGTGAAGCCGGGCCTTCTGGGCTCCGGGCAGGATGCCGTAGCTGTTCTTGATCGCCCCGGTGATCACCGTCAATCCGTGGGTCTTGAACTTGGGCAACGAAATCACCACGTCGGCCTCCATGACCGCCCGGGACACCGACACCGCCCCCTCGAAACCCGAGGTCTTCAGCGGCACCTGGACCCCCTCGGTGCCGATGTTGCGATAGTAGGCGCCGGCCGCCTCTCCCAGCCCGGTCTGGGCGAAGGCGGCCTCGTTGGCGCCATAACTGTAGAGCCCCGGGTTGTCGCCCACCACGATCTCGGCGGGGCGGCGGGCTTCAAGTTCCCGGATCACGGCAGTCAGTACGGCCGGGTGGGTGACGATGCCGTCTTCGGCCGCCGAAGCCCGGAGCAGGTTGGGTTTAACGAGCACCCGGCGGCCGGAAATTTCGGGGGCAAAGCGGGCAAAGGCCGCGGCCACGGCCGCTGCGCAGTCATCGTAGCTGGCGGGATGGATCAGGACCTGGTGCATGGGGGTTCTCCCGTAAATCTTCGGCGGTTATAAAGGCTTCGCTCTCAAAAAGAAAAATGGCTTTCACGAGAACGAATTGACCTCACGAAAAAAACGTGTTACACGAATTTTACGTGTAAAAAAGGAGAGGCTGCCATGAAGCAAAACATTACTTTGAGCCTTGAAAAAACCTTGATCCAAAAAGCCAAGATTCTGGCGGCGAGCCGCAATACATCGATTTCTAAAATGATCGGAGATGAACTGACTCGCCTGGTGGAAACGGCGGAAAACTATGATCGGGCGCGGCGCAAAGCCATGGCGTTTCTGGAAGCCGGCTTTCCCCTGGGCGGTTGCCCGGCGGACCGGGAGGCCTTGCATGACCGCGACCATCTTCGTTGACACCAACATCCTGATCTACGCCCACGACATCGAGGCGGGCCCGCGGCATAAAAAGGCGCTCGAACTGGTCAGGGGCTTGTGGGAAAAGGGCGGCGGTGTGATCAGCGTTCAGGTACTTCAGGAATTTTACGTCAACATCACCCGAAAGGTACCGGCACCGCTGCCACGCCCCCTGGCCCGCAGCCTGGTGGAGACCTACGCCTGTTGGCCCCTGGTCACCCCTGACCCCGCAGATCTGCTGAAAGCATCCGAGATCGAAGAGCGTTACCGCCTCTCCTTCTGGGATGCGATGATCGTCGCTGCCGCCGTCAAAGCACGTGCCGCCACGTTGTGGACGGAAGACTTGTCCCACGAGTCCCTCATCGAAGGCATCCGGGTGGTCAATCCGCTGTACTAGCGTCCCGGACGTTATCCGGCAACGGCTCGGCCAGCATCCCCAAAAATAACTTAACGGCCGCGGGGCCGGCAGGTCAAGAGGGGTTGTGTCCGGCGCGCACAGGGGCTACCATCGCGCCCAACAACGATTGAGGGGAGGCTGCCCATGCGAGTTCACCTGGACGCCATCAAGGACACCGGGCTGCACCTGTCATACGAATTCAGCCCGGCCCGAGACGAGGGATTGGCCGACGTTGAACAAAGCGGCGAAGCCGTCTTCCTTACCCCGGTGGCCGTAAGCTTGGCGCTCAATCGCGTGGCCGATACGGTGGAGGTCCGCGGGCACCTGTCCGTCCGTCTTCGCCTGACCTGCGCCCGTTGCCTGGCGGAATTCGAGCAGGATGCCGCCTCTGATTTTTCCTGCGTCTTTGCACCGCAGCCGGAGGAACGGCGTCATCCGACGCCGGGAGACCTGGAACTGAGCGCCGAGGACGTGGGGCTGCTCTTTTTCGACGGCCAGGTGCTGGAAACCGACGAGGCGGTGCGCGAGGAAGTCATGGCGCTCGTTCCCTACCGGGTCCTCTGCCGGCCAGACTGCCGCGGGCTCTGTCCCCATTGCGGGGCGAATCTCAACACCGGCGCCTGCAATTGCGCGGCTGCGCCGGTGGACCCGCGTCTGGCGGTTCTTGCGAAACTCAAGGCCCCATAATTCAGCCACGGACCTCCGTTCCTCTCGGTTTCCCTCCGGTGCAGAAACCCGGCTTCCGGGGTACTTCTCGCCTGCAACGATTCTTGAGTTCCAGCTCGGCTTGGAGTATTGATTTCTTTTTCAACAGCGCTTGAAAGGAAGCCCATGATTACCCTGCTCGACTACGGCGCGGGCAACGTGCGCAGCGTCGTCAACGCCATCGAACGCCTCGGCGAAACGGTGCGCCGCGTCCAGCGGCCCCAAGATATCCTCGAGGCTGAAAAGCTCATCTTCCCGGGGGTCGGCGCCTTCGGCAACATGATGCAGATCCTGCACCAGAAAGGATTCGTGGCGCCGCTGAAGCAGTACCTGGCCGAGGACCGCCCCTTTTTGGGCATCTGCCTTGGCATGCAGGCCCTGTTCGCCGGCAGCGAGGAAGCCCCCGGCGTCGCCGGCCTCGGCGTCCTGCCCGGCTTCGTGCGGCGCTTTGGCACCCGTTTGGCCGTCCCCCATATCGGCTGGAACGGCATCCGCCCCTGCCAGGCATCACCGCTTTTCGCCGGCCTCAACGGAGACGAAAAATTTTACTTCGTGCACTCCTACCACGTCTCCACCGACGATCCGGCAGTGGTATTGACCGTGTCCGATTACGATGTCCCTTTCGTCAGCGCCGTCCAGCGGGGACAGCTCACCGGCACCCAGTTTCACCCTGAAAAAAGCGGCCCGGCCGGATTGCGGCTGCTGGCCAACTTCCTTGCGGCAGGCCAGGCCTCCTGCCGGCCGCCCCGGACGCCGGCCCAAACCGTTCTGGCCAAACGCATCATCGCCTGCCTGGACGTGCGCGCCGACGACGCCGGCGAGCTCGTGGTCACCAAGGGAGACCGCTACGACGTGCGCCAGGACGGCGCGGTGCGCAACCTGGGCCGGCCGGTGGATCTCGCCCGGGACTACTACCGGCAAGGCGCCGACGAGATCACCTTCCTCAACATCACCGGGTTCCGGGATTTTCCCTTGCAAGACATGCCGATGCTCGAGGTCCTGGAGCAAACCTCGCGGGAGGTGTTCGTTCCCCTGACCATCGGCGGTGGGATCCGCGATTTTACCGACAAGGACGGCCGGCATTACTCGGCCCTGGAAGTGGCCGGGGCCTACTTTCGCTCCGGGGCGGACAAGGTGTCCATCGGGTCGGACGCCGTGGCCGTGGTCGAAGATTTTCTGCGCACCCAAAAAGCCACCGGGAAAAGCGCCATCGAAGAGATCGCCCGGGTATACGGCAACCAGGCGGTGGTGATTTCCATCGACCCGCGGCGGGTTTACGTGCCCTCGCCCGACGCCGTGCCCCACCACGTGATCGAAACCGCGCGGCCGGGGCCGGCGGGCGAACGCTGGTGCTGGTACCAGTGCACGGTAAAAGGCGGGCGCGAGGGACGGCCGGTGGATGCAGTAACCCTGGCCCGGGTCTGCGAGGGTTTGGGCGCCGGGGAAATCCTGCTCAACTGCATCGACCGCGACGGCACCCACGATGGTTTCGACCTGGAGTTCGTCCAGGCGGTCAAGTCCGCGGTGACGATTCCGGTGATCGCCTCGTCCGGGGCCGGGTGTGTCCAACACTTCGCCGACGTCTTCACCCGCACCGACGCCGACGCGGCCCTGGCCGCCGGGATCTTCCATCGCGGCCAGGTGACCATCGCCGAGGTCAAGGATCACCTTAGAGGCGAGGTGGAAGTCCGTCCCTAGCGTCGCCCGGCGGGGGGCCGCCCCAGGCGCCGTTC
>DQXI01000218.1 GCA_011042305.1 Desulfobacteraceae bacterium
CAAGCCGGGCCAGACGGCCACCGAGGAGGAGATACGCGAGTTCTGCAAGGAGCACATGGCCGGCTACAAGCGGCCCAAGTACATCGAGTTCCGCGAGACCGTGCCCACCAGCAACGTGGGCAAGGTGCTGCGCCGCATCCTGCGTGACGAGGAACTCAAGAAAAAGTAAACCTGCTCTCAAAACAAGCACGCCCGGCCGGAATTCCGGCCGGGCGTTGTTCTTGCTTTTTTGCGGCCTCCGGTTTCAGCGCACCGGCCAGAAGTAAAATTCCTTCAGCGGCTTGTATCCCACCCCCACCACGCCGTCCCGGGTGTAGGGCCCCCAGACATAGCATGGATCATATGCGCTGGTAGTGGCCGACCAGTAAAAATCCTGAACAAGGCCAGGACCTCGCCCCAGGACAGGGGAAATTCGGCCGGGGCGGCGTCGCGGGTCCACCTCAGGCCGGTTCCGGTGTCCAGCACCGTGTCCTCACTGGCCTGAAGGCGGTCCATCGAAGATCCTTTCCATCACCTCCGGGGCAAAGCGATAAGGAATCCATTAAAGCCTGTTACCGCTTCCCACCGTATCACCGAATGCAGATTACTCGCTGCGTCCGGAATGGCGAAGGGAAGGAAGCCCCGCGCAAGATTTAGAAACGAGATGTTGAAAAAGTGGGCTGCACGGGTTACCCTCCGCCACGTTACAAATTTGTACTACTATTTTGACAAAAATTACATTAATGAATTGGAGAGCACCTGCCTGCGGCCACCCCCGCCAGATATCAACCATTTGATAAAATAAAATAATTAATTCAAACCAAACTGATGGCACAACCCTTGCTGTAAATGTCATCGAAGACCAAGCTGGAAGCTGGATGCATGAGCCCGAAACACGCCACCGCCTACAATCCGGACGCCACCCCCGCCGCGCGGCTTATCAGAGACCGTGAAGCCCTCACGGCCCGTTTTCTGCGAGGCGAGGAGGCCGACCTGCTGCAGGCGCACGCCACGCTGCTGGACGATTATTTTCGCGACCGCTTCGAGGCCAGCCGCGTCGGGCTGCATCTGAACCTGGTGCGCAACCCCTACGCCATCGTGGCCCTGGGCGGCTACGGCCGCGGCGAGCAGTGCGTCCACAGCGACGTGGACCTGATGCTGCTGTTTGAAGCCAAGGTCCCGGCGGAGGCCGAGGATCTGGTCCGGGAAGTGGTTTACCCCCTGTGGGACGCGGGGATGGAAGTGGGCCACGCCACCCGCAGCCTAAGGGAATGCCTTCGCCTGGCCCGCCAGGACCATGAAGTGCTCACCTCGCTGCTGGACGCCCGCTTCGTCTGCGGCCAGAGCCGCCTGTACGCCATGCTCACCGAGCGCCTGCGCCAGAGTGTCATCCGCCCCAAAAAGGCCGAAATCATCCGCTGGCTCGTGAGCACCAACCAGGCCCGCCACCGGCGCTTCGGCGATTCGTCCTACCTGCTGGAGCCGAACCTGAAGGAAGGCCGGGGCGGCCTGCGCGACTACCATACCATGCGCTGGATCGCCCGCATCCAGTCCAATCTGCACCAGCGCCGGGACCTGGAGTACGCCGGCTACCTGACCACCGACGAATACGCCGCCTTCGACGAGGCCCTGCGTTTTGTCTGGGAAGTGCGCAACCGTTTGCATCACGCCTCGGGCCGCAAAAACGACCAACTGCACTTCGACCAGCAGGTACGAATCGCCCGGGCGATGCACTACAGCGCCGCCGACGGCCAGCAGCCGGTGGAACGCTTCCTCGGCCGGCTTCACGGGCACATGGAGTTCATCAAGGAGAAGCACCTGATGTTTCTCTATGACCAGGGCTACGGTTTGCGGCACCGGCGTTCCCGCAGCACGCCTTCCTCGGCGCCGGCGGGCATCGAAGTCGTGGCCGACCGCCTGGCCTTTGCCGCCCCGGAACAGATCCTGGCGCAACCCGCCCTGCTGCTGCATATTTTCCAGCAGGCCGCCCGGCTGCACCTTCCTCTGGGCACCGAGGCCAAGCGCCTGGTGCGTGAATTTTTGCACCTGGTGGATGAGCGCACCCTCAGCGAGCCGGGAAACCTGCGTGTCTTCGAACAGATCCTGCTGCGGCCGGCACCGATTTTCAACGTGTTGTCGGAGATGCGGCGCACCGGTCTGCTCTTCCGGCTGATTCCCGAATTGGCAGCCATCCGCGACCGCATCCAGTACGACACCTACCACCTGTTCCCGGTGGACCGCCATTCGCTGCGGGTGGTGCGGGCCATCAAGGGCTTCGGCACCGCCGAGGACATCTCCGGCGATCCGCTCTGCGGTGAACTCTACAAGATGCTGCGCCAGCGCAAGGCGCTGCTCTGGGCCGCCCTGCTCCACGACATCGGCAAGGGCGCCCCCGGCGGGGACCACGCGGCGCGCGGCGCGGCCATCGCACGCCGGATTCTCGGCCGCATCGGCTATCGGGAAAAGGAGATCGAGACGGTGGCCTTCCTGGTGGCCGAGCACCTGATGCTCATCAAGGCCGCCACGCGAAGGGACATCAACGACGAAGAGACGGCCCTCGCCTGCGCCCGGCACATCCAGGACCCCGTGCGCCTGCGGATGCTCTACCTGCTCACGGTGGCCGATTCGCTGTCCACCGGCCCCAAGGCCTGGAACGAGTGGACCGCCACCCTGCTGCGCGAACTCTTCTTCAAGGTTCTCAACATCCTGGAAGGCGGCGAGCTGGCCACCGGCAGAGCCGTGAGCCTGGTGGAGGCCAAGCGCCGGCAGTTGCTGGAAGACGCCGCCGATCCGGCCGATGCCGAAGAGATGGGCCGCCTGATTCGGTTCATGTCGCCACGCTACCTGCTCTATGTCCCCACGGCGGACATCCTGGTTCATGCGGCCCTGTACCGGCGCCTGGGCAACGCTGATTTCGTCTGGGACATCGCCAAGCCCCACGGCGGCGCCACCCGAACGGTGACCATCTGCGCCAAGGATCGACCTGGGCTGTTTTCCAAGATCGCCGGCATCTTCACCTTGAACGGGATGAACATCCTCGGTTGCCAGGTCTACACCTGGCGCAACAACTTGGCGCTGGACGTCTTCGAGGTCACGCCGCCGCCCGACCCCATCTTCGAGGATGAGCGCTGGCAGCGCGCCGAAAGCCACCTGCGCCACGCCCTGGCCGGCCGCCTCGATCTGACCGCCGCGCTGGAAGAAAAAATCGCCTCCTGGCGGCCGGCCCAGGCAGCGGTGGACCGGCGGCCGCCCCGGGTGGTGGTCAACAACAGCGCCTCGAGCTTTTTCACCATCATCGAAGTCTTCGCCCACGATTTTCCCGGCCTCCTGTACAGGGTTACCGACGCCCTGCTGCGCTGCCGGCTGGACATCTGGGTGGCCCGGGTGGCCACCAACGTCGACCAGGTGGTGGACGTGTTCTATGTCAGGGATTTCGACGGCCAGAAGGTGGACCGCCCCGACCAGGTGGCGGCCATCGAAGAAATCGTCATGACGGTGCTGTACCAGGGACCGGAAGCCCCGATCCCTGATCCCGATGCCCTCCGCAAAGGAGACCCGACCCCATGAAGGCAAGCGCTGCAACCGCCGCTCTCGGCACTTTGCTGCTCACCGCCGGCCCCGCCGGCCTGGATAACGCGGTCCACGGAGAGCGGTCCTTTGAAATTCAATAGGTGCAGACCCACCAAGTGAGGAGTGACCCAAAATGAGCATGAAAAAAATCGAAGCCATCATCAAGCCCTTCAAGCTCGACGACGTCAAGGAAGCCCTCAACGAAATCGGCGTCCAGGGGATGACCATCTCGGAAGTCAAGGGCTACGGCCGCCAGAAGGGCCACAAGGAAATCTACCGCGGGGCCGAGTATGTGGTGGATTTCATCCCCAAGATCAAGCTGGAGATCGTCGTGCCGACGGCCCTAACGAACAAAGTAGTGGACACGATCCAAAAGGCGGCCAACACCGGCAAGCTGGGCGACGGCAAGATCTTCGTGGTGCCCATCGAAGAGGCTATCCGGGTGCGCACCGGAGAGCGGGGCAGCGACGCGATCTAGACGGCGGGAAACTCTGACCCCGACGAATCGGACCGATCGGCCGGATGAATTAACCTCCGGCAACCAGCAAACGGCAACGGATATTTGTCAGGTATCGCTATTTTTCAGGCAACGTTTTTCAACCCGACACCAAGGAGACAAGGCATGACACCCGCGGAAGCCCTCAAGATGGCAAAGGAAGAAGACGTCAAGGTCGTCGATATCCGCTTCATGGATTTCCCCGGCATGTGGCAGCACTTCAGCGTTCCGGTCAAGGAACTGGACGAAGGCAGCTTCGAGGACGGCTTCGGCTTCGACGCATCGAGCATGCGCGGCTGGCAACCGATCAACGCCAGCGACATGCTGGTAATCCCCGACGCGGCCACCGCCAAGATCGACCCGTTTTTCGAGGTGCCGACCCTGGTGATGATCGGCGACATCGCCGATCCCATCACCCGCGAGGCCTATTCGCGCGACCCGCGCCACATCGCCAAGAAGGCCGAGGCCTACCTGAAGCGCACCGGCCTCGGCGACACGGCCTATATCGGTCCGGAAGCCGAATTTTTCATCTTCGACAACATCCAGTACGAATCCGGTCGCAACCTGGCCTTCTACGAGATCGACTCGGTGGAAGCGAGCTGGAACACGGGCCGGGTGGAAGGGCCGAACCTCGGCTACAAGTCGCGGCCCAAGGAAGCCTACTTTCCGGTGCCGCCCACCGACAAGTTCCAGGATTTACGCACCGAGATGATGATGATTCTCGAGGGGTTGGGCATCGACGTGGAGTGCCAGCACCACGAGGTGGCCACCGCCGGCCAAGCCGAAATCGACATGCGCTTCAAGCCATTGGTCCAGATGGCCGACCAACTCATGTGGTTCAAGTACGTGCTCAAGAACACGGCCTACCGCGCCGGACACACCGTCACCTTCATGCCCAAGCCGATCTTCGAGGACAACGGCTCGGGGATGCACACCCACATCAGTATCTGGAAAGACGGCCAGCCCCTGTTTGCCGGGGACAAGTACGCCGGCGTCAGCCAGGAGGCTCTCTGGGCCATCGGCGGCATTCTGGCCCACTGCAAGGCGGTGTGCGCCTTCACCAACCCCACCACCAACTCGTACAAGCGGCTGGTGCCGGGCTTCGAGGCGCCCGTCAACCTGGCCTACTCCAGCCGCAACCGCTCGGCGGCCATCCGCATTCCCATGTATTCCGCTTCGCCCAAGGCCAAGCGCATCGAGTTTCGCACCCCCGACCCGTCGTGCAACGGATACCTGGCTTTCTCGGCAATTCTGATGGCCGTGCTCGACGGCATCGAAAACAAGATCGAGCCGGGCGACCCGCTGGACAAGAACATCTACGACCTGCCCCCCGAGGAGCTGGCCACCATCCCCTCGGCTCCCGGATCGCTGGAGGAAGCCTTGGGCGCACTGAAAGAAGACCATGCCTTTTTGCTCAAGGGAGACGTGTTCACCAAGGACGTGATCGACACCTGGATCGCCTACAAGACGGCCCACGAGGTCAACCCGGTGCGTCTGCGGCCCCATCCGCATGAATTCTACCTGTACTACGACATTTGACGGCCGGGGAGCGCCCAAAATAATCGTTGACATCCTTTCGGCGCCGGTGTTATCGGGTCGACAAGAATGCAACCAGACGGGATGAGCACGATGCGTACTTTTTCTCAGGGCGGTTTTTTCGGATATCGGGGCTATTATTTTTACGCCTACCGGACCGGTCCGCCCCGGGTGCGCTGAAGCCAGACCACTTCAACCACAGAAGGCCGCGGGCGGATCGGAAACCGCCTGCGGCCTTTTTCGGTTTCATGCCGGGCCGCGAGCGGAAAAACAGATCCGACCGCGGCCTTCGCGTTTCGGCCCACGGCACCGCCGGCGCCGATGAAAGGAACCCGCGATGAAACCGACCTTCGACCTGCGCATCAAGGACTACCGGCCGCTGCTGCCCCCCGATCGGCTCAAGGAAATGCTGCCCGCCAGCGCCGCGGCCTACGAGACCGTGCTGGCCGGCCGGGAGGCCATCGGCCGCATCCTGGACGGCAGCGACCGGCGCCTGATGGTCATCTGCGGCCCCTGCTCGATCCACGACGAAAAGGCGGCCCTCGAATACGCCGAACGCCTGGCGGCCCTGAGCCGGGAAGTGAGCGAAACCCTGCTGGTGGTGATGCGGGTCTACTTCGAAAAACCGCGCACCACCGTGGGCTGGAAGGGGTTGATCAACGACCCGCGCATGGACGGCACCTGCGACATCGAGGAGGGGCTTTACCGGGCGCGGCGCATCTTGTTGGCCATCAGCGAACTGGGGCTGCCGGCAGGCACCGAGATGCTTGATCCCATCACGCCCCAGTACGTGGACGGTCTGGTGAGCTGGGCCGCCATCGGCGCCCGCACCACCGAAAGCCAGACCCACCGGGAAATGGCCAGCGGGCTGTCCATGCCGGTGGGGTTCAAGAACGGCACCGACGGCAACCTGGCGGTGGCCATCAACGCCATGCTGGCGGCCCGGGTCTCCCAGAGCTTCGTGGGCATCGACCGGCGGGGGCATACCTGCATCGTCACCACCACCGGCAACCCCCAGGGTCACCTGGTGATGCGCGGCGGCCGCCAGCCCAACTACGACAGCACCAGCATTGAGGCGGCCCGCATGCAACTGGTGGCCAACGGGCTGCCCGAGGCCATCGTGGTGGACTGCTCCCACGCCAACAGCTTGAAAAAGCACCAGGGCCAGCCCATCGTCTGGCGCAACATCATCGAGCAGCGCCTGCGGGGCAACGAGAGCATCGTGGGCCTCATGCTGGAAAGCAACCTGTTCGAGGGCAACCAGAAATTCACCGGCGATCCCGGCAAGCTGCGCTACGGGGTGTCGCTCACCGACGAGTGCATCTCCTGGGAAACCACCGAGCAGTTACTGCGCTGGGCCGACCAGCGGCTACGGGGCGCCGACGAGGCCGCCCGCCGGGCGGGATGAAACAGTTGTCGGTTATCTGTTATCTGTTATCTGTTGTCGGTTTCGGTTGTCGGTTAAAAATTATCAGGCAAAACCAAAAAACAGCGACCACCAACTACCAACAAACGAATAACTGATAACTGATAACTGATAACCGATAACCGATAACCGATAATCATCATTCCCAAATGGCCACCCCATGAAAACCATCTCTATCGAAGGCCGCAGCGGCTGTTCGACCATTTACGTCGGCGCCCGCCTCGAAGACATTCCGGCGGCCCTGCCGCTGGATCGCACCGTGATCGTCACCGACCCCGTGGTGCAACAAGCACTCGGCAATCGTTTTCCTGCTTGCCCGGTGGTGGAAATCGGCACCGGCGAGACCGCCAAAACCCTCGACACCTTGGCAGCGGTCTGCCGCCGGTTCATCGCCCTGGGGTTGAACCGTGACAGCTTCGTGCTGGCCATCGGCGGTGGGGTGGTCTGCGATCTGGCCGGCTTTGCCGCCGCCACTTACCTGCGCGGGGTACGATTCGGCTTTGCCCCCACGACCCTCCTGGCCCAGGTGGACGCCTCGGTGGGCGGCAAGAACGGCGTCAACCTCGACGGCTACAAGAACATGGTGGGCCTCTTCGTCCAGCCCGAGGCCGTCTGGTGCGATCCCACCGTGCTCGCCAGCCTGCCCGCGCGGGAAGTCGGTTGCGGCATGGCCGAAATCATCAAGCACGGCGCCATCGCCGACCTTGAGCTGATCGAGCGGCTCGAAACACAACGGGATGCGGCCCTGGGCCTTGATCCCGACGTGATCGCCGACCTGGTCTACCGCTCGTTGCGAATCAAGGCCGCCGTGGTGGCCCGGGATGAGCGGGAAAGCGGCGAGCGGCGCCAGCTCAATTTCGGCCACACTTTCGGCCATGCGGTGGAAAAGGTCACCGGCGCGCCTCACGGCGAGGCGGTGGCCCGGGGCATGGCCCTGGCGGCGCGCCTCTCGTGCACCCTGGGATCATTGGCCGGGATCGACGCCCGGCGTTTGATCGATCTGATCACCGCCTATGGCCTGCCCACCGGCATTGCCGGCGAGCCCGAGGCCCTGATCGATGCCTTGGCAAAAGACAAGAAGCGCGCCGGCGACCAGGTTCACTTCGTGCTGCTGAAAGCCTTGGGTCGGGCCGTGGTACGACCGATCCCCCTGTCTATCCTGGAAAAAGAATTCTATCGGTTGTAAAAACCACCGGAGCGGGGCGATACTTCCACCTTAGGCCCTTTAGCTCATTTTTAATTTTAGAAAACTATGCCCATGCAAGCCAACAGCCCGGTGTATGCCGTCATCGGTGACCCGGTGGCCCACAGCCTGTCGCCGGCCATGCACAATCGCGCCCTGGCCGCCTGCGGCCTGCCCGGCGTGTACGTCGGGTTTCGGGTCACCGACCTGCCGGTAGCCGTTGCCGGTATCCGTGCCTTGGGGATCCGCGGCGTCAGCGTAACCATTCCCCACAAGGTCGCGGTGATGCCCCTGCTGGACGAGATCGACGACACGGCCCGGCGCATCGGTGCGGTGAACACCATCTCCAACGAATCCGGCGTGCTCAAAGGCACCAACACCGACGGCCTCGGCGCCCTGAAAGCCCTGGAAACCGTAACCGCCGTAGACGGACGGCGGGTTGCAATCCTCGGTGCCGGCGGAGCGGCGCGGGCCGTGGCCTGGGCCCTTTCCAATGCCGGGGCGAAGGTGGCCCTGTTCAACCGCACCGTTCCCAGGGCCGCCGCCTTGGCCCGGCAAATGAACTTGGAATGGGGCCGGATGGACAATCTCGCCCGCTGGAGGGCTGAAATCCTGGTCAACACCACCCCGGTGGGGATGGCGCCGGATGCCGGGGCTGCGCCGGTGGCCGCGGCCATCCTGGATCCGGCCATGGTAGTAATGGACATCGTCTACAACCCATTGGAAACGACGTTGCTGGCCGCGGCCCGGCGGCTGGGCTGCACCACCGTGGACGGGGTGCAGATGCTCGTTTTCCAGGGGGCGGCCCAGTTCGAACGCTGGACCGGGGTCGCCGCCCCGGTGACGGTAATGCGCCAGGCAGTGATCGAGGCGTTGTCGCCTACTTTGACACATCGTCATGGGCAAGCAGCTGTTTTTTGATGGCATCCAGGGTGTCTTCCGCCGTTTCGTTCAAAAGCCGTTAACGGGCAATCGTTTTGCCCTGTCGTCAGACGAGTCCATGCCATGAAAATCATCCGACCCCTCCGGATCACCGACCGTACCGTCTCCGTGCCCGGGTCCAAGAGCTACACCCACCGCGCCCTCATCGCCGCGGCCCTCTCGCACGGCCCCTGCCGGGTAACGGGCATGCTTGACAGCGAGGACACCCGCCTGACCCTGGCGGCCCTGGAACAGATGGGGGTTTCGACCCGCCCAGACGGCCCGGACCTCATCATCGATGGCTGCGGCGGTCGTTTCGATCCGGTTTCAGCGCCGATTGAATTGGGCAATTCCGGTACCTCGATGCGCCTGCTGGCCGCCGTGGCGGCGCTGGGCCAGGGGCGCTACGTGCTCCAGGGATCGGCGCGCATGGCCCAGCGGCCAATGGGCGATCTGCTCGTCGCCCTGAACCAGATCGGGGTGCCGGCCCGCTCCCTGGCCTCAAACGGATGCCCTCCGGTGGAAATCGTGGGCAGAAATGCCATCGGCGGACCGGTGCGCATCGACTGCCACCTGAGCAGCCAGTTTCTCTCCGGCTTGCTGCTCATCGCCCCGTGCTGCCGTGAAACCGTTGATATCGAGGTGGCGCGCGGCCCGGTGTCCCGGCCCTATGTCGATTTGACCTGCGCCATCATGGAGCGCTGCGGCATCCACTTGACCCGCGACGGCTATACCCGCTTCACCATTCCCGGCGGTCAGCGCTACCGGGCCACCGAGATCCCGGTGGAAGCCGACTGCAGCCAGGCCAGCTATTTCTGGGCCGCCGCGGCGATCACCGGCGGGCGGGTGAAAGTGCGCGGCATCGGCCGCGACAGCCTTCAGGGAGACCTGGGATTGTTGCGGGTCCTGGAGCGGATGGGTTGCCGGGTTGGTTTTGAATCCGACGGGGTGGCGGTAAAGGGCGGACCATTATCCGCGGTGGAAATCGACATGGCCGACATGCCCGACGTGGTGCCGACCCTAGCGGTGGTGGCGGCCTTCGCCGCCGGAACGACGACCATCACCGGCGTCGCCCATCTGCGGGAAAAAGAAAGCGACCGGCTGGCCGCCGTGGCAGCGGAACTGAGCCGCATGGGCATTCGGGCCGACACCGGCGACGACTGGCTGCGCATCTGGGGGGGCCGGCCTGTGGGCGCAGTCATCGAGACCTACAACGACCACCGCATGGCCATGAGCTTCGCCGTGGCCGGTCTGAAAACCGAGGGCGTGGTGATCCGCCAACCGGAAGTGGTGGCCAAGTCGTTCCCCGATTTTTGGCTGGTTTTCAACAGACTGTATTGAATCGACAATTTTGGCAGTTTGCGCGAAGAGTAACTTGACAACCATTTCGGACCAGCACATGATTACAAAAAGGCAAATCTGATTACAAAAGGAAATGCCATGATTCGCACCCAGATTCAATTGACCGAAGAGCAGGTCCAAAGGTTGAAAAGTTTGGCCGGGGCTTCGGACAAATCTCTTGCCGCACTGATCCGTACCGCCGTGGATCAGTATCTTGTGTCCGAAAAACCGGACCGTCACAGCGCGTATCGGCAAGCAAGTGCGATTGTCGGCAAGCATACCGCCGACGTCGAGGACGTGTCGGAGAACCACGACCGCTACCTGGAAGAGGCCTTCGTCGAGTGAGGACCTTCGCCGACACATCTAGCCTCTATGCCTTGTTGGTCGCCAACGATAAAGGTCACCAACGGGCAAAGGCGGCATTCCATCGGCTTGCCTCGGAAGCGGCTGAACTTGTCACCAGTTCCTTTGTTTTGGTTGAAACAATAGCCCTTTTGCAGCGAAGGGTCGGGTTGTCCGCCGTGAGAGATTTCCAGGCACGACTGTTTCCTTTGCTTGAAGTGGTCTGGATCAACCGAGACTGGTATCGCCGGGGCGTCGAACGGCTTTACGCAGAGCAGTCCCGGCATTTGAGTCTTGTGGATTGCCTGAGCTTCGAGATCATGCAAGCCTTGGAAATCGAGACAGCCTTCGCTTGCGACCGGCATTTCAGCGAGGCAGGCTTTACCCTGCTTTAGTCGCGTTGCAGGATATCCGCAGCATCCTTCCGAATCTCTCTCTGAAAAAAGACGCTCCCGATTTATCGGACTGCGGCTTTCGACGGCCTCCGCCGATTCTGACTGAGATACACCCCCCAGAAGACGATGGCCGCGGCCAGGTACTGGCTGCCGGTGAACGTCTCGCCGAGAACCAGCCAGCCGAGGATCACGGCGAACACCGGAATGAGGTTGATAAACGCCGTGGCCTGGCTCACCGGGATCCGCGACACCCCGTAATTGTAACATCCGTAGGCGCCTAGAGTGATGAAAGCTCCCAGGTACATCACCGCCGCCACCCCGGTGAGGCTGAAGTGGGTCGGCAGGGTGGTTGGCGGAACAAACATCAGGGGGAAAAAAAAGATGCTGCCGGCAAAGGCCTGCACCGCGGTGAGAAAAAACGGATTGTAGCGTGAGGTAAGCCCCTTGAGTTGAATCACGTAGCCGGTAGCGCAGACCATGGCGAGAAATTCGTAGAAGTTGCCCAGCAGCGGGTTGGGGGCGGTGACCTCCGCCTTCGCGGCCAGGCTGAGCCAGACCACGCCGGCAATGGCGATGAAAAAACCCACCAGGGTACGGCGGGTCAGGTGCTCCTTGAGCACGAGACGCGCCACCACGGCCACCAGCAGCGGCAGGATGGCGGTGATCATCCCGGCCTGGCTGGCGGTGGTGTTCTCGATGGCCTTGGCCTCGAAGATGAAGTAGAGGCAGGGTTCGCAAAGCGCCATGAAGGCGAGCCGCCGCAGGTCCCCGGAACGGTAGGTGAGACCGCGAAAAGTGGCCGGCAAAAAGAGAAAGCAGAGGCTTCCCACCAGCATGCGGCCGAAAATCACCACCATGGGATCGAAATG
>DQXI01000248.1 GCA_011042305.1 Desulfobacteraceae bacterium
GGCGGAGCCGGCCATGCGTTCCGAAAAGAGCCCTCTATCCAGCCAAACTACTGTTTTTGCAAGGCATTCGAAAACTTTCGGGATTGGCCGAGCCCATGGCGGCCCTCCTCGTCGGGCCGCCGCCGGATGGGGCTCCGGTCGAAGGCGAAAGACTGGCTGGCAGCGGGAAAATAGTGGGAAAATACCACTACTCTTCGAAGTTGAGCAGGTGGGTGGCCAAGCTGATTTTCTTGTTGGCCAGGCCGAGCTTGCGCCGGATGTTGAACCGATGAAACATTACGGTATTTTTCGAAATGCAAAGCAGGTCGGCCATCTCGGCGGTAGTGCGGCCGGCACGCACCAGGTTGGCAACGCGAATCTCCATGGGCGTCAGGTTGTAGATCCTGGAAGCGAGGCGACCGACGAACGGGGAGACGATGTGGTTGAGATTGGTCTCGAGGATCTTCACCAGGGTGAGCTGCTCGGTGGTCAGCCGGCTCTTCTTGAGCCGCTCCAGGTAGGGATGAACCAGCTCCTTGAGATTGACCAGGACGTTTTGCTGTAGCTCGGACCGGTCCGCCTCGCGCTGCTTGAGCAGCACCTTGAGCGCGGTGTTCACTTCGGCCAGGTGGCGCGACTGGGCCTCTAGTTCGGCTTCCCGCCGGCGCAGGGCCTCCTCGACGGCCTTGCGCTCTTCCACCTCCCGCGCCAGGCGCCGGTTGCTGGCGGCCAGCTCGGCGGTACGGGCCTCCACCAGTTGTTCGAGCTGCCCCTGGTAGCGTCTCAGCTCCCTTTCGGCTCGTTTTTGGGCGCTGATGTCCCGCAGGATAACGATGTTACCCGCCGGCCGGCCGCTGTCGTCCTCGTAGAGGGTGGAGCTGATCTGCACATCCAGGATCCGTCCGTCCCGGGTGCGCCGCCGGGTCTCGAAAAGCTGGATCGTCTCGCCGCCGAGCATGCTGCGGATGGCGGCACGGGTTTCGGGCAAGTTTTCCGGGGGCACGAAATCGATGCGCCGGCCCAGCAGTTGTTCCCGGGACCAGCCGAAGGTGCGCTCGAAGGCCGGATTGACGTAGGTGGCCGTTCCGTTCATGTCGTACACCACGATGGGATCCGGTGACGATTCCAACAGCGACCGGTAGCGCCGCTTGCCGCCGCCCGGGTCCGCTTCGCCAAAAGCGCCGGGGTTCTTTCCCGTTTCCATGCAAAGGCCTTTCTGAGGGTGACGCAACGGTTGCGGCCAACCGTGCTTGGAACCAACCTTTCCTTGACCGCAGAAGCTGAATCGGATAGCTTTTTTAAATCACCTTCAGGCACTGTCGCCACTTCACCCGCCACTCTTTACATCTTTCAAGGAGGCCGCCATGTCAACCCGACCGCTCATGGGATTTCCCGCCACCAGCCAGGACGACTACCAGCTCAACGTGACCAACATCCTGCGCCACGCGGCCCGCACCTTCGGCCGCCAGGAAATCGTGGCCTACGGCATGACCGGCGTGCGGCGGACCACCTACGCCGACACCTACCGCCGGGTGCAGCGCCTGGCCAACGCCCTGAAACAGCTCGGCGCCGAACCCGGGGATCGCATCGGGGTGATGGACTGGAACAGCCTGCGCCATTTCGAGGCCTACTACGGTGTGCCGGGCATCGGGGCGGTGCTCCTGCTGCTCAACATCCGCCTGGCACCCCCGGACTTGATTTACGTGATCAACCACGCCGAGGCCAAGTTCATCCTGGTGGACGAAACGCTGCTGCCGCTGATCGCCGCCGTGGCCCCCAAGCTGGAAACCGTCAAGGGCTACGTGATCATGACCGACAAGCCCCTGACCGAGATCCAGACCGACCTGGCGCCGCTGTACAGCTATGAAGAACTGCTGGCCGAGGCCGACGACACGTACAAGTGGCCGGTGCTCGACGAGCGTTCGGCCTACGGGGCCTGCTACACCACCGGCACCACCGGTCGGCCCAAGGGGGTGTACTACTCGCACCGCAACATTTTCCTGCACGGCCTGACCATCGCCAGCAACGCCGAGATCTCCTACCGCGACTGTTTCTACCAACTCGTGCCGATGTTCCACGCCCTCGGCTGGGGCATGCCCCATGCCAGCATCATCGTGGGCGCCAAGTTCGTGCTGCCCGGCATGTACAACATCGCCGATCTGGGCAGCCTGGCCAAACCGCTGGTGGACGAGAAGGTCACCGTCACCGCCGGCGCGCCGGCTCTGTTCATGCCGATGCTCGAACACATCCGCAAGCTGGAAGAAAAACCGGACCTGCGCGGAGCGCGCTTTATCTCCGGCGCCTCGGAGCCGTCCTTGGCCATGATGAAGGGCTTCTACGAGCTGACCGGCGCCGAGATCATCCACGCCTACGGGGCTACCGAGACCACCCCCCTGGTGACCATCAACCGGCTCAAGCCGTGGCTGGAGGACGAGCTGGACGCCGAGGCCAAGTGGGACATGAAGCGCCGGCAGGGGTATCCCGTCGTCGGGCTGGACCTGAAAATCGTGGACGCCCTCGGCAACGAAGTGCCCCATGACGGCCAGTCCCCCGGCGAAATCCTGATCCGCGGCCCCTGGATCGCGGGCCGCTACTACAACGCGCCGGGCAGCGAGGTGCAATTCACCGCAAACGGCTACTGGAAAAGCGGCGATGCCGGCACCATCGACGCCGAGGGGTACGTGAAGATCACCGACCGGGTCAAGGACCTGATCAAGAGCGGCGGGGAATGGATCTCGTCGGTGGACATGGAAAACGAGATCATGGCGCATCCCAAGGTACTGGAGGCCGCGGTGACCGGCGTGGCCCACCCCAAGTGGGAGGAGCGGCCCATCGCCCTGGTGGTGCCCCGCCCCGAACACCAGGCGGACATCACCGCCGACGAGATCCGCGCCCACCTGAGCGCCAAGTTCGCCAAGTGGCAACTGCCCGAGGCGGTGGTTTTCGTCGAGGCCATCCCCAAAACCAGCGTGGGCAAGTTCAACAAAAAGGAGATCCGCGAGTCCTACAGGGACATCTACACCCAAGAGGGTTGAAAACCGGCACCGGGCAGGCCTGAAATCTATCTCTGGGATTTCAAAGCATTGTCGGTCACCCCGGCGGCCTGCAAAAATTCCCCCAGGTCCTGCCAGAACACACCCCAGTCCGGCGGGCAGTCGTTGTGGTCGCAGGCGTAGGCCACCAGGCGGCTGCCGGGGGCGGCCCGGTGCAGCCTGAGGGCGTGATCGAAGGGAATCATGGCATCGCTTCGGCCGTGGACGATGAGCAGCGGCCCCTTGAAGCGGGACACGGCCGCCAGGTTGTCGAAAGGATCGCGCACGAGAAAGGACGGCACCAGGTAGCGCCGGGTGAAGTCGGCCACCCGGGTGAAAGTGGACACCAGGATCAAGGCCGCAAGGGGCCGCTCCTGGGCCAGGGCACAGGCCGCCGCGCCCCCCAGGCTCCGGCCGCAGGCCACGACGCGCCGGGCGTCCACCTCGGGACGCGCCGCCAGGGCATCGTAGGCGGCCCGCATGGCCGCGGTGATGCTCGAGTGGGACGGTCTGCCGGCGGAGCGGCCGTAGCCGGGGTATTCGATGGCCAGCAGCCCCAACCCCAGGGTCGCCGCCGCGGCCATGTCGAGGGCGGCCGTATCGATGGTCTCGGCGTTGCCGTGGGCAAAAATCATCACCGGCCCGGGACGCTCCGGTGTGCCCTGCGGTGGAGGCAGGTACCAGCCCTCCACCGTGCCCGCCGGGGTCTCGAAATGCAGCACGACAAAGCCGGCCGGAGGCCGGGCCTCATCCTTTCCGTCGGCCATGGCGGCCGGGAAAAGCATAAAGCGCTGCGCGAAAAATAGCAGCAGGCACCAGGCAAGATATAAAACTACGCCACCGGCCACCAACTTGTATATCGACATCCTGCCCCGCTTTCCCGTAACAACCGCCGGAATCTTTCCTCGGCAGGCCCACCGCCCCTTGCCGCGACTTGACAGACCCGCCCGGGAACCTTAGGTTGGCCGCATTTTAAAAAAACCCACAGCCTCGAGCCGCGTTGGCGACATTTCCCGATATCTATAAAACCGACTGCCATGAGCGCAACGAAAATCGACACACCCCGCCCGGTGCGGGCCCTGGGACTGGCCTCGGGCGGCCTGGACAGCATGCTGGCCGCCCTGGTGCTGCGCGACCAGGGTATCGAAGTGCACTGGATCTGCTTCGAAACCCCGTTTTTCGACGCCGAACGGGCCCGCCGGGCCGCCGCCCAGCTGGAAATTCCGCTCATGGTGCGCGACATCACCCCGGTTTACCTCGACATGCTGCGCAATCCCCGCTGCGGCTACGGCCGGCACATGAACCCCTGCCTGGACTGCCATGCCCTCATGTTCCGGCTGGCCGGCGAGACCATGGCCGCCGAGGGCTTCGCTTTCCTCTTCAGCGGCGAGGTGCTGGGCCAGCGGCCCATGAGCCAGACCCGCAACGCCCTGCGCTACGTGGAAAAAAACAGCGGCCTGCGCGGCTTTATCCTGCGCCCCCTCAGCGCCCTGGGGCTGCCGGAAACCGTCGTTGAGCAGCAGGGCCTGGTGGACCGCACCCGGCTGCTGGATATCCGCGGCCGCGGCCGCAAGATGCAGATCGACCTGGCGCAGCACTACGGGATCACCGACTACCCGGCCCCGGCCGGCGGCTGCCTGCTCACCGACAAGGGCTACGCCGATCGCCTGCGCGACCTGTTGGGCCACACGAGCGAACCGCGCCGGCAGGATTTGGACCGCCTCAAGATCGGTCGGCACCTGCGCCTGGATGCGCACACCAAGATCGTGGTGGGCCGCACCCAAATCGAGAACGCACAGCTCGAAGCCACCGTGGAGCCGGCCGTGGATTTGAAAATCCGGGTCCAGGGCTTTCCCGGGCCCCTGGCTCTGGCGCCGAGCAATGCTTCTGCGGAAACGGTGGCCCTGGCCGGCGCCATCGCTGCCGGCTACAGCAAGGCGCCGGCGGACCGGGAAGCGACCGTTCGGATCGAGGGCCCCGGCGAATCCCGAAAGATAACGGTCCAGCCCCTGCCACCGGCCGAAGCCCGCCGTTTCCTCATCTGAGCAAAGCTTCACCCCGGCAAAGATGTTCCGGCAGCGATTGACGCCGCCGGTTCGCCTGGCGTATCATGCATCACCGTTTCCAAGGCCCCGGGTTCCGATCCCGGCAAAATTCAATACGCTGTAACCGCCAAAGGACGAACCAGGGTTACCGTGCCCCGCCGCCATCTGCCATACATCCTCTTTACCGCCTTGGTGGCCGCCGCAGGCCTGCTGGTGACCAACACCTACCATTTCCAGGTCTTGATCTTCATCGGCATCAATACCCTCCTGGCCCTGGGGCTCAACCTGCTCATGGGCTACGCCGGGCAGATCTCCCTGGGCCACGCCGCCTTTTACGGCCTGGGGGCCTACACCTCCGGCGTGCTGACGGCCCATTGGCAGGTGTCGCCCTGGCTGGCGTTGCCCGCGGCGCTGGTTCTGGCCGCGGGGGTCGCCTGGGTGGTGGGGCTGCCGACCCTGCGCCTGTCCGGTTACTATTTAGGCATGGGAACCCTGGGCTTCGGCATGATCATTTTTATCGTCTTTCGCGAATGGGCCTCGCTCACCGGCGGGGCCTCGGGACTGGTGGGCATTCCGCCCCTTTCCCTGGGGCCGCTGCCGCTATATGATCCCCGGGCCTATTTTTTCCTCGTCTGGATCATCGTCCTGGCCGCCATGGTGCTGAGCCGGCGGCTGATCGACTCCCGCGTGGGCCGGGCCCTGCGGGCCATCCATGACAGCGAAAACGCCGCCCGCGCCGTGGGCGTCAACACCCACGGCTACAAGCTGCAAGTTTTTGTCTACAGTGCCGTGCTGGCGGCCCTGGCCGGGTTTCTCTACGCCCATTTCATCTGCTTCATCAGCCCGGGATCCTTCGGCTTCATGGTCTCGGTGCGCCTGGTCACCATGGTGGTCATCGGCGGAATGGCCAGTATCTGGGGGGCCGTCTTCGGCGCGGCCCTGCTCACCTTGCTGCCCGAGTGGCTCCATGCCTTCGCCGATTTCGAAATGATCGTCTACGGGTTGATTCTCATCACCGTGATGATCTTCATGCCCCAGGGGCTCACCCGCGGATTGATCGATGCCTATTTGCGATTCAAGCGACAACCGGCCCAACCCGTCTCCCCTGCTTCACCTTGAACAGGTCTCCAAGGCCTTCGGCGGCGTGCGCGCCCTCACGGAGATCTCGTTCGAGGTGGCCCCCGGGGAAATCCAGGGCCTCATCGGCCCCAACGGCGCGGGCAAGACGACCCTTTTCAACCTGGTCTCCGGCGCCCTGAAGCCGGACACCGGCGGCATCCGTTTCGACGGCATGCCCATCCAGGGCCGCCCCAGCCACGAGCTGGTGGCCCTGGGCATCGCCCGCACCTTTCAAAATGTGGAGCTGTTCGGGTCCATGAGCGTGCTGGAAAACGTGCTGGTCGGCCGCCACGTGCGCACCCGCTGCGGCTTCTGGGGCGCGCTGACCCGGCATGCGGCCGTGAGAAAAGAAGAGCGCGAAGCACGGCAAAAGGCCCTGGAGCTGCTCGCCTTCGTGGGGCTGGCCGACCAGGCCGACAGCCCCAGCCGGGACCTTCCCTTCGGCTGGCAGCGGCTGCTGGAAATCGCCCGGGCCCTGGCCAGCGAACCGCGGGTGCTGCTGCTGGACGAGCCGGCCGCCGGGCTCAACCGCGTGGAATCCGACCGCCTCGGCGACCTGATCGGCCGGATCCGCGACCAGGGCGTCACCATCTTGATGGTAGAGCATGACATGGGCCTGACCATGCGGGTCTGCGACCGGATCGTGGTCCTGGACCGCGGCCGGCTGCTGACCGAAGGCACGCCCCGGGAAATCCAGCGTCACCCCGAAGTGTTGGCCGCCTACCTGGGCGGCGCCCCTGCCGCCGGATAGCCGGCCCGATCCCATCTTCGGTCAATCGCTGTTTTCATGCCGGATAAAGTCAAGGCCGCCACGGCCCGGCGAACCGTTGCAAATTTGCCCGGATGCGTTTATGGTGCCCCTGCCGCTGCGGGCGGCAGTCAACCCGGAAAGAGGTAAAACCGTACCCCATGCGCCCCAACCACTACGCGCCCTACAACGCCGAATCCATCGAGGTCCTCAGCGGCCTGGAGCCGGTGCGCCGCCGACCCGGCATGTACACCGACACCTCGCGGCCCAACCACCTGGGCCAGGAGGTGGTGGACAACAGCGTGGACGAAGCCATCGCCGGGTTTGCCAAGCAGATCGAGGTCATCCTCCACGAAGACCAGTCCCTGGAGGTCCGGGACGACGGCCGGGGGATGCCGGTGGACATCCACCCCGAAGAGGGGTTGTGCGGGGTGGAGCTCATCATGACCCGGCTGCACGCCGGGGCGAAGTTTTCCGCCAAGAACTACTTTTTTTCCGGCGGGCTCCACGGGGTGGGCGTCTCGGTGGTCAACGCCCTGAGCAACCGCCTGGAGGTCGAGATCCGGCGCGACGGGCGACGCTACGCCATCGCCTTTGCCGACGGCGATCTCGTCGAACCCCTCGCCGAAACCGGCACGGTGGGCCAGCGCAACACCGGCACCACCATCCGCTTCTGGCCCAATCCCAAGTATTTCGACAGCCCGCGCTTTTCCGTACCCCGCCTGCGCCACGTGCTGCGGGCCAAGGCGGTGCTGTGCCCCGGCCTGCGGCTGCGCTTCATCGACCGGGTCAACGACCAGGAAACCGAATGGTACTACGAGGACGGGCTGCGCGACTACCTCGCCGAAAGCCTGGCCGAGCAATCCATCGTGCCGGAGGTCCCTTTCGTGGGCAGCGCCGAGGGAGAGGCCGAGATGGTCCACTGGGCCGTCACCTGGCTCACCGACGGCGGCGAAGCGGTGGCCGAAAGCTACGTCAACCTCATTCCCACGCCTCTCGGCGGCACCCATGTCAACGGGTTTCGCAGCGGCCTGCTGGCCTCGATCCGGGAATTTTGCGAATTTCGCAAGCTGATCCCCCGCGGCGTGCGCCTGGCCCCGGACGATGTCTGGGAGCAGTGCTGCTACGTGCTGTCGGTCAAGATGCAGGACCCCCAGTTCTCGGGCCAGACCAAGGAGCGGCTCTCCTCGCGCCAGGCGGCCACCTTCGTCACCGGGGCGGTGAAGGACGCCTTCAGCCTCTGGCTCAACCAGCACACCGAGGCGGCGGAACAGATCGCGGCCTTGGCCTTGAGCCACGCCCAAAAACGATTGCGCACCAGCAAGCAGGTAACGCGCAAGAAAGTGGCCAACGGGCCGGCCCTGCCGGGAAAACTGGCCGACTGCGTCAGCCAGGACGCCCCGCGCTGCGAGCTGTTTCTGGTGGAGGGCGACTCGGCCGGCGGATCGGCCAAGCAGGCCCGGGACCGCAACTTCCAGGCGGTGATGCCCCTGCGCGGTAAAATCCTCAACACCTGGGAGGTGGCCTCGGAGTCCATCCTGGCCTCCAAGGAGATCCACGACATCGCCACGGCCCTGGGGGTGGACCCGGCCTCGGAGGACCTGGACGGGTTGCGGTACGGGAAAATCTGCATCCTGGCCGACGCCGACAGCGACGGGCTGCACATTGCCACCTTGCTTTGCGCCCTTTTCCTGCGCCATTTTCCCGCCCTGGTGCGCCGGGGCCACGTGTTCGTGGCCATGCCCCCGCTTTATCGCATCGACGCGGGCAAGCAGGTGTTCTATGCCCTGGACGAGGCCGAAAAGAAAGGGATCCTGGACCGCCTGGCGGCCAAGGAGCCCCGGGTCAAGATCCAGGTCCAGCGCTTCAAGGGGCTGGGGGAGATGAACCCCATCCAGCTCCGGGAAACCACCATGGCCCCGGACACCCGCCGCCTCGTCCAGCTCACCCTGGCCGGGGACCAGGCGGACGAGCGCGTGATGGACATGCTGCTGAGCAAGAAGCGCGCCATTGATCGGCGTAACTGGCTGGAAGAAAAAGGGAATTTGGCTGAAGTAGCGAAAATTTGACGCTCACCACAACCCCTATGCGTCCCATAAGTCCCATGGACCCCCTTACCAAACTGAGCGAATCCCCATGACCAACCCCTCCACCCTCTTTGACAGTATCGAGCGCCAGCCCCTGGCCGAATTCACCGAAAAAGCCTACCTCGACTACGCCATGTACGTGATCCTGGACCGGGCCCTGCCCCACGTGGGCGACGGCCTCAAGCCGGTCCAGCGGCGCATCGTCTACGCCATGAGCGAGCTGGGGCTCAAGGCGAGCAGCAAGCCCAAGAAGTCGGCCCGCACCGTGGGCGACGTGCTGGGCAAGTTTCATCCCCACGGGGACAGCGCCTGCTACGAGGCCATGGTCCTGATGGCCCAGTCCTTCACCTACCGCTACCCGCTGATCGACGGCCAGGGCAACTGGGGCTCGCCCGACGACCCCAAGTCTTTTGCCGCCATGCGTTACACCGAGGCCCGCCTGACCGCCTACGCCGACGTGCTGCTCTCCGAACTGGGTCAGGACACGGTGGACTGGCAGCCCAACTTCGACGGCACCCTGCGCGAGCCGTGCCGCCTGCCGGCCCGGCTGCCCAACATCCTGCTCAACGGCGCGGCGGGCATCGCCGTGGGCATGGCCACCGACATTCCGCCTCACAACCTGCGCGAAGTGGCCGCCGCCTGCGTCCACCTGCTGGAACACCCGGATGCCGCGGCCGACGACCTGTGCGCCTTCATCCAGGGGCCGGACCTGCCCACGGCCGCCGAGATCATCACCCCCCGCGAGGAGCTGAAGGAGATCTACCGCACCGGCGGCGGGTCGTTTCGCCTGCGCGCCGCCTGGGAACGGGAAAACGGCGACATCGTGATCCGCGCCCTGCCCCACCAGGTCTCCGGGGCCCGGGTCATCGAGCAGATCGCCGCCCAGATGCAGGCCAAGAAGCTGCCCCTGGTGGCCGACCTGCGCGATGAATCCGACCACGAGGAGCCCACGCGCATCGTGATCGTACCGCGCTCCAACCGTGTCGACGTCGACCAGCTCATGGGCCACCTCTTTGCCACCACCGACCTGGAGCGCACCTACCGGGTCAACTTCAACCTCATCGGCCTGGATGGGCGCCCCCGGGTCTGCCGCCTGGACGAAATCTTGTCCCAGTGGCTCACCTTCCGCATCGAGACGGTGCGCCGCCGCCTGCGCCACCGCCTCGACAAGGTCGAAGACCGCCTGCACGTGCTCGAAGGGCTCTATATCGCCTTTCTCAACATCGACGAGGTCATCGCCGTCATCCGCCAGGCCGACGAACCGCGCCAGGCCCTGATGGAACGCTTCGGCCTCACCCAGCGCCAGGCCGAGGCCATCCTGGAACTGCGGCTGCGCCAGCTTTCCCGTATCGAGGAGATCGAGCTGCGGCGGGAACAGGAAAAACTGGCCGCCGAGCAGGTTGACCTGGCCCGCACCCTGGGCTCCGAAAAGCGTTTGAGGACCTTGGTGCGGCGGGAAATCGAGGCCGACGCCGAAACCTACGGCGATGCCCGCCGCAGCCCGGTGGTGGAGCGGCGCGAGGCCCAGGCGCTGAAGGAGGTGGACATCCAGCCGGCCGAACCGGTAACGGTGGTGCTGTCGAGGAAGGGATGGATCCGGGCGGCCAAGGGCCACGAGGTGGATCCGGAGAAATTGAGCTACCGGGCCGGAGACGGCTTCCAGGCCATGGCGCGGGGCAAGAGTAACCAGTTGGCGGTGCTGCTGGACACCACCGGCCGCAGCTACAGCCTGCCGGCCCACGGCCTGGCCTCGGCCCGCAGCCAGGGAGAGCCCATCAGCGGCCGGTTGCAACTGCCGCCCGAGGCCCGGGTGCCTCACCTGCTGATGGGGTCCGACGAGATGCCGCTGCTCATCGCCTCCAGCGCCGGCTACGGCTTCATCTGTCAGTTGGGGCACCTTGTCAGCAAGAACCGCGGCGGCAAGCAGGTGCTTACCCTCCCCGAAGGCGCCCTTCCTCTGCCCCCGGTGCCGCTGGCCGACCCGGAGCGAGAGCTGATCGTGGCGGTGACCAGCGAGGGACGGATGCTGATTTTTCCCGTACGCCACCTTCCGGAGCTGGCCCGGGGCAAGGGCAACAAGATCATCCAGATTCCTCCCAAGCGCCTGCGCGAGGGCAAGGAGTCGATGATCCTGCTGGATGTCATGGCCCCCGACAGCCACCTGACCATCCATGCCGGCAAGCGGTTCCTGACCTTGAAGCCAGCCTACTGGGCCGATTTTTCCGGCCAGCGCGGCCTGCGCGGACGGCTGCTGCCCCGGGGTCTCCAGAGGGTCAACCGCATCGTGGCCGTGGCCCCGGAGCAGCGGGGGTTGAAACTATAGCCCGACCCTGAAAATTCACGGCGAATGACCTTTGCTTGGCGCCGAGTTTTCTGGGGCGCCGGATCCAGAGTGTCTTGCAGACGCCGGCGGTACGGCCTTCGTTGAATATTCTGCTCTGTGTTCAGCTATCTGAAACTACCGGTGGTTGCCAGAAGATAGCACCTCCAGGCAGCCACCATTCCCCACCATCTCTTCCGGGGAGCGCCGGCGCTGCAACCTCCGCCGAGTATTCTGCTCCGTATTCAGCCACCTGAAACTGTCCGGGGTAGCCAGGAGATTGAGTTTAGCCGAAGGTTTCAACCTGCTGAAAGGCAACAGAAGAGAGCGCTTCCAGGCAGCCGTCTTCCCCCACCACCTCTTCCGGGGGCCGCCGGGCAGTCTTGTCCGGCGGACGCCGGCGGTACGGTCTTCGTTGAATATTCTGCTCTGTTTTCAGCCATCTGAAACTACCGGGGGCAGCCAGGAGATTGAGTTTAGCCGCCGGCAAGAACTCGGCGCCAAGGGCCCGTAAGCCGCAACCGCGCTGCAACGTTGACCAAGCGGCAAAGCAAAAGCGCCATGGTCACCCCCCTGGCGCCAGCCCGGTCCGGTTGCGGCCAACGCGCCCTAAGCGCCTCAAACAGCTCGCCGGCGTCAAAACTCAATCCCCTGGCCACCCC
>DQXI01000186.1 GCA_011042305.1 Desulfobacteraceae bacterium
ACTGCGTCCGCAGTCACAGACGAGACCGCCGAAGCGGGATCCACCTCGATGGTCACATGGGCCAGGCCTTCCAGGCGGGCCAAACGGGCCTTGAAAAAATCAGGAGAACGCGGCGCCGGCGAAAGGGCGGGCTTCATCCATGGCCGCCGGCGCACTCATCATCTTCGGCCATCTCCCGTTGGATTTGCGCCATCCATGCCGGAACCCCGGGCTCTCCCACCCCATAATAGCTTTGCACGTAAGGCTTGATGTCCACGATGGGACTGCCGTCCACCGCCTCCAGCCCCTGGACCTTGAGCACTTGACCGTCTCGCGCCAGAAGTTTTACCGCCGAGACCAGCACCGGGTTGGGCCGTGCCGGGCTGCACGTGGCAAAGATCCCCTGGCGCGGCAGGTCCGATCGGCCCATGGGGTGCACCTGTCGCAGACGGCGCCGGTCTTCCGGCACCAGGTGCGGCCAGTAGAGCACCAGAATATGAGAAAACCCTTCCACACCGTCAAGGATTCCGTCCAGGGTGGAATCGAAGATCAGCTCGGAGATGGTCTTCCGGATCTCGCGGTGAGCCTGGCGCATCCGGTCAACGCGTTCGGTCAGGTTCAGCCCCTCCTCGGTGGCCACCAGCACAGGCCGTTTGATCGGGCTGCGTACCACGCCCACCGGGCGAATGATCAGAGATTGAAATTCCGCTGGCAGCACTTCAAATTACCTTTCTCTTCGGAAACAATCGCGGCACAGCCTTCGCCCCTCGACTTCCTCCATCTTGGTGGCCATGGTGGGCTCCCCGCAGACGGCGCAGGGTTCGCTGGGGGCGATCCGGGCTTTGGGCGGCAGGTCGACCCGGGCCGGCTCGATCTTGAACAGCGCCTCGGTTTCCATGGTGAGCACCTCGTGGCTGCGCTGGGTGTGGCGCTGATGAAAACGCGCCTTTTCTTCCTCGCTGGCCTCGCCGCGGGACACCTTCTGGATCAAGGCCATGTGCTCGGGATCCGGGGCGAAGGCATCCGGTTTCATCGCCACGCGCACCCCCCGGCCCGTCTTGCGGTTCAGCAGGGTCAGGACCATCTTGCCATGGTCGTGGTAGATGAAGTTGCCCTTGCCGAAGGTGCAGCCGGTGAGCACCTGCACCGCATCGGCCGAACAGGCATCGGTTTCCACCACCGCCACCACTTCTTCATCCTCGGACCGCTGGGCTGCCAGGAAGTCCATGGCAGCCCGGGCCGCCCGGTAACCGATGGACACCCCCGGGCAAAGGTGGCCGTGAAATTCGAGGCAGCGTTTGAAATCCTCGCGGTTCAAGACTTCTTCAGCATTCATGATCGGTCTCCATTAGAAGGATAATTTCGAGTTTCGCGTGACTTCAATCGCCATTTTTGCCGTTCGGCACCACCACCACCTGCCCGTCGTGGCGCAGGATGTCCACCTGCACCCCGTAGACCGCAGCCACCATCTCGGCGCTGATTTCGTCGGGACGACCGCTGGCGAACACTTTTCCCTTGCGGATGAACAAAAACCGGTCCGCGAACCGCAGCGCCAGGTTCAGATCGTGCATGGTCATCACCGCGGCCAGCTGGTGCTCTTTGACCACCCGGCGGATGGTGCCCAGGATTTCGAGCTGGTTTTTCAAATCCAGGCTGCTGGTGGGCTCGTCCAGAAGCAGTACCCGCGGCTCTTGCACAATGGCCCGGGCAATGCAGACCTTCTGCAACTCGCCGCCGCTCATGCGGTCGATGTCACGCAGGGCCAGGTGCTGGAGACCGAGCTGGTGCAGGGCCGCGCCCACCTTGTGCAGGTCCTCGTGGCCCACCTTCCAGCCCATGTGGGGCTTGCGTCCCAGCAGCACCGTGTCGAAGGTCGTCATGCGGCCGGCCTCGTTGTGCTGAGCCACGTAGCCCAGGTGGCGGGCGATCTGCCCGGCGCTCATGTCGAACACATCAGCGCCCTCCACCATCACGCTGCCGGTCTTGGGCTGGATCATGGCATTGATGCAGCGCAGCAAGGTGGTTTTGCCCACCCCGTTGGGCCCCAGGATGGCCAAAATTTCCCCGGCGCCGAGGGTGAAGCCCAGATCTTCCAACACCAGACCCGAGCCGTTGTAGCCAACACGGATGTCCTTGACCTCGAGCATTATCGCCACCGTCCCCGAATCAGCAGGTAGAGAAAAGTCGGCGCCCCAAGGAACGCCGTCAGCACGGCCACCGGCAGCACGTGGGGGGCCATCAGCAGCCGGGCCACCGTGTCCGAGGCCAGCAACAGCACCGCGCCGCTCAGGCTGGCCGCCGGCATGACGAAACGATGATCGTCGCCGATGATGCGCCGCACGATGTGCGGGCAGATGAGCCCCACGAACCCGATTACCCCCAGGAAGGCGACGATGATGGCGGTGATCAGCGAAGCGACGATCATCCCGATCATCCGCACCCGCTCCACCCGCACCCCCAGGCTGCGGGCCGTTTCGTCGCCGGCGTCGATGGCGTTGTAGTTCCAGCGGTTGGCGATGAAGTAAACCAACCCCAACGCCACGACCACGGCCATGAAAACCACCTCGCGCCAGCCGGCCCGCCCCACGTCGCCGAAGGTCCAAAACACCATGGCCGCCAGTTGCACGTCGTCGGCGAAGTACTGCAAAAACATGGTGCCGGCGGAAAACAGCGACCCCAGGGCCACCCCGCTCAAGACCATCACCTCGGGGGTAGCGCCCCGGAGCCGGGCGATGGCGATGATCACCATGGAGGTGGCCATGCAGGCCATAAATGCCGCCAGGGTCGTCAGGTAGGGGTTGGCGATGGTCACCGCCCCCACCGTGGTGGACTGCATAGTGCCGGCGCCCAGCAGCATCACGGCAAAGGCCGCCCCGAAGGCCCCGGCCTGGGAAAGGCCCAGGGTAAAGGGGGAGCCCAGCGGGTTGCGCAGGATCGACTGCATGGCCGTGCCAGCGGCCGCCAGGCCGGTTCCGGCCAGCAGGGCCGCCAGGGCATGGGGCAAGCGGATGCTGCGGATGATGATCTGAAAGCGCGGGTCGGCCTCAAGGCCGGCCAGTGATTTCAGCGCCTGGTCCACCGGCACGCGCACCGCTCCCAGGGAAATGGCCATCACCAGCAGCACCAGGCTCAACAAGGCCAGGCCGGTGACAAAATAGGCCTTGCGGCCCACGTAGGCCGTGTAGGCCGGCGGAATATGGCCGTGATTCAGATGCGACATGTCATGGCCTCACCGGGATGCGGGTAAACGCCATGCCATCGAATTGATCGTTGAGCCTTTCGAAGGCAGGCGCCCCGTTGATGAACACGCAGATCTCCTCGGCCTTGGCCATGGGGTCGATATCGGCAAAGCGATCCGGGTAAAGGACCTTTCCCACGTAGTAGGCGTTGGCAAAGATCGCCTCGAAGTTCTGGGTATAGGCGTTGTAGGGAAACACGCCATAGACGCGCCCCTCGCGCACCGCGGTGAGCGCCTGGTAGGCCGGATCATGGCGCAATTGTTCCAGGCCGTTGGCGGTTCGGTCCAGGCGCAGGGTGGACACATCAAGGAAGATCACGTCCGGGTCCCAGACCACGATCTGCTCCTTGGCCACGTTGGCGTGGGAAATGGGCTTGCCGGGGGTGGAAAGGGCAGCGGCCACGTTGTCGGCGTGGGTGAAGGCAAAGGGCGCAAAGGACGGCTCGGTGGACTGGAACCCGTGGGGCCCGGCCTGGGCCAGGCCGCCGATATAGCACGACGGCCGCTGGTCATCGGGCGCATCCCTGGTCCGCCGGTCCAGGTCCTGTTCAAGAGCGTCGAAATAGGCGATCACCGCCTCGGCCCGTTCGGTTTCGTCCATCACCTCCCCCATCAACCGCAGGGCCTGGTGAAGCTGGCTGCGGCCGTAGGTGAGGTTGCCGTATTCGAGCACGATCACCGGAATCCCGGTTTTGGCCTCGAGCTGCTCCGGCCCCAGTCCGCGGTTGGCGTAGGTCTTGAAAATCACCTGGGGCCCGGGATCGAGGCCGACGATGAGTTCCGGGTTGTCGTGGCCGCGGAATTCCCCAAAAAGTGGATAGGTCTTAAACTGGGGATTGGCGATGGCATAGGGCCGGGCGTCCACCGGCGCATTGCCCAACTCGAGGCTGTCCACGGCCACGATCCGATCCTGGCCGCCGATGTAAGTCAGCAGCCGCAAACACCCCGGACCGGAGCAGATCACCCGCTCCACCGTCTTTGGGATAGTCACGATGCGTCCGGCGGCGTCCGTGACCCGGCGCGTCTCGGCGGCCTGGACCCCGGCGGCCAGCAGCAACAGCACCACCGCAAGAAGCGTCCCCCTCAGTCCTCGGCCGGCATTTCGTCCCACATCCAAGCGACTCATGCGAATTTCCTTTTCCAAAACAAAAACGCCACGATGGTCCTCTCTCCCCGTAGGAGAGGCGGCGAACCTTCGTGGCGCGCGTACTGAAACTTTTGACGACAAAACCGACCAGCGCTGTCAAGCTGATCGGAACAACCGGTAACTGTTGCAAATTGCGGCTTCTTGCCGCGTTGCCTGCGAACTTGTATTTAAAGAAGATGGCCGGCGGTGTCAAGAGAGATCGGCGACGTTTTGATTTCCCCTTGCCAGCGCCGGCGCGGATCTGATATGAGTTTCTTTCTGCTTGTGGTGGATGTAGCTCAGCTGGCAGAGCACCGGGTTGTGGCCCCGGTTGTCGTGGGTTCAAGTCCCATCATCCACCCCACCCCTTTTGGCCTTCCAGGACCATGGCCGATCCGTTGGCCGTGGTCTTGTCTTTTTATCCCGCCTGGGATAAGACCTCGGCTATCGGTCCATCCCACGCGCCCGTAGCTCAGTTGGACAGAGCACCGGACTTCGAATCCGTAGGTCGCACGTTCGAGTCGTGCCGGGCGCGCCAGTCAACTCAAGGAGACTACACGACTGATGAAATTGATGACCCGACTCTGTCTGATCGTTTCAGTTGCCTTGTTGATGCAGGGGCTCGGCAGCGCCTTGGCTGCGGCGGCGACCATGTATGTTTCCGATGAGATTGAAATCACCATGCGCACCGGGCCGGCGACGGACCGCAAGATCATTGCCCTGTTGTCCTCGGGGAGCGCGGTGGAGATGGTCGAACGGGGCAAGGATTGGTCACGGGTGCGGCTTTCCGACGGCCGGGAGGGCTGGGTGCTGACCCGCTACCTGACGGCGGACACCCCCACGGCCATCAAACTGGAACAGCTGGAAACACGCTACGCAGAAGTGGTCGAGCGCAACAAGGAGTTGGAGCGAAAAGTGTCCAAGTTGAGCACCGAAAACAGCGCCACCGGCAGCGAGCTCGCTCAGGCCCAAGCCGAACTAAACAGGGTCAAGGCGGCCTATGAGACGCTGAAATCAGAATCGACCGATTTTCTCAAACTCAAAGCCAAGTATGAAAAAAACGTCAAAGAGCTCAAAGAGGCTCGACAGGCGGCCGAAAAGTTTGAAAATGAACGCAACCGCCTGGCCCACAGCCAACTGATGGATGGCCTGCTCTACGGCGGCGGCTTGGTGATCTTCGGATTCATCGCCGGGTGGATCATCAAAAGGCCCAGGCAGCGCTCCGGGCTGCTTTGACAGCTGGCGCAAAAAATCAGAAGAACAGCTTGAGCAGGTACAACGCGGCCATCCCCACGCCGATGGTGGCACACACGTTTCCGGTGCGCCAGGCGACGATGACAGCAATCAGGGCGGCCCACGGCTTGGGCGCATCAAGGGACAGGGCCACTTTGTCGCCATGGACGAACAGGGCGTTGGCGGTCAGCGCGGCAAAGCTGGCCGGCGCGATGTACCTGCACAGCTTGCGCAGCCAGGCCGGCAGGTTGCGGTTGGCGAAGATACCGATCATGGAGTAGCGGAACAGGTAGGTAGCCCCCCCTACAACTGCGAGCAGCAAGATCAGCACCGCCGTGCTCATGGCCGGTCCCCCCGGCATTTTGCGACGCCAAAGCCCACCAGCAACCCCGCCAGGATCGCCGCCACTATCCCAAGATTGTAAGGCAGGGGGGCGAATGCCAATACTCCCACGCCGGCCGCCAGGGCCGCCGCTTGGCTGGCCCGTTCGCGCACCAGCAGGGTCAGCAAGGCCAGGAAGGTCAGCGGCACGGCAAAGTCGATGTCCCATTCGGGTGGAATCCGGGCGCCGAAAACCAGGCCGGCGGCGGTGGAAAGCTGCCAGCAGGTCCAGAGGGTGAAACCGCAGCCGAGAAAGTACCAGTGCCGCAGGTCCGGCATCGATTGGCCCGGCGCCGCGTCCTTGAGGTCCGTTGGGGACGCGGCGGCCTGACGCTGGTAACGCAGGATGGCCACGGCGTAGGCCTCGTCGGTGAGCAGATAGGCCAGCAGCAGCCGCCAGCGCCGGGGTAGGTGGCGCACATATTCGGCCACCGAGGCGCTGTAGAGGACGTGGCGCAAATTCAGCAGACCGGCGGTCAGGCCGATGGGCAAAGCCCCCGCCGCCACCGATAGCATCTGCACGATGGCCAATTGCGCCGACCCGGCGAACACCAGGGCCGACGAGAGTTGGACCAGCCAGGCCGGCATCCCTACGGCCAGAGCGGCGATGCTGTAGAGCATGCCGAAGGGCGCCACGCCGAGCTGCAGCGGGGCTTCGTCCCGGCAGCCGGCGAGAAATTCGGACAGCTTGGTGGGGCGCGTCGTTGTCATGGGCCTTGCTGCCGGGAAGCGGAGGTGATCAATGACCCCTAAAAGATGAGCGCGACTTGACTACCCTCTCCGCCGGCCGGCTGTCAAGGCTGTGGATAGATCGCCCCAAAATCACCTGGTCTACTCAGGCCTCCTCGGGTTCAGCCCACACGATCTCGCTTTTGTTGATGATGACCACCTTGCCGGAGGCGCCCCGGTGTTCAGCGTCGGACAAGACGAAGTACCGGTCCTGGGCTTGTCTGAAAAAATCCGAGACTCTGGGATAATCGCCGATATTCAGCTTCCCGGTGATCATGGTGCCGTCTCTCATCTTGACCATGACGGGCCGAAAGTTTTTGACCCACGTACTAGATAAATCCGCCATCCTCCACCTCCATGATGCTTTGTAACCGTTCTCCAGGAGCTAAAAAAGGTCTTTTCGGTCTGTACGGCGGGCAGGGAAGGCCAACCGGGAAACTGGAGCGCCTTTACTCACCTCCAGGATCCCAATTGAACCTACGCGGTGCTTCAATTGACGCAGGGAGGTGACTAGCTCACGTCTCCCCTGAGCACTTCATTCACCTTCAGCCCCAGTTTCTCGCGGGAAAACGGCTTCTGGATGAAGTGCACCCCCTCATCGATCATCCCCCGGTGGGCGATGACATCGGCGGTGTAACCAGACATGAAGATCACCCGCAACTGCGGGTACAACGCTTGCAGGCCATGGGCCAAGTCACGGCCGTTCATTTCTGGCATGATCACGTCAGTGATCAGCAGGTCGATCTTCCCTCTATGGGCATCGGCCAAAGTCAGCGCGTCATTGGCATTGGACGCCGCCAACACGCTGTAGCCCAGGCCTTCGAGGATGGCACAGGCCAGCTTGAGCACCGAAACCTCATCTTCCACCACCAGAATCGTCTCTCCGCGGCCGGCGTCGATTTTCTGCTTCGATGCAATCGGGGAAATCTGAATCGTCTCGGCATGCCGGGGCAGGTAGATCCTGAAGGTGGTTCCCTCACCCGGCTCGCTGGAGACGTTGATGAAGCCGTTGTTCTGGCGCACGATGCCGTAGACGGTGGCCAGCCCCAGCCCGGTGCCCTGGCCGACCCCCTTGGTGGTAAAAAAAGGCTCGAAAATTTGGCTGAGAACTTTTTCATCCATGCCACCGCCGTCATCGCTGACGGCCAGGAGGACGTAATCGCCGGAGACAGGATCCGGCTGATCGGCAAAATAGGCCCCATCAAAGCGCACATTGTCGGTTTCAATGGTAATCTTGCCCGCACCGCGAATGGCGTCCCGGGCGTTGACGCACAGGTTGGCCAAAATCTGATCCACCTGTGCCGGATCGATTTTGCTGGCCCACAGCCCGCCCCTTGGCCGCCACTGCAAGTCGATGTCTTCGCTGATGAGACGGCGCAGCATGCGGAGCCCGCCCTCGACGGTTTCGTTGAGATCGATCACCTTGGGCGCCATGGTCTGGCGGCGGGCGAAAGCCAACAGTTGGCGCGTGATGTCGGCCGAGCGGTTGGCCGCAGCGATGATCTCGGTAAGATCGACATGCAGCGGATCACCCGCGGCCACCTTGTCTAAGGCCAACTCCGCGTAACCGATGATCACGCTCAACATGTTGTTGTAATCGTGGGCCACGCCACCGGCCAGACGTCCCACGGCCTCCATCTTCTGGGCCTGAAGCAGCTGGGCCTGCAGTTTCTCGTTTTTGATTTCGGCCTGCCGGCGATCCGTGATGTCACTGACAAAATTCAACGAGGCCTGGGCGCCTTCCCACTCGATGAGCTGGCTGGTGACGTGCACCCAACGCAAGTCCCCGCCGGAGGTGACCGCCCTGAACTCGCAGCTCGTATTCTTTTTCCGCCTACCTTCCGCCAGGGTCAATTGACGGCACCGGAGCACGGTCTCGAGATCTTCTTCAAAAACAAAATCGGTAAAGGAGCGCCTCTCGATCTCATGGATGGGAAATCCGAGAATTGATGCAATAGCCGGGTTGACAGACTCAATAAGATGCCCCTGCATAACCACAACGCCGACCTGTGCGCTTTCGAGAAGGTGGCGATACTTCTTTCGGCTCTCGGCCAATTGATGCTCGCGTCTCCGGGCTGTGATGCGGGAACCCACCAGCGAAACACTCATCAGGGCGGAAACCAACAGCGCCAGCGTCAAGGCCAGCGGCAAGGCCGCCCAGGCGACAACATCCCGCCACCAGTCCGCGGCATCCACATCCAATCTAAAAGCAGCCAGCACCTTGCCGGTTTGCGGATCGGTGATCGGCGCCAGGGCTGAAACCCGCTTCCCCCAATCGCCGGCCAGCGGTCCTTCCACAAACGCGTCACCACCGTGGAAGATGGACTTCAACTGTTCCGAAGCGTCGTTATAGAAATCTCCGGGCGCGGAGTAACCCTCGGATGAAATCGGCATGTTGTCGACAAAAGAGAAAATCCGGCCATCGCCCGCGCGGCCCATCAAGTAGACGAACCGGTATCGATCATTGACCGACTTCATGGCCGCAAGCTGTTGCTTGAGTCTCAGGTAGACAGGCTGGTCCAGATCGGCCGGGGTGCCGGAGAGCTTTTTCACGTGGACCGGGTCGATGGCCAGCGCCATAGCCATCGCCTCCTGCAGCAGGTTCTGGCGCAGTTTGGCGTCGGTCCATTCCACATTCCACCAGGTAAACGTCGCACCGGCGCAGATCAACAAGGCTGAAACCACCACGCCAACCATTTTCAGGCCGTTTTTGGGGATAAAACCCATTATTTCAGCCCTCCAAGATCTTACCGCTCACTTTCGCCCCCCTCCGGGAGGTGGGCCCAAGGGTTGGCCAGCCTGATAGGGACGGCAAACCAAGAGGCAGAAGAAGATATAGAAGCAAAACGACATCAGGCAGCCTCGGCGAAAGGACGAGGCAAGGCGCGCAAACATTTGGCCTGAGGCTACGGCGTCTATGGAAAAAGCAGAACCGGCAGGAGGGGTGCGCCCACAGTTTGGCAGAATTGGCGACATTTACGGTTGGTTGCCTATCTTCTTGCTAAGCCCCAGCGGTACCGTTAGCCCGCCGCCTCTTGCCTACGCCGGAGCGCGGCCAATTTTAGCGATTTATGGATGGGCACACGCTAAGAACTTGAGGCCGGCTACTGCTTGGTCATCCAGGGCGTTTTTGGGGCCACCTCCCCGGCTTCCTTTTTTGACAATTTATTCCGGATGTTTTTGGAGAGGCAGCAAAAGGCAAAGCCGTGAAAATTTGCCTTGGAATCTATCTGCTGGGTTGAAAACTCTTTATCAGTTTGGGATCCACCTCATATCCCCTTGCCTTGATGATCCCCCAGGAGTAGTCGGCATTTTCATCGCCGGCGACGATATTGACGCCGAAGGGGACCGTCGCCATGGGGGCGATATCGATCTGGCACAGGTAGATCCGTGGAAAAATCTCGCCGTTCTTTTCCGTTTTGACATAAATAGAGAGCTCGGTGATGAAAACGTCCGGGTTGCCGTTGTACAGATCTCCCCCGTAAACGTCACCGGCCCTCAAGGCGGCCTGCCCGGTGATTCGCATGATCTGAACGCTCGTCAAGGCCTTGGCCTTTAAAACGGGCCTTTCTCCAGCCGGACTCGAGGCGGAAATCAATAAAATGACGGCAACAAGGATTGCCGAAAAGTATTTGCCTCTCATCTTGCGCTCCCATTTTAAAGAAACCGCTTTCGCCCCGCTGTTTTTCGCAAGATGCGTTGCCACGCTCTCGATATGCGGCCGCCCCGGGACCGTGATTTTCACTCCGCCGGTCATCTGTGAGGCGCTTGGAGAGATGCTATTAGCCGGGAGAGCTGGGCAACCCTGGGCTACCCCGCTCTCCCGTGGATGGAATTGGCGAGAAATTCAGACTACTGGATCGGCTTGAACTCCACGCGACGGTTGTTGGCGCGGCCCTCTTTGGTCTTGTTGCTGTCAATGGGCTGGCTTTCGCCGAATCCCTTGGCCGTCAAGCGAGAAGCGGAAATACCCTTGTCCTTCAGGTACTTCAAAACGGTGTTGGCACGACGCTGGGAGAGGCCCATGTTGTACTCATCAGTACCGATGGCACAGGTGTGTCCCTGGATCTCAACAGCCAAACCGGGGTTGCCACGCAGGGCCTCGTAGACACCGTCGAGGACCGGATAGGATTCGGGCCGCAGTGTTGCCTTGTCGAAATCGAACTTGATGTCGTTGAAGACCCAGCTGGGTTTCTTGGGCGGGGTCTTGACCACCACGGGAGCCGGCTTCGGCGGCGGAGCAACCACGGCCTCCAGCATCACGGTCTCCACGAAATTGGCCATCTGGGCGCCGGTGGACAGGTTGTCGGCAGTGGTGGTGAAACCGCAGCCGGTGGTTTTACTCAGATCAGCCATCAGGCGCTGCCCGGCCGGATCATCACCCACCAAGACGGTGTAAATGCACAGTCGGTCAGCGTATTGCGCCTTCAAGCTATCGGCGGCCGCCAAAGGCGCCTTGCCCATTTTCTTGCCGTCGCTGACCACGACCATGGCAATTTTGCCTTGGGTGTCTTTCAGGTCGCCGGCCACATCTCCCAGTGCCTTTTCAATGGGGCTAGGACCGCCAGCCGGTTTGATCTTGTCCAGGGAGGCGGCAAAGTCTGAGCGGGAATAATCGGTGAGGCCGTAGGCCAGCATTGTGCTCTGCCGAGACAGGCCAGGGTCGTGTCCAAAAGTGCGGATGGCCGCCTTTATATTCAAATCAGGCATGGTCTGGTTGAAATTGGCGAGCACCCCCTTGGCGGTGGCAAACTTCTCCACACCGTTGTAGCCTTCCGTCATGGACGAGGAGGTATCCAGCACAAAGACCAGGTTGTCCGCTTTGGGCTTCCAATTTCCGTCGGCCAGCGACTTGACCTGGAAGGGCCCTGGCTTCCCGGACTGCTGCATGGCGCAGGCGCTCAACAAAAACGCGACAGCCAAAAACGACAAAAACCATATCCCTTTTCTGGTATTCATGCCGTGCTCCTTTCGATTGAAAGTGAAAATCGGATTCGTGCCCAATTCTGAAAAAGTTTTTTCAGACTCTTTAACATTATAAATCATAGTATAAGGCCGCTATTTAGTCAAGCTCACTGCCTGGGATTTCCGGCAGAGGTTTTTAGCAGCTCTTTGACACCTTCCGACGGCTTTTCGCTCGGTTTTTCAAGACGAAAAAACTGAAAAAGGGGTTGCGGCTTTCGCTGCCGCAACCCCTTTTTCAGTTTTTCTTGGTAGCGGGGAGAGGATTCGAACCTCTGACCTTCGGGTTATGAGCCCGA
>DQXI01000105.1 GCA_011042305.1 Desulfobacteraceae bacterium
CGCACATCGTGGCTCAGGACTGCTCGGTGTAATGGCGACAGCCGGTTTCTCGGGTAAACACGAGCAAGAGAAGCGAAAAAGCCAGCCAGGCTAGCATCAGGGAAAAAGCGACCCGGTAGGCGGCGGCATCGTAGCGGCGCACCCCGGCCACCAGGGAGCCGGCCCAGCAGGCATCCAGCACCCAGCCCACCAGCGGCTGCAGGACCATGGGGCCGAGCATCACCCCCATGTTGACCAGGCCGGAAACCGTGCCGGCCAAGTCGGCAGGCACCGACTCCTTGGCGAAGGCGAAGCTGACGATCATGGCCCCGGAGGCGCAGCCGGTTGTCACCAGCAGCCCCACCACCACCGGCGGCGGCAGCCCGGGCAGATAGATCAGGGCGCACCAGGCGCCCAGGGCGGTGAGACCGCCAGCCAGGTAAAGCGGCTTGCGCCGTCCCAGGCGGTCGGAAAACCAGCCGAACAGGGGGCTCGCCAGGGCCCAGGCCGTTAACTGGATCGAGGTCAGCGTCGAGGCCCGGGCCGTGGACATGCCGTACTGGGTGGTGAGAAACGGCACGCCCCAGAGCCCGGAGAAGGTGAGAATGGCACCGACAAAGCCGCCCGGGATGACAAAAAGCAGCCAGGTATTGCGAAAGCGCAGCACTTCGACCAGCCCGGCGAAGATCGGCCGCTGGGCCTTGCCCTTGCCGGTGTGGGGATAATCGGCGAACCCCTTTTGCGATGGGATGTCCCGCACCACGACCCAGACGCCCGCGGCGACGGCCAGAGTGGCGCCGGCCACCGCCAGCATCACGGTGCGCCAGTGGGCATGATCCATCAGCAGGCGCAGCGGCGGCCCCGCGCCCACGGCTCCGACAATGCCGCTAAGCAAACCCACACCGGTCACCATGGCGAACAGCCGGGGCGGAAACCACTCGGAGGCCACCTTGAGCAGACCGATCCAGGCCACAGCCACCGAGGCGCCGATGAGAAAACGCCCCAGGCAGGCCCAGCCCAGCGACGGGGCCAAGGCAAAAAACATCCCTCCCGCCCCCGCCACCAGAGCCCCGGCGGTGAGCAGCCGGCGCGGCCCCCAGCGATCGGCGAGGATCCCGGTGGGGATCTGCATCAACACGTAGCTGTAAAAATAGAAGGCCGACAGGTTCCCCAGGGCCGCGGCACCGATGGAAAAGGTCCGCATCAGCTCGGCGGTCATCACCGCCGGGGCCACCCGGTGAAAGAAGCCCACCAGGTAAAGCGGTGCCGCCATGGCCCAGACCCACCAGGCGCTGCGCAGCGGCGGCAGGCGCCTCGCAGCGGGCGCTTCAGGATTTTGCGGGACGGATTCCATCGCGGCTCTGCTAGGCCGGCCCGGCCCTTGGGTCAAGAGGTTTGCTCGGCCAAGCGCGCCTGTACCCTTCAGGACGCGTCCCAGCGGCCTTCGGCCCGCAGCCGCTCGATGACCTGCTGGGCCGCGGTCTTAAGTGACATGTAGTCGGTCTTGGCCACCCGGTTGAGGGGAAACTGCCCGGCAGGGAGGATCTCCACATGGCTTGGGCGCGAATAGGCCGAAATGTCCTGGCAGGCCGCCATCACCTCCTCGGCGGTCAACGTCTGCCCCTCGATAGGCTCCACGAAGGCGATGATCCCCTCGGAGTAGACCTCGTGGGGGGCGCCCACCACGGCGATCTGGTTGATCTTGCCCTTGAGCTTCTCCGCGATGTGGTGCTCCACGTCGTCCGGGAAAACCTGGTAGCCCTTGGGCTTGATCACCAACTTGGAGCGCCCGGCGAAATGGAGCCCCTCGTCGTCGTAGTAGCCCAGGTCACCGGTGTAGCAAATCCCGTCGGTGGAAATGGTCTTGGCGGTGTTTTCCTCATCGTTCAGGTAGCCGATGAAAATCTGGGGGCCTGAAAAACAGATCTCCCCCACTTCCCCCCTGGGCTTCTCCTTGCCCGCGCTGCCGTCGGCGTTCATCGGTTCCCTGATGGTCAGGGGACACAGGGGCATGTCGTAACCGATGCTCCGGGCGATCTCGTCCACCCCGGCATCGATATCCGTATAAGTGCAGAAACCCGAGGTTTCCGTCAGCCCGAGGCCGGTGCCGATCTGGGGCGCCATCTGCTTCATCTTGACGAGGAACTCGCGCGAGACCGCCTGGCCGCCGTAGATGGCAAAGCGCAGGCTGGACAGGTCGTAGCGCTCGTAGTCTGGAAGGCGCCACTCCATGTTGAAGAGGGCGGGGATCTGCCCCAGGCAGGTGACCTTGTGGGCGGCGATGGCCTCCAGGCTCATCTTGGGATCGAAAATATGCAGGAGCACGGACACGCCCCCGCCGAAAATGGTGGTGGCGAGCTGCTCGGTGGTGCAGCCCACGTGGGAGGGGGGCAAGTTGATGAGAAAGACATCGTCTTTGCGGATTTCAAAGGCCGTCGCCAGACCAACGTTCTGGGTAAGGATGCCTTCGTGGCAGAGCAGAGCCGGCTTGGGCGAACCGGTGGAGCCGGTGGTGAAGATGATGAGGCACGGATCGCGCTTGGCCACCGCTTGATGCGCCTTGCGCACACTGCCGGTAAAAAGACTTTTGATAAAAACCTTCTTGATGTCCTTGACGAAGGCACCGATGCTCACCGCGCCCTCCACGACAAGGTCTTCCTCCTGCTGAAACTGCACCCAGTGCCGCACGAAAGGCGATTGGGCCATCACCTCCCGGATCATGGGCCGGAAATCCGCCACCGCCGTCTTGCCCAGGAAAAAATACGCCTTGGGCTTGAGCCGGTTGAGGCAGTACTGGATCTCCTTGGTCTTCAGGCGCAGATCCAGCGGCGCCAGCACGATGCCGGTCCGGTAGCAGGCATACATGAGGTAGACATGCTCCTTGAGCAACGGGAGGCTGGTGGCCAGGATATCCCCCTTCTTCAGGCCGATGGAAAGCAGCTTGGCGGCGAAGGCCGAAACGGCGGTGTCGAACGCCTTCCAGGTGACCCGTGCCCCGGTGTTGTGTTCGATCAGGGCGACGTCTTTTTTCTTGGCCCTGGCGTAATGGGCCACGTAATCGGCCAGGTTGGGCTTCAGGTCCTGGTACATCTGAAGCGCCTTGCGGTCTTTTTGAGGATCTTTCATCGCTTTGCTCCACGAAAGGAGGCTGCCTCAACGGCGGCCTCGGTGTTTGGTTGAACCGTCGGTCTAAATATCTACAGGAAAAGCAGCCCGATGGAAATGATGATTCCCGAATAGAGCAGGGCGATGATGCAGTATCCCATGATGTCCCTGGCGTTCAGGCCGGCGATGCCCAGGGCGGGAAGGGCCCAGAACGGCTGGATCATGTTGGTCCAGGCATCGCCCCAGGCGATGGCCATGGCCGCCCGGCCCGTATCCACCCCGATTTCCATGGCGGCCGGAATCAGAATCGGCCCCTGCACGGCCCACTGCCCGCCGCCGGAGGGTACGAAGATGTTGACGATGCCGGCGCTGAGAAAGCTGAAAAAGGGAAAGCTGAAGGGGGTGGACACGCTGACGAACCACTGGGAGATCATGGCGGCCAGGCCAGAGCTGATCATCATGCCCATGATCCCGGCGTAAAAGGGAAACTGGAGGATGATGCCGCCGGAGCCCTTGACGGCTTCATAAAGCGCGTTGATGTAACGCCGGGGGGTCCAATGGAAGAGGATCCCGGCGAAGAGGAAGATGAAGTTGATGATGTTGAGGTTTAAAGAGCCTCCCTTGCTGAAGTGGTGGATCAGGTAGACCAGCGCCACGGCAGTGAGGGCCAACGAAATAACCGGCGAATTCTCGATTTTTTCCGCCGGCGTTCGCATCTTGGCCGGCGTTTCGGCCGGCGCCTTGGTTTCCAGCAGCGCCGGATCGATGGCAAACACCTCTTCTTCCGGCGGAATCATGAAACGCGCCAGAAGGGGAAGGGTCAAAATGAGGGCGAGGGCAATAATCAGGCTGTAGGGGGCGAAAATGGTCTGGCCGACGTTGATTCCGCCGGTCAACTTGAACGACCAGTCGGTGGAGGTGGCCAGGGACAGAGGGATCGAGCCGGCCAGGCCGCCGTGCCAGGTCAAGAAGCCCATGTAGGCGGTGGCGATGATCAGGCGGTAGTCGAGCCCCTTGACCTGCCGCGCCATCTCCCGTCCCAACAGGGCGCCGACGACGAGTCCGAAGCCCCAGTTGATCCAGCTGGCGATGGCCGCCACGAAGGCCGTGATCATCACCGCGTTGGTCGGGGTCTTGGCCGCCGCGGCAATCCCCTGGAGCACCGCCTTGATCGGGGCGCTGTTAGCCAGGGCGTGGCCGGTAACGAGCACCAGGACCATCTGCATGGAGAAGGTGAGCAGTTTCCAAAAGCCGTTGCCCCAGTGCTGCACCATCTGGTAGGGGCCGTTGTCGGTGAGAAAGACGCCCCCCAGAAAAACAACAAAGGTGAGGATAACGGCGAAAAGAAACGGGTCTGGCAGATATTTCTGCACGAGGGCGACGAAAAACTGGGTCAGACGTCTAAACATTCCACTCTCCTTTCCCGGTTTCGGGATCCGGCAAAAAATATCGATTCCCCAACGATGTCTTCCGAGGCCTTGCCCCGCCCCCCCCGTCCTTCCGTTCAGGAAAGCGGGGTTTGGTGAACCCTCCCCATCGAAGCCCCCCTTAGTAACCGCGTTACCCCAAAAAGCCTGAAGCGTATCTAGCAAATCAAAAAGGAGCGCGTACCAATCATGGGCTAAAAAGTCAAACCCGGCGTCTCTTTTCAACTTCCCCGGCTTGCAATAACGCCCAAAAAAGGTCACTATGGGTTCGCCAACGGAGTCTTCGGGTTCATCTGATCACCGTGGAGAATTTTATGCCGATCAATGAAATTGTTGCGTTGACCCAAGCGCTGATCCGCTTCCAGTCCACTGCCGCTCGCCCGGACGAGATCACCCGGTGCGCCGACTTCATCTGCGGCTACCTGGATCAACACGGCATCCGGTTTGACCGCATGGAGCACAACGGCGTTCCTTCCATCGCCGCCCTGCCCGAGAGGGGGTTTGCGCCGGTGCTGCTCATGGCCCACTTCGACGTGGTGGCCGGACCGGATCACTTGTTTGAGCCTCGCATCCAGAACGGCCGCCTGTACGGACGCGGCAGCATCGACGACAAATACGCCGCCGCCCTCTCGCTGGTGATGTTCAAGAACGAACTGGACCGGCTCAAGGACCAGGGCAGGGGACAGGCGGATACGCACTTCGGCATTCTGCTCACCGGCGACGAGGAGGTAGGCGGCGTCAACGGTGCCCAGCACGCCCTGAGCCGCATCCGCACCGACTTTTGCATCGCCCTGGACGGCGGCAGCCCCAAGCGCATCGTGGTCAAGGAGAAGGGCGTGATGCGCCTGAAGCTCACCGCCCGCGGCAAAACCGCCCACGGCGCACGCCCCTGGCTGGGAATCAACGCCATCGAAAAACTGACGGCCGACTACCAGAAAATCAAGGCCTTCTTCCAGGCCGAGACCCGGGACCACTGGCACCGCACCCTCAACTGGGGCGTCGTGCGTGCCGGCGAATCGGTGAATCAGGTTCCTGACGTGGCCGAAGCCTGGCTCGACATCCGCTTTACCGAAGCCGACGACATGGACGCCTTGCTGAAAGAAATCCGTGACGTCATCGACGGGGAAATCGAGGTCCAAGAGCGCTGGCCCCTGTTCACCTCCGGCGACTCCCCTCACCTCGATCTGTTGCAGCAGGCCGCCGGCGCCGAGCGGGTCTTCGAGCACGGGGCCAGCGATGCCCGCTTTCTCTCTTCTCTCGGCATGGTCGGCGTCGTTTGGGGCGCCGACGGGGAAATGAGCCAGCATTCGGCCGACGAGCACGTGGTCATTGAAAGCATCCGGCAGGTACACGACGCCCTGGCGGCCTTTCTCACCGAAGCCGCCCGGCAACGAGGCCAATGAACGCCGCCGCTCCCCTTCTTCGGATGAAATGACAGGGGTGGGGTTTTGCTACATCAAGAAATCAAGTCTTTGATCACCGCCCCTTCCCGTATGACCATCACCACGTTCTTGAGACCATCTTCAAAAAGGGAGATGTGATCCAACGGATTTCGGGCGGTCACGATCAGGTCGGCCAGTTTTCCGGGGGACACGGTGCCCCATCGGTCCGCCACGCCGAGCAGTTCGGCATTGGTGCGGGTCGCCGACACGATGGCGCCCATCGGCCCCAGGACCTCGGCCTTGATGGCCAATTCCCGACCCTTGAGCGCCTGAGCCGGGCCGACGATGTCCGAGCCCGATGCGATTTTGACGCCGGCGCGAAACGCCGCCTCCAGCGCGTCGCGCCCTTGCCGGCCCACCGCTTCGAGCTTGGCCTGGCTGGTATCGTCCAGCCCCCATTCCCGGCCGCGGGCCAGCAGCAGATCATAGACGGTCAGGGTGGGCACGTAATAGACACCTCGCTCCGCCATCAGGCGGGCGGTTTCATCGTCCATCAGGTTGCCATGCTCGATGGAACGGACGCCTGCCGCCAAACAGTTCTGGATCGCCCGGGGACCGTAGGCATGGGCCATCACATACGTGCCGCCGGCCTCCGCCACATCGACGGCCGCCTTGATTTCTTCCACGGAAAACTTCCATTGACCGGGCACGGCGCGATCCGACTCCTGCGAGGCCAGCACTTCGCCGTCGGCAAAAACCTTGATCTGGTCCGCCCCCCGACCCAGGGTCCGCCGGGCCGCCGCCCGGACCTGGTCGGGGCCGTCACAGATCTCGGGACAGATATTCAGCGCGTTTCGCGGCGCGGGACGGTCCGGTCCCGTTCCCGCAATGCGGCTCTCCCCCCCCGATTGGCTCAACGGGGTCACACTGAGAAAGAGGCGCGGCCCCTGGATCATCCCCCGCGCCATCGCCTCACGGAAGCCGGGATCCAGGCCGGCCGCATCCCGAACGGTGGTAAAGCCCAGTTGGATATCGGTTTCCAGGTTGCGGCAGACGCTGAGCACGTAAACCGCCGGTGGCAACTTGGCGGTCATGGTATTTCTCAGTTCGATGTTGCCGGGGTGGACGTGGGCGTCGATCAGGCCCGGCAGCAGGCACCGGCCCTTGAGATCCACCACCCGGGCGCCCTTGGGGGCCTTGGTGCGCAGGCCCCCGATTTCCTGAATGACGCCATCGGCGATGATCACGGTGGCGTCCGGTTGCGGTGACGCGCCGGTGCCGTCGATGATCAGGGCATGGCGAAAAACCAACCGATCGGTCATCAAGCATTCCTTTCAATCTTGGGATTCAACTCTTCACGCAGCCAGTCGGCGAAGAGATTGATCCCCACCACCAACAGGATCAGGACAGCCCCGGGAAACAGCACCATCCACCACATGCCGGCATAGACATAATCCTTGCCGATGGCGATCATCATGCCCAGGGAAGGCTGGGTGATGGGTACGCCGACGCCCAGGAAGCTCAGCGTGGCCTCCAACATGATGACCACCGCCAGATCCACGGCCACGACCACAAAGATGGGCGCAATGGCGTTGGGCATCAGGTGCTTGAAAAGCAATCGCACATCGCCGGCGCCGGTGGCCTTGGCCGCCATGATGTAAGCCTCCTGCTTGACCTCCATGACGCTGCCGCGCATCGTCCGGGCGTAGCGCACCCAGTCCACGATGCAGATGGCCACCACCACCGTGATGACGCCGCGCTCCTTGAACAGGCCGAGCAGCAAAATGGCCATCAAGGTGGTGGAAAAGGAGAAAAAGGTGTCCGCCAGACGCATGGTGACGACATCAATCCAACCCCCGTAGTAGCCGGCCAGCAGCCCCATCAGGACCCCGAAGGTTCCGGCGACGGCCACCACGCTGAAGCCGACCAGCAACGAGGTCCGCAGACCGTAGAGCATGGTGCTGAAGATGCCCCGTCCCTGGTCGTCCGTGCCCAGCCAGAACGGCGCCTGGCCGCCTTCCATCCACACGGGCGGCTGGAGGAAGTTCGCCAAACTGACGGTCTCCAGGTCGTAGGGATTCTGGGGCGCCAGCACCGGAGCCAGCAAGGCCGCCAGAATGAACACCACCATCAGCACGCTGCCGATAATGGCCGAGGGGTCGTGCAGGTAGTGGTAGAGAAACCGGGATTTAATGCGGTGCTCAGTCATAGCGGATCTTCGGGTTGAGCAGGGCGTAAAGGATGTCCACCACGATGTTGATGATCAGGATCATCAAGGCCGCCAGCATGATGTAGGTGGCGATGACCGGCTGGTCCGATTCATAGATGGAAGTCAGCAGCAGGTTGCCCATGCCCGGCCATTGGAAGATGGTTTCCGTGACGATGGCGAAGGCCAGGATCTCCCCGAACTGCAGGCCGGTCATGGTCACCACCGGGATCATCACATTGCGCAATGCGTGTTTGAAAATCACCTTGAACGGGGGCAGTCCCTTGGCCCAGGCGGTCTTGATGAATTCCTCGGCCAGCACCTCGCGCATCCCGGCCCGGGTCAAGCGCATGAGCACCGCCAACTGGTACATGGCCAGGGTGGCCGCCGGCAGCACCAGGTGCTTCAGCCCGTCGGCGGTGAGCAGCCCGGTGCGCCAGAAACCGACCGTCACGGTCTCTCCCCGGCCGAAGGGGGGCAGCACCTCCAGCCAGACGGAAAAGACCATGATCAACAAAATCCCGATCAGAAAGGTGGGTATGGAAATCCCGGCCAGTGATCCGGCCATGATCAGCCGGTTATGGACGGCGTAAGGCTTCAACGAGACCACCACCCCCAAGACGAGGCCGATGGTGAACGCCAGTGACACCGCCACCAGCGCCAGCTCGAAGGTCGCCGGGAATCGCTCCAGGATCAGGCCCAGCACCGGCACCCGGCTCACGTAGGAAACCCCGAAATTCCCCTGAAGCGCGTTGGCCAGAAACCGGCCGTACTGGACATACGCCGGCTGGTCCAGGCCGAAGGCCTGCCGAATCATCTCGCGCTCGGCGGTGGTGGCGTACTGGCCGGCCAGGGTTTGCACCGGGTCGCCCATGTAGCGAAAGATGACAAAGCAGATCAGGGTCACGCCCATCAGGACCACGCCCCCCTGGATCAGTCTACGCAGGATATAGGTCAGCATAATTCTCCGGCCATCGGCGCCGCCTTGCAGCGGGCGGCGCCGATGCGGGTTGAACGGTTACTTGCTGATCTCCTTGTACACCATCCACCGGTCCGCCCGCGGGACGAACTTAACCTGTGCGGCCTTCTGCAGTGCATAAATGTCCTGCTGGTAGTGCAGCGGAATCCAGGCGATCTTGTCGGTCATGGCCAACTTGTTCAACTCCTGGAGCGTCTTGGCCCGCTCGGCCTGATCGACGATGTGGGTGGTGGACTGCAGCAGGCGGTCGATATCGGCGTCGCTGTAACGGGTGCCGTTCCAGGTGCCGTAGCCCCGTTCCTTGTCCAGGGTGTGAAGCAGGTTGAAGTAGGTGCGCCCCATGTCAAAGGCCCCGTCGAGCCAACCGATAAGGTAGAAGTCGTGCTTGCCCTCCTGGACTTCCGGAAAGAAGACCGATTTCGGCTTGACGTCCAGGTTCACCTTGATGCCGACCTTGGCCAGGTACTTGGCCACCGCTTCGGCGATCTGGGCATCCTGCACGTAGCGGTCATTGGGTGCGGCCAGGGTGATCTCGAAACCGTTTTCATAGCCGGCCTCCTTCAGCAGCGCCTTGGCCTTGGCCGGATCGAAGGGGTAGCGCTGCAGATCGGGGTTGTAGCCGATGGTGGCCGGGTCGGGCACCTGGGCCGTGGGCGTGGCCTGGCCGCGCATGACCTTCTCGACGATTTCATCTTCGTCGATGGCCATGTAGATGGCTTTCCGGACCCGGATATCGGCGGCCGGCGCGCCGGGGGCGTTTCCAAGGGCCAGGAAGATGGCGCGCCGCGCCGGCCGGTTAATGGTCTCCAGTTTGGGGTTGGCGGCCACCTTGTCGTAGAGTTCCACCGGCACGCCGGTCACAAGATCCACCTTGCCCGAAACCAGTGCGGCGAACCGGGTGGACGACTCGGTGATGGGGTTGACTTCGACGGTCTTGATGGGCGGCGCGCCTTCCCAGTAGTTCTCGTTGGCTTCCAGACGCAGGTAGGAGCCCTTGACCCACTCGACCAGCTTGTAGGCACCGGTGCCGATGGGCTTCTGGCCGACCTCTCCGGGATCCCGCGCCTCGGTGGACTCCTTGTCCATGATGAAGATTTGGTGCAGGTTGTTGGCGAACCACGGAATCGGTTCTTTGGTCTTGATCACCACGGTGTAGTCGTCGATGATCTCGATGGTATCGATGCTTTTGCCCGTATTGGTGAACTCCGAGACCTCCGGGTCGCTGAGGCGCTCGAAGGAAAACTTGACATCCTTTGCATCGAAGGCGTTTCCGTTGTGGAAGGTGACGCCCTTGCGCAGGAAGAACTTCCAGGTGAGCAGATCGGGGTGCTCGTAACGTTCGGCCAAGGCCGGTTTGAACTCGCCGCCGGACAGTTGCAACAGGCCGTCGAAAAAGTTGGCCATCACCGAAAGGTTTGCGTCCGCGTCGGATCCATGGGGATTCATGGTGCGCGGGGGGGTGTCCACCGCAACCACCAAGTCGGCGGCGGCCAAGGCCGGCGTCGCCATCAGGACCAGACAGAATACGATACCCAGTTTTAACAACACGTTTTTCATTTTCGAACCTCCGTAACGCTGGGGTGATCGGAAATGACGGCAACGCCGTCGAGGCGCTCCGCCGCACACCTTTTGTTCTCATTCATAGAGAAAGCAACGCACCGCATGCCCCGCTGCAACCTCCTGCAAGGTCGGAATCGCCGTGTGGCAATGGTCCATCCGCCGGGGACAGCGGGGATGAAAATGGCACCCGGAAGGCGGATGGATCGGGCTGGGCACATCCCCCTGCAGAATCATCCGCTGCTTTCTTTGTTTCGGCTCCGGCACGGGTACGGCCGACAGGAGTGCCTGGGTGTAGGGGTGCTTGGGCGCACCATACACATCCTTGTAAGTGCCGCTTTCCACCACCCGGCCCAGGTACATCACCGCCACCCGGTCACAGAGATGCTCAACCACGGCCAGATCATGGGCGATGAGGATGTAGGACAGGCCGAATTCTTCCTGGAGGTCGATGAGCAGGTTGATGATCTGGGCCTGAATGGACACGTCCAAGGCGGAAACGGGTTCGTCACCGACGATCAGACAAGGGTTGAGGGTCAGGGCCCGGGCGATGCCCACCCGCTGGCGCTGTCCGCCGGAGAACTCGTGGGGAAAGCGCTTGCCGTAATCCGGGGAAAGACCGACCTTTTCCAGCAGGAAGGCCACCCGCTCGGCGCGGGCCTTGCCCGGGTAAAGCCCATGGATCTGCATCGGATCGGCCAGGATCTGTTCCACCGTCAGCCGGGGGTTGAGCGACGAGTAGGGATCCTGGAAGATCATCTGCATCTCCCTGCACAAATGGCGCCGCTTCTTGGGCGTCGTCCGGGTAATCTCTTCGCCTTTGTAGGTGATGCTTCCCCCTGTGGCCTCGATCATGCCGAGCACGCCCAACCCGGTGGTGGTCTTGCCGCACCCGCTTTCGCCCACCAGCCCCAGCGTCTCCCCCTCGGCCAGGTCGAACGAGACACCGTCCACGGCGAAAACGCGACCCACCGTCCGGGAAAGCAGGCCGCGCTTTATCGCAAAATGAACCTTGAGGTTTTCGACTTCCAGCAGCGACGCCATGTTCATCATCCCTCTTGGCCGTCGGGCGTTGCGGCCCCCGGACCGTAAAGCCAGCAACGCACCGAATGCCCCTCTTCCGATTCGATCAGCACCGGAACCCGATCGCGGCAAACGGTCATGGCCTGCCGGCAACGGGGATGGAAGGCGCAACCGGGGGGCATGCTGAGCAGCCCGGGCACCATTCCGGAAATCTCCGCGAGGCGCTGCCG
>DQXI01000004.1 GCA_011042305.1 Desulfobacteraceae bacterium
AATTTTTGTTCAAGATCAAGGCCTGCGAAAAAAATAACCGCAGGCATATGGTTGATATTCCGAGGATTATTTTTTGAGCAGAACGCAGAGATTGGACAAAAAGGCCATTTATGGACGGGCACTCGCTATTCGCATCAACCATCAACCGAGGGAGGGAGCATGCTTTTAATCGGGGAGAGTCTGAACGTCATATCGCGCAAGATCGGCCGGGCGTTCAAGGAACGCGATCCCAAGCCGATCCAGGAAGAGGCCTTGCTGCAAAAAGAAAAGGGGATGGACTACATCGACATCAACCTCGGTCCGGCCAAGAAGGACGGCCCCGAACTGATGCCCTGGGTGGTGCAGACCGTCCAGGAGGTGGTTCCCGACATTCCCCTGGCGCTGGACACCTCCAACATCGACGCCATCGAGGCGGCGCTGAAGGTGGCCAAGGAAGTGCCGGGCAAGCCCCACCTGATCAATTCGATCATGGCGCGGCCGGAGCGCTACGAGCGCATGATTCCCATCGCCGCCGAGTACAACGCCGATTTCATCGCCCTGATGTGGGGGCCCGAAGGCCTGCCGCGCGACGAGAACGAGCGCGCCGCCCTGTGCGTGGAGCTCCTCTACACGGCCAACGAGGCAGGCATCCCCAACGAGAAGATCTGGGTGGATGGAATCGTCACCCCGGTCAACATCCAGCAGCCCCAGGCCATCAGCCTGATGGAGTTCCAGAAGATGCTGCAGGACATCGCCCCCGGGGCCAAGAGCACCTGCGGGCTTTCCAATATTTCCAACGGCCCGCCGAACCACCTGCGCCCGATTCTCAACCAGACCTACATGGTCATGCTGCAAAAGTGCGGGATGTACTCGGTGATCAGCGATCCGCTGGATGAAAAGCTCACCGCCATCGCCAAGGGGCAGCGCCAGGACATCGTGGACCTGATCTACGGCATGCTCGACGGCAACATGCCAGACATTCCGAGCCTGCCCAAGGAGATGCAGGACTACGCCAAGACGGTCAACGTCATTTTGGGCAACACCCTCTACTCGGACAGCTGGCTGGAAATCTGAGCCGCCGGCACGGCCAGGAGAACTTCAGGTTACCGGAGCCCCGCCGCAAGGCGGGGCTTTGTGTTATTGCGGGTGAAGCTGAAAAGCGGACGGATCTGACCGATATTCGTCCGATCGGTCTGATCCATCCGATCCCAAAACCACCATAGGGCCCCCCATGATTCGATCCAAAGCGCTGGAAGCCAACATCGCCGACTACCACATCGATGTGGAAATCGACCCCCGCTACGCCGTGGTGCAGGAGGTCATGTCCCGCTACTACGGGATCATGGAGGCGGTGAACACCTTTCTCAAGGAGCTGTCCCATCCTTACAAGAACTGGCCTTTCATCGTCCAGGAGGCCCGTACCTACGCCTTGGACTATTTCCACCTGATGCTGCTCCATCCCGAGGGGCATCGGGCCGCCGAGCGCTTTGTTGAAATCTTCGGCCGAGCCCTGGATGCCGACCGGGCAGACGGGGGCGTGCGCACCGACGCCGCCGACAGCCTGTTGATGTTTCTCCAGAAGATGATCCGGGACAGCGGCAAGGAGCTGGCCCGGTTCGCCCCGGTGATCGAGGCGGCCTTCGGGCGGATTCACGCCAGCGACGACGACACCTTCATGGTCTTCGTCAAAAACCATCACCAACTCAAGCGGTTGGCGGAAGGCTTGGTGCGGGCGGCCCCCGAGGGCACCGACATGACCGCCTGCAACCGGGTGCTGATCCGCTACTTCCACTGCACTTACGCCTACTGGGAAGGGCAGCCGGATCCATGGCGCTGGTTCTGTGACCAGGTGCAGGACGTCCCTCAGTGCCCGGCCCTGGTAGAAATCTTCCAGGGGGTGACCCTTGATGAGATCCACCGATGGCGCCAGGACTTGGCCGTGGTAATCGAGGGCGCCGATACGTCCGCCGTCGCGCTGACCCGCCGCTTGCTGGGGCTGACCGGCTACAGCCAGATCGTGGAACGCTACCGCGGCATCCCGCGGCGCCTGCTCGCGGCTGGGCAGCAATCGGGCCAGGGGCAGCGGTGGAAGATCATCTTCCTGTTTCACATCATGAACATCCCGGGGCTCTCGATAATCCACGAGGAGGCCCTGCGGGCCATCAACCGCACCCTGAGCTGGCTCATCGCCAACGAGCCCGACTACCGCGTCAAGCGGCTCATCCGCCAGACCTTCGCCATTCTGAAAACCCGGACCCTGGAGTTTCCCGCCACGGCCCTCAACTGTGTGCTCAACATGGGACGCGGCGTCTACCAGACCGACGACAGCGAGCTGGTGAATTTTTTCATCGATGCCGTCATCGATCTCGGCTTCCAGGCCCCGATGATCGGGGGGGTGGGCGATGACTGGCAGGTCAAGGTCAACAACGCGCACATCCTCAATATCCGTACCTGGTTGGCGCTGATCGAACGCAATCCCAAGTGGTCGCCGCGGTTGATCTCCTACCTGATCATCCACCTGTCCCTCTGCGGGGTTTTCATCAAGGATACCGACCTTTTCCAGCGCGACGTGACCGGCTTGCTCAACAGCGGCATCGCGCCCGTGTTCAACCTGGTGAAGCAGCTTGCCCGGCTGTTCCCGGTCTACTTCAACGATATCGGGGCCGAGGGGCGCCTGCGGGACATTTCCACCCAGGTGGACGAGCTGGTACACCGGCGTGATCCGCTGGTGCATTTTTTGCGCAAGCAGAGCCACGTGGAAAGCAGCAGCCGGGTCCTGGATCTCATGGAGGCCACCCTCCAGTTCTGGGAGACCGGGAAAAAGCAGCTCATCGAGCCCTTCGTGCCTCCCAACCTCTACGCCCAGATCGATGCCAGCGATCCTTGGGTGGCCGGCCCGCGGCGGATCCTGAAACACCTGCGTCATTCGGGGGTGGATCTCCCCGGGGGGCTGCTGGAGGGGGCCGAAGATCACATTGCTTCCCTGATCGAGGCCGCCGCCGACACCGATCCGGTGGACCGGGAGCGCATGCGCCTGATGGTGTCCTTCTATCGGATGCTCCACCAGAAGTACCACACGGTATTTTCCGAGATCGAGTCGCACCTGGCGTTGCTGCGCACGGAGGCCTTTCCCGATATCGACAAGCTGACCGCCGTGCTGCAGGAGACCAACCCCAAACTCAAGCTCATGGGACTGTTGGCCTACCTGGAACAGCTCAAGGCGTTGATGCTCAGCGGCCAGGCCTACGAGGTGCGGGAGGACATTTACAAGAAGCGCCACTTCACCATTGACATCCCCTCCATGTACGGTTCGTACCACGAGCTCAAGTTCGACGCCCTCGGCTTGACCTTCCGTATCGAATCGTTGGCCAACACCCTGTTGGACCGGCTGGTGGAGGAACTGGACCTGTCGTTGATCACCAAAGCGACCTTCTTCCAGATTTACGAGCGGCTTAAACTGTTCGACTGGGCCCTGAAGATCGACGGCCTCCGGTCGGTTGAGCTTGAGCGCCAGCTGCACCTGCTGGCCCATTCGCTGGAAGTCAAGGGGTTTACCTTCACCCAGTACCTGGACATCTTCAAGGGGTTTGCCCAGGCGGTGAAAAACATCATCAACGACTACTTCAACAACATCCACGAGGCCAACCTCAACCGGATTCTCAGTCAAATCCCCGCCTCCCAGTTGCTGCCCAAGTACCTGCCCGCCGACGGGGCCGAAGACCCGGAGCGACTCCTCCACCGCGTGTCGGAAATCTTCTTCCGGGACCAGATCGCCATGAGCCTCGGCTTGCAGCAGCTCGACCGGTTCCTCGGCCGAATCCTTAACACGTTGTTTCACCAGGCGGAAAGGTTGCCCGACAGCCAGCTCCACCTGCTGCTCAACTACGATCCGCAGCGGGTGATGACTTCCATCGACTACCCCTCGGCCCGGATGACGGGACTGATTCTGCTGGGCACCAAGGGCTACAACATGGTGCAGCTCAAGGAGTTCGGCCTGCCGGTACCGCCGGGCTTCATCATTACTACCGAGGCATTCCGCTGCCGCCGCCTCATCGAGGGCTATCCCCAGGCCGAGGAAAACTTCAAGGAGCAGATGGCCCGGCACTTCAAGGGGGTGGAACGGATTACCGGGCTTCGCTTCGGTGCGCCGGACAAGCCGCTGCTCTTTTCGGTGCGCAGCGGATCGGCCATCAGCCAGCCCGGGATGATGGACACGTTTCTCAATGTCGGTATCAACGAGGAGATTGCCGCCGGCATGGCGGCCCGCAGCGGCAATCCCTGGTTTGCCTGGGACTGCTACCGCCGCTTCCTGCAATGCTTCGGCATGGCCTTCGGGTTGGACCGCGACGCCTTCGATGCCGTGATCAGCGAATTCAAGCGGCGGTTGAGCATTCCCTTCAAACGGGATTTCTCCGGGGACCACATGCGCAAGGTGGCCCTTACCTACAAGAACCTCGTCCAGGACCACGGGGTGGAGATTCCCGCGGCGCCCTTCGATCAACTGGTGTTGGCCATCCGGGCCGTGTTCGCCTCCTGGCATTCGCCCAAGGCCCAGGCCTACCGCAAGATCATGGGGATTTCCGACGATTGGGGCACGGCCGTGACGGTGCAGAAGATGGTCTTCGGCAACCGGCGGGACACTTCGGGCACCGGCGTGTTTTTCACCCACAGCCCTCGCTGGTCCGGCGACATTCTCAAGCTTTGGGGGGATTTCACCATCGGCAACCAGGGCGAGGACGTGGTCAGCGGGCTGGTGACGACCCTGCCCATTTCGCTCTTTCAGCAGGAGCGCGAGATGCGCGAGACCGACATCACCCTCGAGACCCATTACCCGCAGATCTACAACCAGCTTAAGCAATGGGCCAACACCTTGATTTACCAGCACGGCTGGAGCCCCCAGGAAATGGAGTTCACCTTCGAGAGCCCCGAGATCAAAGACCTTTACCTGCTGCAGACCCGGGACATGGCCATCCGGGAGCGCAAGAAGGTTTTTGCCTTCGATCCGGAGGGAATCGATCCCGAGAGCCAACTGGGCCACGGGATCGGGGTGGCCGGCGGGGCCATGGCCGGGCGCCTGGTCTTCAGCCTCGAGGAGATCGACCACTGGCGGGAGGCCGAGCCGGGCACGCATCTCATCCTGGTGCGCGGGGACACCGTGCCGGACGACATCCGGGAAATCAACGCCGCCGACGGGTTGCTCACCGCCCGGGGCGGGGTCACGTCCCATGCCGCGGTGGTGGCCCACCGGCTGGAGAAGACCTGTGTCGTCGGCTGCGCCAACCTCGTCTGCGACGAGGCCGGACGTCAGTGCCGGTTCGGCAAGGTGAGGCTGGGGTCGGGGGATTTCATCAGTATCGACGGCCAGGCCGGAACCGTCTACCAAGGGCGTATTCGGGCCCATGCGGCCTGAGGCGATCCCTTGATTCTCCCAACCGCCTGTGGCAAAATTAAAAATTTAGCACACCCCAACCACGGAGGAAAAAGCCATGGCGGAACAAAAGGAATTCGGCAGCGATTTGGTCCTGGGAATCAATGGGCTGGGGCGCATCGGCAAGCTGTCCCTGTGGCATCACGTGGCGCGGCGTTTTTTTGCCGAAATCGTCGTCAACATCGGGCGGATGGCGGGCACGAGCCTGGCGGACATCGCCGATTACATCGAGCGTGATTCCACCTACGGGACCTTGCACGGCTACCTGTACGGCCATCGCGGCGAGCCGGTGATCGACCAGATCGACGAAGGTGCCGGCACCATGGTCATCGACGGGGTGCGGGTCCGTTTTTTGCGTGAACATCGCAACCCGCTTCAAATCGGCTGGGCGGATCACAATGTGCGCCTGGTGGTGGACACCACCGGCAGCTTTCTCGATCCCACCCTGCCCGGCGATGCGCCCAAGGGGGCGCTGCGCGGGCACCTGGATGCCGGCGCCGAGAAGGTGATCGTGTCGGCCCCCTTCAAGATCAAGTCCAAGGGCGCCGCCATGCCCGAAGACGCCGTCACCACGGTGATGGGTGTCAACGCCCACCAGTACGACCCGCGTCGTCACCGCCTGGTTTCCAACGCCTCGTGCACCACCACCTGCCTGGCGCACATGGTGCGGCCGTTGATTAACCGTTTCGGCCCCAAGCGGATCCTGTCCGCCTCCATGGCCACGATCCACGCGGCCACCGGCAGCCAGCAGGTCCTCGACCGCCTGCCGGGAGCCGGCAAGACCGATTTGCGCAAGAACCGCAGCATCCTCAACAACATCATCCTCACGACCACCGGGGCCGCCAAGGCGCTCAGCCTCGTGATTCCGGAAATGGCCAACATCGGGTTCATCGCCGAGTCGGTGCGCATTCCCGTCAGCACCGGGTCCCTGATCATCCTGGTGCTCAACCTCCAGGAAGAGCCCGACGGCGAGCCGATTCGCGCCGGTATGATCAAGAATATCTACCGCCAAGCGGCCCAGGATGATCCCGCCGGGTACCTGCATTACACCGACCGGCAGAACGTCTCGGCCGACATTGTCGGACTGCCGCGGGCCGCGGCCATCATCGAGGGGCACGAGATCCACACCCGCACCGCGGAAATCAACATCGACCTGAACCGGGTGGCCGGCGTGGAACCGGAAGCGGTGGCGGCAATGAAAGATTCGCTGTTGCGCGTTCCGGTGACCCAGGCAGTGATCTACGGTTGGTACGACAATGAACTGGGCTCTTACGTCAACCTGCTCGGTGATCGGACGGTCTCCATCGCCGAGCAACTCTAAGCCATCGGCCTGCTCTTGTTTCTCCTGGGCTTCGCCGTCATCGGAGGAGTGGCCGTGAAAACCACGGCCACTCGACTGGCGCTGCTGTTGCAGACCGGCCGGCGGCACACCGATCCAACGGCGAAAAAACGGCTGCAAGGACAGAAAGGCTTGACGGCGCGCCAATGATATCCTAAAATATATCAAATCGTTCAATCGATCTGGAGCGACAAGGCATGAGCAGCGCCATCGAACACCTGACCAAGACCATCAAGGCGGCGCGCCAGCGGAGCCATCTCAGCCAGAGGGCGCTGGGCCGGAAAGTCGGGATGCCCCAGGCGCAGATATCCAAGATCGAAAACGCGGCGGTGGATCCCAAGATTTCCACCCTGGTAGCCCTGGCGCGGGCCGTGGACTTGGAGCTGACGCTGGTGCCGCGGACGGACTCACCACGCTTTAATGCCGTAGATTCTCCCCATCCGCCGGAAAAGGAGGGCCTGTCGCCCCGATGACTGCGCCGGACCCCGGCAACGGTGGACCCGCTATCGAGGGGCGCCGCACCCTCACTGCCCGCATTCCGGTGGAATTCACCCGGGCCGGTCGCTGGGCCGTGCATTTCGCGCTCATTGGGGTGATCGCCGGGCTGGGTGCCGTTGTTTTCCAGTACCTCACCCAGTTGGGGGGGCACTATTTCCTCGACTGGATGGCTGGCTATCGCCCGCCCCCGCCGGCGGGCGAGCATCATTTGCTTCCCCCTACCGCCACTCCTTTCAATCGCTGGGTTTTGTTGATTTTGCCGGCGCTCGGCGGCCTGCTCAGCGGCTGGCTCGTCTATACCTTCGCCCCGGAGGCCGAAGGCCATGGCACCGACGCCGCCATCGACGCCTTTCATCACCGTGGCGGCTTTATTCGCGGCCGGGTGCCCATCATCAAGACCATTGCCTCCACGTTGACGTTGACCACCGGCGGCAGTGGCGGGCGCGAGGGGCCCATCGCCCAGATCGGGGCCGGCTTCGGTTCCTTCCTGGCCACTCGCCTCGGCCTGACGGACCGCGACCGGCGCATCATGATGGCGGCCGGGGTGGCGGCCGGGGTGGGCAGCATTTTCCGGGCGCCGCTGGCCGGGGCCCTGTTCGCCGCCGAAGTGCTTTACCGGGATCCGGAGTTCGAGTCGGACGTGATCATTCCGGCCGGGATTTCCTCGGTGGTGGCCTATTGCCTCTTTTGCCTCGTGTTCGGCTGGGGGTCGTTGTTCCAGGCCCCCGCCCTCGTTTTCCGCCGGCCTCTCGAACTGGGGCCCTACCTGGTGTTGGCATTGGTGCTGGCCGGCACCGGCTGGCTCTACGTGCGGGTGTTCTACGGCACGGCGGACCTGTTTCATCGTTGGCACTTTCCCAACCACCTCAAGCCGGCGGTAGGCGGGCTGCTCACCGGGGTGATCGGCTTTTTCCTGCCCCAGACCCTGACCTTTGGCTATGGGTATGCCCAGTTGGCATTGTTCAGCCAGCTTTCCGTGCCCTTTCTTCTCGCCCTGGCCCTCGGCAAGATCTTCACCACCGCCTTTACCATCAGCTCGGGGGGCAGCGGCGGGGTGTTCGGTCCCTCGGTGGTCATCGGTGGCGCCATGGGCGGGGTTGTGGGGCTGATTTTTCACGGCTGGATGCCCGCGGTGGTGGCCGAGCCGGAGGCCTTCGTGGTGGTGGGCATGGCCGGCTTTTTCACCGCCGTTTCCAACGCGCCGATCTCCACCATCATCTTCGTTTCCGAGATGACCAACTCCTACGGTTTGCTGCTGCCCAGCCTGCTGGTCTGCTCGGTGGCCTACCTGATGTCGCGCGGCTTCACCATCTTCCACAACCAGGTCAAAAGCCGCGTCGATTCCCCGGCCCATGCCGGGGAGTTTTTCGTGGACATCCTGCAGGCCATCCGGGTCAAGGATCTCATGGCGCGGGTGCACCAGGTGACCCCGGTGCCTGAGAGCATGCCGTTCCGGGAGTTCAAGCGGTACTTTTCCCAGACCAAGCAGCATTACTTCCCGGTGATGAACGACCAGGGCCGCCTGGTGGGCATTTTTTCCAGCACCGACATCCGCGCCGTCCTCTTTTCCCTGGAGATCGAACACCTGGTGGTGATGCGCGACATTGCCATCAGCGATATCATCGTGACGACCCCCGCCGAAGACCTCAACTCGGTGCTGCAAAAATTTACCACCCGCAACATCGACAGCCTCCCCGTGGTGCAAGAAGACGATCACGGCCAGTTGATCGGCATGCTCGACCGGCGGGATGTCATCGCCGAATACAACCGCCGTGTCCAGGAACTGAAGGCCCGCTCGGGGCGCTGAAAACGTGGCAGGGCGATAGCGAAGGCTATCGATTTGACCGTTCGGCCGCCGCGTGGCTCAGGGCGACGAATTCGGCCACGGTGAGGGTCTCGGCGCGGCGGCTCGGGTCGATGCCCGCCGCGTGCAGCACCGCTTCGGCGCCGGCCGCATCCAGGGGCAGGGCGCTGCCCGAGAGCGCGTTTTTCAAGGTCTTGCGCCGCTGGCCAAAGGCGGCCTGGACCACCTTCCACAGGAACCGTTCATCGTGGGCGGGAAAATCCGGTGCGGTATTGAAGCGGATTTCCACCACGGCCGAATCGACCTTGGGCCTGGGGAAGAACCGGTCGGCGGGCACCGTGAACAGCCGGCGTACCGTGGCGCAGTAGGCCAGCATCACCGTCAGGCGGCCGTAGTCGCGCCCCCCCGGCGCGGCCACGATGCGGTCCGCCAGTTCCTTTTGCAGCATCAACACGGCCCGGTCCACCCGGTGCCGGCTTTCCACCAGGCGCACCAGCACCGGCGAAGAGATGTTGTAGGGCAGGTTGCCCAGTACCACCAGGCGCCGATCCGGCGGTGCCAGGGTGGCGATGTCCGTGTCCAGGATCGAGGCGTGGATCGTTTCCACGTTTTGGCGCCGGGCCGCCAGCAGCTCGGCGCGCAGCAGCCTCAGGATCTCGGCGTCGGTTTCCACCGCGATCAGCCGTGCGGCGCGGGCGGCCAGAGGAAGGGTCAGGGCCCCCAGGCCGGGGCCGATCTCCAGTACGATGTCTTCGGGTGCCACCGCGGCGGCCTCAACGATGCGCTCGGAGATATCGGCGGTGGTGAGAAAATTCTGGCCGAGGCGCTTTCGCGGCCGAAGGTTCCAGGCGGTGAGCAGGGTTCGCGGATGTCTGGCCATGTTGACTTTCATCCTTATCTTTCAGTACTCATGCATTTGAATTCGCCAACGAATGGCAGGTGAAAAAACGTGTTCACCACAGGGGGCACAGAGAGAACAGAGTTAACTAATTAAATTTTCCCGTTTTGCTCGATGGTTCTCTATGGACTCTGTGGTGGAAATGGCTTTTTGCGAAAAGATCATTGTTGGAACAAGGATGACAGCGCATCCATTACTGTCCGATCAGGAGCTTCGACCATGACGACCCCACTGCAAATCCCCACCCCGGGCGACCGCATCGGCGGCTACCGGGTGGCGCGGGTGGAAGCGATTCCCGAACTGGCCACCACCTTCATCGCCCTGGACCACGAGGCCACCGGCGCCCGCCATGTCCACCTGGCCCGGGCCGACAGCGAGAACTGCTTCAGCGTGGCTTTCAAGACCGTGCCCGCCGATTCCACCGGCGTGGCCCACATCCTGGAGCACACCGTCCTGTGCGGATCGCGCCGCTACCCGGTGCGTGATCCGTTCTTTTCCATGCTCAAGCGCAGCCTGAGCACCTTCATGAACGCCTTCACCGCCTCCGACTGGACCATGTACCCTTTTGCGACCCAGAATCGCAAGGATTTCTACAACCTGCTGGACGTCTACCTCGATGCGACCTTCTTCCCGCTCCTCGATCCGCTCAGCTTCAAGCAGGAGGGCCACCGCCTGGAGCTGGAACCGGCCGAGGACGGAAAGCCCCGGCTGGTGTACAAAGGTGTGGTCTTCAACGAAATGAAAGGGGCCATGAGTGCGCCGGACCAGGTGATGGGCCGCGGCCTGCTCAACGCGCTTTATCCCGACACCACTTACGCCCACAACAGCGGGGGAGAACCGGCCGAGATCCCGCGGCTGACCCACGCCGACCTGGTGGCCTTTCACCGCCGCCACTACCATCCGAGCAACGCCTATTTTTTCACCTACGGCGACCTGCCCCTGGCCGAGCACCTGGCCTTCATCGAGGCCAAGGTGCTGCAAGGGGTGGCCCGCATCGATCCGGGCACCGAGGTGCCGCCCCAGCCACGCTGGACGGCGCCGCGCCAGGCGGTGCGCCACTATCCGCTGGCGCCCGGCGAGGATCCGGGCCGCAAGTACCAGGCCTGCCTTGCCTGGCTCACGGCCGACATCCGGGACAGTTTCGAGGTGCTTACCCTGGCGGTGCTGGAAGAGATCCTGCTGGGAAACGACGCCGCTCCCCTGCGTCGGGCCCTGATCGATTCGGGCCTGGGCACCGCCCTGTCGGACGCCAGCGGTTTTGACGGTGAAAACCGCGACACCATGTTCGCCTGCGGGCTGAAGGACGTGGCCGCCGACGCGCCTCCGGTGGTGGAGCAGGTCGTTTTGGAGACCCTGGGGCGCCTGGCGGCCGAGGGAATCGATCCGGCCCTCATCGAATCGGCGGTGCACCAGATCGAGTTTCACCGCAAGGAGGTCACCAACACCCCCTATCCCTACGGGCTCAAGCTGCTTTTGCAGTTCGCCGGTTCCTGGATTCACGGGGGCGATCCGATTCGGGTGCTGCGCCTGGACGACGACCTGAACCGCTTGCGCGGCGAGATCGCCCGGGGCGGCTTTTTTGAATCCCGCCTCAAAACCGGGTTTCTCGACAACCCCCACCGGGTTCGCTTCGTGCTGGCGCCGGACCCGGACCTGGCGCGTCGGGAGGCCGAGCGCGAGGCAGCCGAACTCCAGGCCTGCCTGGCGGAATTGTCCGCGGCGGACCTGGAGAGAATCCGCCAGGACGCCGAGACCTTGCGCCGGCGGCAGGAAACCGAGGAGGACGACACCTGCCTGCCGACGCTGGCCCTGAGCGAAATCCCGCCCACAGTGACCGGCTATGATCCGGCCGATGGGATGACGGGAATTCCGGCCCTGTGCTACC
>DQXI01000174.1 GCA_011042305.1 Desulfobacteraceae bacterium
CCGCGCCGGCGCGGGTAGAAGACGCATCCGTATGGAAGGGGAAAGGGGGACCGGGGAATGGCGCTTCCCCGGCCAGGAAGAGGAAGGGAAGCGGTGGAAGGAGGAGTCCCAGCCTCTCGATGGAATCGATCCTGCCAGCGGATGGTGAGGCGGATGTTCGTTTTCGGCTAGACCGCCTTCTCTGCGGCGTGGTTAAAGCCCAGATCGAAGGCCTTGAGGTTGGCCTCCACGAAGGCCGCCTTGGTACGATGGCGGATGGTGTCGCGCACCGCCTCGGCCGTCAGCGGCAGGATTCCGGCCCGGATCAGGGCGCCAAGCAGAACGATGTTCACCGCCAGCACGCTGCCGGCGGACCGGGCCAGGGCCACCGCGTCCAGGGCCACGAGCCGGCCGACCTTGGCGCGGATCTTCTCCTGGATGAGGGCGATGTCCGGATAGGTTCCCCGGCCGATGGCCACCGTGAACGGCGCCAGGGGAGCCAGGTTGGTGATCACGGTGGTCTTCCGGTTACACCTGTTGAGGGCGCGCAGGGTCTCCAGGGGCTCGAAGCCCACCACGGCATCGGCTTCCCCGTCGCTGATGATGGTGCTGCGGGCCTCGCCGAAGACCAGGGCCGATTCCACCACGCCGCCGCGCTGGGCCATGCCGTGAATCTCGCTCATGTGCACCGGGATGCCGGCCGATAGGGCCGCCTCGCCCAGGACCTTGGCGGCCAGCAGGTTGCCCTGCCCGCCCACCGCTACGATGATCAGTCGCTTGGTTTCCATTTTCACCCCTCTCTCACCGGCACGATGGCATGCTCCGGGCAGATCTGGGCGCAGACGGCGCATCCCACGCAGAGGTCGGCGTCGATGCGAACCCGCTCGCCCTCCAGGAAAAAGGCCGGGCAGCCCAACTGGTTGATGCAGTCGCGATGGTTGCGGCAGCGGTCGCTGACCTGGAAGGGCTTGCCCCGCTTGCGCTTGAGGCTCTTGGCGTACAGGGCGCACAGCTCCTGGCTGATCACCACCGACACCCCCGGGTATGATACGGCCTCGCGGACGGCCTCGATGCTCTTTTGCACCCTGAAAGGCCGGATCACCGACACGTGGCCCACGCCCAGGGCCCGCACCACCGCCTCGATGGACACCCGGCCGTAGCCGTCGAGGTTCAAGGCCGCCATGTCCACCCCCGGGTGGGGCTGGTGGCCGGTCATGGCGGTGGTGCCGTTGTCCAGGATCACCACGGTGATGTCGTGGTTGTTGAACACGGCGTTGATCAGCCCGGCGATGCCGGAGTGGAAAAAGGTCGAGTCGCCGATGAAGGCCACCACCTTCTTGCCCGTGGACTGGGCGAAGCCGCAGGCCGTGCCGATGGACGAGCCCATGCAGATGAGAAAATCCCCCATGGAAAGCGGCGGCAGAAAGCCCAGGGTATAGCAGCCGATGTCGGTGGGAAAGATCGTCTCCATCCCTTCCACCGCCTTCTTGACGGCGTAGAAGGTGGCCCGGTGGCTGCAACCGGCGCACAGGTTGGGCGGCCGTTGGGGCAGCTCGGGCAGGTCGCCGGTGTCCACCGCCGCCGACTCGGGCGCGTCCACCCCGAAATAGGCCGCCAGGCGGCGGCGCACCATGGCCGGATCGAACTCGTAGAGCCGGGAAAAGAGCGTCGGCCCCTTGCCCCGGATGGGCACGGTGAGGCCGGCGGCCTGAACCGCGGCCCGGGCCGCCTCTTCCAGGTAGGGCTCGCCCTCCTCCACCACCAGCACCCGTTCGCAGCCGGCAACGAAATCGGTGATGCGCTTCTCCGGCAGGGGATGGGAAAAACCGATGCGCAAAACCCGCACCCGGTCGCCCAGGCCGAGGTCGGCGACGGCGTCCTGGACGTAGCCGAAGCTCACCCCGTTGCAGATCACGCCCCAGGGGCCGCTGCCGGTGACGCTGTTGAGCGGCGAGGCCTCGCTGATCTCGGTGGCCCGGGCGATGTTTTCCAGCAGCCGCACGTGAAGCCGCCGGGAAACGGCCGGCACCGTGACAAAGCGAAACGGGTCCTTGTGAAAGTCGCCCCGGGTGCGCCGCGGCGACAGCTCGCCCAGGGTCACCGGCGCCGTGCTGTGGTTGATGCGGGTGGTGGTGCGAAACAGCACCGGTTCGCCCAGGCGCTCGGAGAGGGCGAAGGCTTCGGCCATCATCGAGCGCGCCTCTTCCACCGAGCTGGGCTCGAGCATGGGCAGGCCGGACAGCTTGGCGTAGTAACGGTTGTCCTGCTCATTCTGGCTGGAGAACATCGCCGGATCGTCGGCGGTGACGATCACCATGGCCCCGGCAACGCCCACGTAGGCCAGGGTCATCAGGGCATCGGCGGCCACGTTGAGCCCCACGTGCTTCATTACGCAAAGGGACCGCAGGCCGGCATTGGCCGCCGCCGCGGCCACTTCCAGGGCCACCTTCTCGTTGGTGCTGTACTGGAAGTACAGGTCAGTCTCCCGGGAAATCTGGAAGCAGTTAAGTGAAATCTCCGAGGAGGGGGTCCCCGGATAGGTGGTGGCCACGGCGACCCCGGCTTCCAGGGCGCCGCGGACGATGGCTTCGTTGCCCAGCATCAACATCTGGCTTCCGGGCCGGTCGGTGAGCAGTCGGTGCATTTTCGTCTTCCCTCTGTGGGCGCTGTTTTTCTATAAGGGATTCAACCATCGGGGCCGAATTCACCCGCGTGTGGCCGGCGGCTGCCGGAAAGGCCGTCCCCTACTGGCGGTCACCTTGTATAGCAAGGGGTCGGCAAGGGTGTAAAGCCTGTTTCACTCCTTTCAAAACGCTTTACAAGCGCAACCCCATGCTCTAAGCTGCGCCCAAATCGCAGACTTGTAAGGACAATGCCATGCACCCCCATCGCACTCTCGTGTTGGCCACCCGCAACCCGGGCAAGACAGCCGAAATTCGCGCCCTGCTCAAGGATTACCCGGTAGACATCAAGGATCTCAACACCTTCGGCCCCATCCCCGAAGCCGTGGAGGATGGCACCACCTTCGACGAAAACGCTTACAAGAAGGCCAGTCTCACGGCGCGGGTCCTTGGCCTGCCCGCCCTGGCGGACGACTCGGGCCTGGTGGTGGCCGCCCTGGGCGGGGCTCCCGGCGTGCATTCGGCCCGCTACGCCGGCCCCGACGCCACCGACGCCGACCGCTGCGCCAGACTGCTGGAAGCCATGGCTGGCTGCACGGACCGGCGGGCGGCTTTCGAATGCGTCATTTCCATCGCCGTGCCCACCGGGCCGGCGCTGACCTACGAGGCGCGCTGCGAGGGCCTCATCGCAGAGGCGCCGGCCGGCGTCAACGGTTTCGGCTACGACCCGATTTTCTACTATCCGCCCCTGGGGCGCACCTTTGCCGAATTGTCCCCCGAGGAAAAGAACCGGGTAAGCCATCGCGGTCTGGCCCTGCGTGAATTGGCCGGGGAGTTCGACAAGGTGTTGGCCTGGATCCGATACCAAATGCCGAACCCCGAGCCGGTCGCCTGTCTGCGGGAAGATTGACGCCGGCTGTCGGCGGATCTGCCAGGACCCTGGGCCCAACCGAAACGCCGCCCACGGCGTCCGCGCAAAAAGGAGAAAAGCCACATGGTCAAGACGCACACCTACGACATCGCTCAGGTCATCGGGGGCGTCACCACCCCGCAAGCCGCCACCGAACTGTTCCGCCAGCACTTGAGCGTCGAGCAGTTCGAGCGCATCGAACGGATCCGCAACACGGCCGTGCGCATCAAGATCGCCAACGCCATCGCCCTCTGCCGGCCCGACCGGGTCTTCATCCACACCGGCAGCGAGGCCGACCGGGAATTCATCCGGCGCCTGGCCATCGACAACGGCGAAGAGAAACCGCTTCCCACGGAAGGCCACACGATCCACTACGACCTGAAAGAGGAGCAGGGGCGCATCATCGACCGCACCTACTACATCGTCAACCCCGACGAGTCGGTGAGTTCGCTGGCCAACAAGATCCTGCGCGACGATGCCTTGAACGACGTACGCGAAAAGATGAGTGGCATCATGAAGGGCTTCACCATGTTGGTGGGCTTCTACAACCGGGGACCCATCAAGGCGCCGGTGGCCAACCCGGCCCTGGAGATCACCAGCTCGGCCTACGTCATGCACAGCGCCGACATCCTCTACCGGCACGCCTTCGATTGCTTCGACGAGGAAGTCGAGCGGCAAAAACACTTCTACACCAACATCCACGGCCAGGGCCCCAACCGCCCCGAAGACCTGCCCAACGCCCGGGTCTACATGGACCGCCAGGACCAGACGACCTACAGCTGCTTTTGCACCTACGCCGGCAACACCCTGCTGCTCAAAAAGGGCAACCACCGCTTCTCGGTGGACAAGTCCGTCTACCAGCACCGGGGACGGCAGCTGGCCGAGCACATGTTCATCACCGGCATCCAGGGCCCGGCCGACCGCATTACCTGGTTTGCCGGCGCCGCCCCCAGCGGCTGCGGCAAGACCACCACCGCCATGGCCGGCGATCACTTTGTCGGCGACGATTTGGCCCAGATGTGGATCGCCGCCGACGGCACGGTCCGCTCGGTGAACCCGGAATGCGGCATCTTCGGCATCGTTGAGGACGTCAACTGGGAGGGCGATCCCCTGCTGATGGAGATCCTGCGCAAGCCGGGCCACGAGGTGATCTGGACCAACGTGCTCATCGACGAAAACGGGATACCCCAGTGGACCGGCAACGGGGAGCCGATGCCCAAGAAGGGCCACAACTTCCAGGGCGAGTGGTGGGCCGGCAAAACCGACGAAAAGGGCAAACCGGTTCCCATCAGCCACCCCAACGCCCGCTGCACCGTTTCGGCCCGGGCCCTCTCCAACTGCTCCGATGCCTTGGAGGCCCCGGCCGGGGTCGAAACCCGGGTGATCACCTACAGCGGCCGCGACAGCGATACCATGCCCCCGGTGTGGGTGGCCAAGGGGCCAGACGAGGGCGTGGTGATCGGGGCCTGCATCGTGTCGGCGGCCACCGCCACCGAGGTTGGCGCCCGCGGGGTCAAGCGCGCCCCCTGGGCCAACGCCCCCTTCATTCCCGGCGCCCTGGGCGACTACATGGACGCCCAGTTCAAGTTCTTCGGCTCGCAGGAGATCGCCGACGACAAGCGCCCCATCATCGCCGGGCTCAACTACTTTCTCACCCACGAGGCCCGCGGCGGCAAGGGCCGCCAGCTGCTGGGCGAAAAGCGCGACGTGAAGGTCTGGATGGGGTGGCTGGAACGCTGCGCCCGCAAGGAGGTCAAGACCATTGAAACGCCCATCGGCCACCTGCCGCGCTACGCGGACCTGAAACGGCTGTTTGCCGACCTCATCGCCAAGGACTACCCCCGGGAGCTCTACGACAAGCAGTTCTCGCTGTACATCGACAACATCGTGGCGCGCATCGACCTGCAGATCGGCGCCTATCGCCACGAGCCCAACGTCCCGGTGCGCCTGTTCGAGGTCCTCTACGAACAGCGCGGCGGCCTCACCGCCCTGCGCCAAGTGTTCGGCCCGGTGGTCACCCCGGATCAGCTCACAGGCAATTGCTGAGCGGCGGCAAGACACCAGGGCGATCCGGGTGGGCCGCGGCCTTCTCGGCCCGCATGCTCGTTTCCCTGCTGATGGGATTCGCCTGCGGCCTGCCGCTGCTGTTGACCGTGACCGTGCTGCAGGCCTGGATGACGGAAGTGGGGGTGGACCTTTCCGTCATCGGCCTCATGGCCCTGGTGGGGCTGCCCTACACCCTCAAGTTCCTCTGGGCACCGATCTTCGACCGCTACTGCCCGCCGTTTCTGGGACGCCGCCGCGGTTGGCTGCTCATCGTTCAGGTCTGTCTCATGGCAGCCATCGCGCTCCTGGGGATGACGGACCCGGCCGCTCATCCATGGTGGGTGGCGGCGGCGGCCCTGCTGGTCACCTTCTTTTCCGCTTCCCAGGACATCCTGGTGGACGCCTACCGCCGCGAGGACCTCAGCGATGTCGAGCTGGGACTCGGCTCCTCGCTCTACGTCAACGGTTACCGGCTCGGGATGCTGCTGGCCTCGGGCGGGGGGCTGATCCTGGCCGACCATATCTCCTTTCCCGGCGTCTACCTGCTCATGGCGGCGCTGTTGCTGCCCGCCGTGGCCACCACCCTGGCCTGCCGGGAGCCACCCATGGCCGCCGGCCGCCCCCGCACCCTGGCCGAGGCGGTGATCGCCCCCTTAAGCGAGTACTTTCAGCGCAGAGACGCCCTGTGGATCCTGGCGTTCATCCTGCTCTACAAGATCGGCGATTCCATGGCCAGCGCCATGACGATCCCGTTTTACCTCGAGCTCGGTTTTTCCAAGACCGAAATCGGCGCGGTGGTGAAGCTCTTCGGCTTCTGGGCCACCATCGGCGGCAGCTTGGTGGGCGGTCTGATGATGCTGCGCCTGGGCATCGCCCGCAGCCTCTGGATTTTCGGGGTCCTCCAGGCGCTGTCCACCGGTGGCTTCGCCGTGCTGGCCCGCATCGGTCCCAGCGCCCCCTGGCTGGCGGGGGTCATCGGTTTTGAAAACCTCAGCGGCGGCATGGGCACCGCCGCCTACGTTGCCTACATGGCCAGCATTACCCACAAGAAGTTCACCGCCACCCAGTACGCCCTGCTCAGCAGCCTCATGGGCGTGCCCCGGGTGATGGCGGCGGCCCCCACCGGATTTTTGGCCGAGCGCCTGGGCTGGGCCCCGTTTTTCATCGCCTGCATGCTGGCGGCCTTGCCGGGGATGCTGCTATTGGTTAGAATTGCCCCGTGGAGTGGACATGGCAATCGATGGTAAAAAACCGGTCAAATCCCCCGTCACGGCAAGCGGGGGCCGTGAAGCGTTGGCCGCCGCCCGCCGCCAGGTTCTCGCCCTGCCCGGCGGCCAGGCCCTGGAGCGCATTCTCGACCATCCCCGGCCGGCCAGTCTGGTGCAATCCTTCGCCGAGACGGACCTGCACCTGCTGATCCACGAGATCGGCCCCGCCGATGCCCTCCCCCTGCTGGCCATGGCCTCCAACGACCAGCTCCAGTACCTGCTCGACGCGGAAACGTGGAACGCGGACCGCATCGACGGCGCCGCCCTCACCCGCTGGATCGCCGCCATGATGCAGGCGGCCGCCGAGCGCACCGTCATCTACCTGATGCAGCACCAACGGGAGTTCCTCGAGTACTTTCTGGCCTGCAACCTCGAGTTGCGCATCCGCGAACACGACCAGGATCCGTCCGTGTTCGGCGACGAGTGGTTCAGCCTGGACAACGTCTTCTACCTGCGCCTCCGCCCCGAGCCGTCGGCCGACGAAGCCCTCGACGGGCTGGCCGATGACCGCGGCAGCTTCATCCACGGCTTTCTCCGGCGGCTCGCCGACCATGACTACACCTTGTTTCGCAACCTGCTGCTGGAATCGAGCGTTCTGCTGCCGGCCGAACACGAAGAGGAAATGCTGCGCCAGCGCACGGTGCGCCTGGCCGAAAAGGGATTTTTACCCTTCGACGAGGCCGTCGGTATCTACCTGCCCCTGGCCCCGGAGGCCCTGGACGCCCGCCGGACGCAGCGCCTGGCCCCCCTTGACCCGGACGAAACGCAGCTACCCGTACCCCGTGTGGCCGCAGGATTTCTGCCCGCTTCCGGAGCATTCGCCGAGGCCCTGGCCGTTTACGCCGCCAGCGGACACCTGGAACCCATCGAAGCCGAGTTCGCCGCCCTGTGCAACCGCCTGGCAGTGGCCGACCGCCGCGTGGTGCGCCAGCGCAGCGACTTGGCGGCCCTGGCCCGCAAGGCCGCCGGATACATAGGTATCGGACTGGAGCGCATGGCGGTCGTCAACGGTCGCTTCGACCCGGCCCGCGGGGCCGCCCTGATCCGGCGCCATCATCTCGAGGATGTCTTTCGTGTCGCCTGGGAAGGGCTCTGGAATCTGAAGCGCAAGGCCGAGCGCTGGCAGCGCCGGAGCTGGTATCGGCAAAGGGGGCTTCGGTTAACGTTCTGGCTGGAGGAGGGAACCGGCGTCGTGGGCGGGCTGCTGATCAAGCGCCCCCTGTTCTTCGACAACTACCGCAGTGGGGTGCTGTACCGGGAATTCGAAACCCTGGCCGACCTGGCGGCCACCGAGGGCGTCCTGGACGCCATCATGGCCCTGGATGCCCTGCTGGCCCGGATGACCATCACCGCGCCGCTGACGCCGACCGGCGCGCTCAACTGGAAAAACCTCCTGCTCACGCTCTGGGTGCGCGACTGCCTTGATCTGGGCGCCGAAACGCTGCCGGTCGACCTGGACGCCCTGCGCCGCTTTTTCGCCGAACTGTGGACAACCAAGGGAAAAATCCGCCAGGTGCGGCGGCGCCAGTTTCTCCGCTGGCTCGCCGACCGCAGTGACCAAAGCCCTGACGCGGTTTCCCAGGCCCTGGCGCCGGTGCTCGAAGCCCTTTTCCAGGAACTGGAGGACGAGTACGGAGCGGTAGCCCCCGAGGCCCTGGACCAGCGCTTTGTCGGGCTGTTTCTCGTGGCCTGAAGCCTTACCTGGACCGCCACCCAACTTGGAAGGCAATGCCCCTTCCCTAACAAAACCTCCGCCGGCGTCGTCGCCACGGCACCAGCGGAGGTTTCGTTGATTGAGGGGAAAAGTCAGGCGGCCTTGGCCAGCTTGACGGCGCAGACCTTGAACTCCGGGATACCCGAAACCGGATCGAGCCGGGCGTTGGTCAACCGGTTGGCCGCCGCCTGGGCGTAGTGGAAGGGAATGAAGATGGTGCCGGGGTTGACCCGCTGGGTCACCCGGGCCACCGCCTCGATGCTGCCGCGGCGGGAGCTGACCCTCACCCGCCCCCCGTTTTCCACCTCGAGGTCGGCCGCGTCGGCCGGAGAAATCTCCACGAAGCACTCCGGGGCCCGGTCCATCAGCCCATCGCTTTTCATCGTCATGGTACCGGTGTGGTAGTGGTAGAGCACCCGACCGGTGGTCAGCTGCAGCGGGTACTCGTCGTCAGCGGTCTCGGCCGGCGGGATGTAGTCGATGGCAAAGAAGACCCCCTTGCCGTGGGAGAAGGATCCCTTGTGCAAAACGGGGGTGCCGGGATGATCCGGGGCCGGGCAGGGCCAGGGGATGCCCTCCTTTTCGATCCGCGAGTAGGAAAGCCCGGCGTAGGCCGGGGTCACGCTGCCGATTTCGGCGAAGACGGCCTCGGCCCCCGCGTAGTGCATCGCGTACCCCAGCCGGGTGGAGATGTCGCAGATGATGGACAGGTCGCCGCGGGCGTCCCCCGGCGGTTCGACGGCCTTGCGCACCCGCTGCACCCGGCGCTCCGTGTTGGTGAACGTCCCCTCCTTCTCGGCGAAGCAAGTGGACGGCAGCACCACGTGGGCCAGGCGGGCCGTCTCGGTGAGAAAGATGTCCTGCACCACGAGAAAATCGAGCTTCCGGAGACAATGCTCGGCGTGGTTGAGGTCCGGGTCGGAGACCAGCGGGTTTTCGCCCACGATGTAAAGCGCCCTGAGCTCCCCGGTGTCGGCCTTGGGAATCATCTCGGTAGCCTTGAGGCCGGGCTTAGCCGGCAGCGCATCCACCCCCCAGGCCTTGGCCATCTTGGCCCGCAGAGCCGGATCGGCCACTTTCTGGTAGCCGGAGAAAACATCGGGCAGTCCGCCCACGTCGCAGGCGCCCTGGACGTTGTTCTGGCCCCGCAGGGGGTTGACCCCGCCGCCTTCCACGCCGACGTTGCCGCAAAGCATGGCCAGGGCCGCCAGGGACTTGACGTTGTCGGTGCCGGTGGTGTGCTGGGTGATGCCCATGCAGTACAGGATGCTGCCGGGCCGGCCCGAGGCGTAGAGGCGCGCGGCGGCCACCAGCTGGTCCCCCGGAATGCCGGTGATGCTCTCCACGAAATCCGGGGTGTACTTGGCCACCATCTGCTTGAGCTCTTCGAAGCCCACCGTGCGGTCCTCCACGTACTGCTGATCGTGGAGGCCCTCCTGGATGATCACGTGCATCATCCCGTTGATCCAGGCCACGTCGGTGCCCAGGTTGGGGCGCAGGTGGATCTGGGCGAACTCGGAGATCCTGGTGCGCCGCGGGTCCACCACGAGGAGCCGGGCCCCCCGGCGGGTGACGGCGCGCTTGACGCACGAGGAAATCACCGGGTGGTTTTCCGTGGTGTTGGACCCGGTGATGAGGATGACATCGGCCTTCTCGATGCAGGCGATGGAGTTGGTCATCGACCCGGAGCCGTAGGTGGCGGCCAGACCGGCCACCGTGGAGCTGTGTCAGAGCCGGGCGCAGTGGTCGATATTGTTGGTCCCCAGCGCCGCGCGGGCCAGCTTGCTCAGCAGGTAGTTTTCCTCGTTGGTGATCCGGGCCGAGCACAGCACCCCCACGGCGTCGGCGCCGTGGCTGTCGCGCACCGCAGCCAATCCTTGGACCACCCGGTCCAGGGCCTCGTCCCAGGTGGCCTCGCGCAACTGGTCGCCGTCGCGCACCAACGGCTTGGTGAGCCGCTCGGGGGAGTGAATGAAGTCGAAGCCGAAGCGCCCCTTGACGCACAGGCTTCCGTAGTTGGGGGCCGCGTCCTCGGCCCCGGTGACCCGCACCACCCGCCCGTCGGCCACGTGAAGGTCCAACTGGCACCCCACCCCGCAATAGCTGCACGTGGTGCGGGTGCGGGTGGTCTCCCAGGGCCGCACCCGGTAGCGCACGCCCTTTTCCACCAGGGCGCCCACCGGACAGGCCTGGACGCATTCGCCGCAAAAGACGCAATCGCTGTCGCGCAGGGGCCGGTCATCGGCGGCCACGATCTTGAGAGCCGCGCCGCGGAAGCCGAAATTGATGGCGTTGTTGACCTGCACCTCGTTGCAGGCCTGCACGCACCGGCCGCAGCGGATGCAACGGGAGAAATCCCTCACGATGAACGGATTGACCAGCTCCTGGGGATAAGGGGTCTCGGCCCGGTCATAGCGCTGGGCGGTGGCCTGGTAGCGAAAGGCGAGATCTTGCAGGCGGCAATCGCCCCACACCGGGCACAGCACCTCGGCCTGATCCTCCTGCATCACCTTGAGCTGCATGGCGGTCCAGTCGCCGTCGTCGGCACCGCGGATGGTGCAGTTGTGATTGCCCGAGGCGAGCATCAGCTCGAGCACCAGGCGCCGGGCCGCCACCACCTTGGGCGACTCGGTATGCACCACCATGCCGGCGCTGGCCGGCGTCACGCAGGAGGCCATGAGACTGGCGGCGCCCTCCACCTCCACCACGCAAACCCGGCACGCCCCGGTGGGGGTGGCGCCCTTGAGATGGCAGAGGGTCGGGATGTCGATATCGTGCCGCCGAGCCACTTCCAGGATCGTTTCACCCGGCTCGAAGGCGCATTGGTTGCCGTTGATGATGATCACGTTCTGCCGGTCTTCGCCCATCGTTGTCTCCTCGGGTTGAATGGCACTATCGGTAAGGGGGGATGGGTTATCTGTGGTCACAGAATGCCGCACTCGTTCCAAGTATTTATAGAACGGCTGAAAATTTGTCAATCCGTCCCCCTGGAGATTTCAGATTTGAAATTTCAGATTTGAAATCTCCGCCGGTGACGGACACCCCAGCAAGCAGCGCCGACAGCACTGCCGACAAGGTCGGCCACCGCGTCGCCGACATTGGCGCAGCGCGCCGGGACCAGGAGTTGGTGCAGCTCATCGCCGATCCCGTAGAGGCTGGCGAGCAGCGTGGCGACCGCCAAAATCCTGACGGGGGGACGTCGCCCCATCGGACAATCGGACAA
>DQXI01000136.1 GCA_011042305.1 Desulfobacteraceae bacterium
CAGGTAACCGATCTCCCGCGCGCCGACCCCGATATCGCCCGCCGGTACGTCGGTGTCGGGCCCGATGTGGCGGAACAGCTCGCACATGAAGCTCTGGCAAAAACGCATCACCTCGTTGTCCGAACGCCCCTTGGGATCGAAGTCCGATCCCCCCTTGCCGCCGCCCATGGGCAAGGTGGTCAGGGCATTCTTGAACACCTGCTCGAAGGCCAAAAACTTCAAAATTCCCAAATTGACCGACGGGTGAAAGCGCAAGCCGCCCTTGTAGGGACCGATGGCGCTGTTCATCTCGATGCGAAACCCCCGGTTGACGTGAATCTCGCCGGCATCGTCCATCCACGGCACGCGAAACAGGATCACCCGCTCCGGCTCCACCAGCCGCTCCATGATCTTGGCGTTGCGATAGATGGGATTCTTGTCCAGCACGGGCCGAATCGATTCGGCCACCTCCTCGACCGCCTGGTGAAACTCCTTTTCTCCCGGGTCCCGCTCCTTGACCAACTGCATGATGTCTTTCATTGTCTCCTCCGTCGGGCTGGGCGGCGTCGCCGCTGACGCCGCAAGCGCGGTTTTCGGCAGGCGGTTCAAAAACCATCGTCGCGGATCGACCGGTGTCAGACACCCCCGCCGAAAGCCTGCCATCAGGTCGGCATCCCCATCGATGCCAGGAGGCTGAAAAAACCATGTTTTCCCATGGCTGTCAACAAAATCAATCAGATATCCGGCTCTCCGTCATTGCTGCCTCGGCCCGGAAATCATCACGAATCATTTTGGTTTCTGATACGCTTCCTGGCCGCCTTCGGCATCAAGGCGGGGAGCCCCCCCACCCTCCTTCTGGCTGCCGGCGAAAACAAACACCGCGGCCCCCTTCAAACCCCTTGCGGGCATCCATCAGGCAACGGGGGGGGATGCATGCTGGAAAGCGGCATGGATGTCGGTCACCTGGCGCATCAACAGCGCGAACTGCTCCGGGTAGAGGGATTGGGCCCCATCGCTCAACGCCTGCGCCGGCGCATGGTGCACTTCCACCATCAGGCCGTGGGCCTCCACGGCCACCGCAGCCCGGGCCAAGGGAATCACCTGGTCGCGGCGGCCGGCGGCGTGGCTCGGGTCGGCCACGATGGGCAGGTGGCTCTCCTTGCGCACCACCGGCACCGAAGAGAGGTCCAGCGTGTTGCGGCTGTGGTTGACGAAGGTGCGTACCCCGCGCTCGCAAAGCACCACCGCGCCGTTGCCCCCTTCGAGGATGTATTCCGCCGCCATGAGCCATTCCTCCACCGTGGCGGCCATGCCGCGCTTGAGCAGAATCGGTCGGTGGGAATGGCCGGCACGGCGCAGGAGGGAGAAGTTTTGCATGTTGCGGGTCCCGATCTGCAGCATGTCGGCATAGGCTTCCACCAGGTCGAAGGTGGCCTCGTCCATCACCTCGGTGACCACCGGCATGCCGGTTTCCTCGCGCACCCGGGCCAGAATTTTCAGCCCTTCCTCGCCCATGCCCTGGAAGCTGTAAGGGGAGGTACGCGGCTTGTAGGCCCCGCCCCGGAAGAGCTGCGCGCCGGCCCGCTGGACGTGCCGGGCGATGGTCATGGCCTGGTCGAGACTCTCGATGGCGCACGGTCCGGCGATGATGGTGAGGTGTTCTCCACCGATGGGCACGCCGCCCACATCGACGATGGTGTCGCCGGGCTTGATCTCGCGGCTCACCAGCTTGTAGGGGCGCGTAACGCGGATGGCCTCCTTGACCCCGGGAAGGCCAACGACCAGCGAAGGGTCCACCGGCCCCGGATTGTTGAGGATGCCGATGGAAACCCGGTCGCCGCCGGGAATGGGCCGGGCGATGTACCCCCGGGCTTCGATGACGTCGATGACAGACTGGATCTGTTCGGCGGTCGCGGTTTTGTCCATGACGACGAGCATGGGATGATCTCCTTTTCCTATGTCGCCCGAGCTGCCGGCGCGGTACGGGCGAAAAAAAAGCGGGGCCGTGGCAGAACTCTCCCCCGGCCCCGGCACAAAACCGCAAGGGACCGTGGGCTCGGGCTGCCCACGGTCCCTGAAGATGATGATCGCTGCGATGAAACGCGAACCTTCGACCGGCGGGATCAGCCCCTGGGGCCGACGCACCAGCGCCACTGCCATACCACCTCGAAAGTTGCCGTCGCGTTCATTCGCATCCTGGAAACGCCTTGCTTGAGTTTCATTCAAAATCACGCTAAGTGAGGAAAGGATGCCTTGTCAAGCGCTTTTTGGGGGCGTGCGGCCGAATTTGAAACCACCTAAATTTGTCTTGACAACTGAACCGATTTTTCCTTATTGAACCAACCATGATCACTCCTTGCGCCTATTTCGACGAAAACGACCCGGCCGCGGTGCGCCGTGGATGGTGGCATCGGCCCTAGCCGTCTGCCGCGGAGGCCGTTTTCGGGCATCAACCAAGACAAAGGACCGCAGGCAGCCCCCCGCCTGCGGTCCTTTGTTTTCAGGGCCGCGGAAGCGGCGGGTGCCTGGAACGGGTTTCCGAACCCCGGATCAGGTCTGAGATCAAGGCGCAGGCAGACGAAAAAACGCAGCAGACACAAGTAGTAGTGAGTATTTTGAGGAGGCCTGCAACGCCGAAAGCGGGCCTCAGGCGGGGTTTTGAAACCCGTTCCAAGGAGATGGCCGATGCGTCTGTCACGCTTTCCGGACAGGAAAACCTTTCTGAACCTGTCCCGGGCCCACAACGTGATCCCGGTTTGCGCCGAAATCCTCGCCGACACCGACACCCCGGTGGGGCTGCTGGGAAAATTCTACCAGGGAAGCGGGCCGGTGTTTCTGCTCGAAAGCGTTGAAGGCGGAGAGCGCTGGGGCCGCTACAGCTTCCTGGGCACCGCCGTGCGCTGCCACCTGCGGGTCTTCGACAAGGTGGTGCGCATCGAGGAAAACGGCCGCCAGCACGAAATCCCCCACCACGGCAACCCGCTGGCCGTTTTGCGCACCCACATGGCCGCCTACCGGCCGGCGCGCCTGCCGCAGTTGCCGCGGTTCTGGGGCGGCATGGTGGGATATCTCAGCTACGAGATGGTCTCGTTTTTCGAACCCATCGAAAATCGGCTGCCGCAAGACCAGGCGCTGGCCCACTTCGTCATTCCCGAAGCCCTGGTGATCTTCGACAACCTGCAGCACACCCTCCAGTGCGTGGTCACCGCCTTTGTTTCGGACCCGGCGGCAGCGCCGGCCGCCTACGAGACCGCCCTCGGCAAACTGGAAGAGCTGCTGAAAACCATCCAACGGCCTGCGGCGCCCCTGCCGGTCCCGTCATCGGCCCGGCATCTGGCGCCGGTATTGGCGGAAGAAGTCTTCCGGCAGCGGGTCTCGCGGGTCAAGGACTACATTCGGGCCGGCGATATCATCCAGGCGGTGATCAGCCAGCCGTTTACCTGCAAGGCGCCGGCCGATCCATGGACCCTCTACCGGGCCCAGCGCTACGTCAATCCGTCGCCCTACCTCTTCTTCATGCATCTGGATGCGCTCACCCTGATCGGCTCGTCCCCCGAGACCATGGTGCGCCTGGAAAACGGGGTGGCCACCCTGCGCCCCATCGCCGGAACCCGGCCGCGGGGCCGCAACGAACAGGAAGACCGAGCCCTGGCCAACGAGCTGCTAGTGGACGAAAAGGAGCGCGCCGAGCACCTGATGCTGGTGGACCTGGGCCGCAACGACCTGGGCCGGGTGGCGGAAACCGGCACGGTACAAGTAACGGACCTGATGTTCGTGGAGCGCTACAGCCACGTGATGCACCTGGTCTCCAACATTGTCTGCGACCTGCGGCCGGACTGCGACGCCTGGGAGCTGATCCGGGCCACCTTCCCGGCCGGCACTCTTTCCGGCGCGCCCAAGGTGCGGGCCATGCAGATCATCGCCGAGCTGGAAAACAGCCCCCGGCGTACCTACGGCGGCGCCGTGGGCTACGTCGGCTTCGGCGGCAACATGGACCTGGCCATTACCATCCGCACCGCCTGCATCGAAGGCGATACCCTCACCGTGCGCGCCGGCGCGGGCATCGTGGCCGACAGCGACCCGGAGCGCGAACGGCTGGAGACGGTGCAAAAAGCCATGGCCCTCCAACGGGCTTTGACCCTGGGGGCAGAATAAGGGGCCAAACGAAGGACATGATCAACCCCTGCCTTGAAACTTGAAACTGGATGCTCGAAGCTTGGTCCCTTGGGGCCCCTTGGAATCTTGAACCTCGAACCCCGGAAGCCCGCCATGATTTTGATGATCGACAACTACGACTCGTTCACCTATAACCTGGTTCAGTACCTGCGCCAGATGGCCATGGACGTCGAGGTGGTGCGCAACGACCGGATCGACGTCGAAACCGTTGCCGTGCGGCCGCCGGCGGGCATCGTCATCTCCCCCGGCCCCGGGCGGCCGGAAAACGCCGGCATCTGCATGGACCTGATCCGCCGCTTTTCGGGGCAGGTTCCCATCCTTGGGGTTTGCCTGGGCCACCAGGCCATCGCCGCGGTGTTCGGGGCCCAGGTGGTGGCAGCGCGCCGGTTGATGCACGGCAAGACATCCACCGTCACCAACGACGGGACGGGCGTTTTCACCGGCCTCCCCGGAGCGTTCCAGGCCATGCGCTACCACTCGCTGGCCGTGGCCCGGGAGGGCCTGCCCGACTGCCTGACGGTGACCGCCGAGGACGAGGAGGGCGAAATCATGGGCCTGCGGCATACCGCTCACCCCACCGAGGGGATCCAGTTTCACCCCGAATCGATCATGACGCCGGTGGGGAAACGCCTGCTGCGCAATTTCGTCAACCTGGCCGTCGGCGCAAAACCCGAGAAAGTTTAAGAAGGAAGCGACATGTTTCGCCAATACCTGCAACAGATCGTGCGCCGCCAGGACCTGTCCGAGGACGCCATGGCCGAGATGATCGGCGCCATCTTTTCCGGCGAGATCACCGATGCCCAGATCGGCGCCTTCATGGCTGCCCTGGCCACCAAGGGGGAGACCTTCGCTGAACTGGCCGGCGCGGCCCGGGCCATGCGCCGCAAGGCGGTGCGCATCCAGACCGGCGCCGACACGGTGGTGGACACCTGCGGCACCGGCGGCGACGGCGCCGGCACCTTCAACATTTCCACCACCTGCGCCTTCGTGGTGGCCGGGGCCGGGGTGACGGTGGCCAAGCACGGCAACCGCTCGGTTTCCAGCCAGTGCGGCAGCGCCGATGTCCTCGAAGCGCTGGGGGTCAACCTCAACGTGGCGCCGGAGGTGGTGGAGGAGGCGGTGCGGGAACTCGGCATCGGCTTCCTCTTCGCCCCCCTGTTCCACGGCGCCATGAAGTACGCCATGCCGGCGCGCAAGCAAGTCGGTGTGCGCAGCATCTTCAACATGCTCGGCCCCCTGACCAACCCGGCGGCGGCCAACGTGCAGCTTTTGGGGGTCTTCGCCCCGGAGCTCACCGAGATGTTCGCCGAGGCCCTGCGGCTGCTGGGCGCCCGGCGGGCCATGGTGGTCCACGGCCATGACGGTTTGGACGAAATTTCCGTCTGCGCCCCCACCCGCGTCTCGGAACTCAAGGATGGCATGATCCGCACCTACGACATCCAGCCTGAACTCTACTTCGGCGACTTGGCCGAAAGCACGGACTTGGCCGGCGGCGATCCGGCGCAAAACGCCGCCATCCTGCGCGACATTCTCGCCGGCGCACGGGGCCCCCGGCGCAACGTGGTGCTTATCAACGCCGGCGCCGCCCTGGTTTGCGCCGAGAAGGCCCGACGCCTCGAAGACGGCATCCGGCTGGCCGAAGAGGTGATCGACAACGGGGCGGCCCTGGCCAAGCTGGAGGCGCTGGTGCGTTACACCCAGGAAAACGGCTGATCGGAGACAGACCCATGCCCGAGGACATTCTTTCGCGAATCGTGGCCCGCAAACACGACGAAGTGGCGGAAGCCCGCCGGCAGGATTCCGAAGAAACCCTGCGCGCCGAAGCCAAGAGCCGGCGATCGTATCGCTCCCTGATCCGGCGCCTTGAAAAACCGGGGCCCTCCGGGTGCAACATCATCGCCGAAATCAAGCGCCGCAGCCCGTCCAAGGGGGAAATGCGAGCCGATCTGGATCCGGCCGAGTATGCCCGGTACTACCAGGCCGGAGGCGCGGCGGCAATTTCGGTGCTCACCGACGGGAGTTTTTTCGGCGGATCATTGCAGGACCTGGAAACCGCCCGGGCTGCCTGCCACCTGCCGGTACTGCGCAAAGACTTTGTCGTCTCCTCGTACCAGGTGGTGGAAGCCGCAGCCCGGGGAGCCGATGCAGTGCTGCTCATCGCGCGCATTCTGGATCTGGCCGGACTCCAGGAACTGCTGGCCCTGTGCGCCGAGCTGCGCCTCGAAGCGCTGGTGGAAGTCCACACCCTGGCCGACTTGGCCACGGCCACGGCGGCCGGAGCAAGGCTCATCGGCATCAACAACCGCGACTTGCAGACCTTCGACACCGACATCGGCACCGCGCCGGCCCTTGCCGCGCGTATGGGCCCCGGCCAAATCGCCGTGGCCGCCAGCGGCATCGGGACCCGCGGCGACATCGAACGCAACCTGCGCGTCGGCATTTTCAACTTTCTCGTCGGTGAAAGCTTGGTCCGCGCCGATGACCCCACGGCCGCGCTGCGGGCTTTGCGCGGCGTCGATTCCCTGGGCCGGCGCACCGATGGGTAAGCAATTTTCAGCAGCGATCCAGGTCAAGATCTGCGGCCTCACCCGGCCGGACGAGGCGGCGGCCTGCGCGGCCCTGGGGACCGATGCCATCGGCCTGGTCTTTCATCCGTCCAGTCCGCGTCACCTGGACGATGCCGCCGCCGCGGCCATTAGCGGCGCCGTGCCGGAAGATATCGCCAAAATCGGCGTCTTCGTGGACGCCCCCCTGGAAACGATCCTGGACAAGGCCCGCCGCTGCGGGCTCACCGGAGTTCAGCTTCACGGCAACGAACCGCCGGAGATCGTCTCACGCCTGCGCGCCGCCGGGCTGATGGTCATCAAAGCCTTGTTCGCCGCCCGGGCGCCGGGATTGACGGCCGCCGGCAACTACGCCCCGCACGCCTTCCTGGTGGAATGCGGCCGGGGCATCCTGCCCGGGGGCAACGCCGAGGTCTGGAATTGGGCCGAGGCCCGGGGAACATCGGCATCGGTGCCGCTGGTGCTGGCCGGCGGACTGAGCCCGGAAAACGTGGCCTACGCCATCGCCGCCGCCGCGCCCGACGCCGTTGACGTGAGCAGCGGGGTGGAAAGAGTCCCGGGCCGCAAGGACCTGGACCGGGTGGCCGCCTTTATCCGCGCTGCCCGCAGGGCCGGCACCGGTCGTGGACGGCCCGTCTTTTCCCACTGGTAGGCATTCTTCTTTTAGCGGACGTTTTCAATCCACGCGGGATTCATCAGCCGCACGAAATGTCCGATCTCTCAAGCAGGAAAAAGCGCCTCGACGGTATCCATGAACACGGTCAAAATCGGGCCAAAAGACAGGCTGCCACCCATCAACAGCCCCACAGCAGCGGTTTCCAGCAGTTCCTGCCGCGTGGCCCCGGCTTCCACCGCCTGGGCCGCGCGGGCGGCCACGCAGTACTCGGAGCCATGGGCGATGCCGATGGCCAGGCACATCAGCGTCTTGGTCTTGCGGTCCAGGGCGCCGGGCTGCAGCGCGTTTTCGTTGAGCCCGGTGAACGCCTTCAGGGTTGCCTTGTCGGCCGAGGCAAACCGTGCCGCCGCATCCTTGAATCCGTCGAGAAATTTTTTGGGATCTTCGATCATGGTTTTTTCCCTCCTGCTGGGTCGCCTCCATCAGGGTGGTTACCTCCCCGTTTAAACGACCTGAATTATCTTTCATGTTAGGCCACATTACATCAAGAAGTCCTGCCCGCTGAATAAGCTGGCTGCGAACACCGTCACTTCCTTTTAGCATTTCAATGGCTTTGTTGAAAATACCCTTCAGATCGCCCAGCTCCGCTATCACTACTGAGTCTGAGCCCAAGGCAGGGCAATCTCCTCTGGACCGGCAAGACATCACGCCCTGACCTCAGGGGCCTTCGGCGACCGATATTACCTCAGCCCCCAGCACCCGGGCGATATCCTTGGGGGCCATCTTGAGCAGAAGACCGCGCCGGCCGGCGTTGATCAGCACTTCCGCAAAGCCCAGCAAACACGGCTCCATCAGCACCTTCATGGCCTGCCGCGTGCCGAAGGGGCTGATACCCCCCACCAGGTACCCCGTGACCCGTTGGGCGGTGGCGGCATCCGCCATGGCGGCACGCTTGACACCGCAGGCCCGGGCCAGCTTCTTCATGGAAACCTCGCGGTCCCCGGGCATCAGTACCAGCCGATACTGGTGGTTTCCCAGGTCGGCCACCAGGGTCTTGATGGTCTGCGCCAGGGGAAAGCCCACGGCCCGGGCGGCGAACCGGGCTCCTTTTTCTTCGTGGGCGTAGGCCACCAACTGGTGAGCGATCTTCTTGCGGGCAAGGCAGGAAATGGCGCGAGTGCTCATCGCATATAAAATCCCTGAAACGATCGACTCTGTCTCAACCAGCGGCAACCGGCTTTCCGGGAGGAACGAACACTTCCGCCCGTTCGGACGGCGGGAGCGATTCCACGTAGATCGACTGGCTGGGGAAGGCGAAAGCCGTACCGGCCGATTCGACCAGCTCCTTGATCCGATAGGCTAGCTCCTCCTTGATCGCCAGCCACCGCCCCCACTCGGTGGTCCGGGTAAAGCAGTAGACCATGATGTCGATGGACGAATCGTTGAAACGGTCGATGCGCACGAAAGTCGGCACCTGGGGCGGATGGGCGAAGTCTTCAGAACCGAGCAGATAGGCCTCGATGCCGTCCCGAATCTGGCGCAACTGGTCGATGGTGGTGCGGTACTCCACGCCGATGGTCCAGTAGATCCGGCGGTAGGTCATGCCGCTGAAGTTGGTCACCGAGCTGTCGGATAGTTTGGAATTGGGCACGAAGACCGGCGCCTTGTCAAACCGGCGCACCAGGGTGGACCGAAATCCGATGCTTTCCACGGTCCCCTCGACGACACCGTCCACGTAGATCCAGTCGCCTAAATTGAAGCGCCGTTCGGCCAGGATCAGCAGGCCGGAAATCAGGTTCTTGAACAGGTCCTGGGCCCCCAAGGCCACCGCCACGCCGAAAAGTCCGAGGCCGGCAATGATGGGCGCGATGCGAATCCCCCAGATTTCGAGGACCGTGGCCAAGGCGATAAACACCAGCGCCGCCTTTATGGCCTTTTTCAGCCATTCGACCATGGAGGTGGTGAGTACCTTGTCGAGGCGGTGCAAGAGGGCGGAAAACGGCTCAATCAGGCAGATCAGGATCCAGAAGATCACGATGACGATCAACGAGCGGATCAACCGGTCGGCCACCAGCGCCAGGGCGCCGCTGAGCGGCAGGTAGGCCACTGCAAAATAAATTCCAACGACCATGGGAACGAAGGCCATGGGCCGTTCGAGCATTTTGACCGCTTCGTCGTCCATGGTGGTGTGGGTCCGTTTCGCCAAGCGGCTGACCCGTTTGAGGACGATGCGGCTAAAAAGTTTCCGGATGGCCAAAAAGCCGATCAGGATCAATGCGGCGGTAATGATTCTGCCTAAATCGATGCCGGCGATGCCCGTTTGCCAGACATCGACCACCAGTTCCCAAAACTGCTCCAACTGTACCAAGACGTCCTCCCTTGTGGGCCTGCAATCGTGTCGATTTCCCGAAAAGTTCTCCTTCAGCCGCGGCGAAACTTTCGGAAGCCGTAATCAAAAAACGGCCGCAGCTTCCTTGCGGCCGCTACTGCATTTATCGCCACACCGTCTCCCCGGCAAAAATACCACGAATCGCCTCGGCAATCTCGTCAGTGACGCGCCGCGCCCGGGGCAGCAGCCGGTCGGCGTTGACAAACCCAATGAAAGCAGCAATCGACGCGCCTTCATCGCTCTTCTCTCCAGCAAAATATCCTTCACGTCCTTTCGCACCAGCCTTTGCCACCGGCGAACAATTTGTGGTAGCGTACCTAAAGAAATCGATAGCCGAAGCTTCGAATACCATTACCCGACGGCAGGTGAAAAGGAGCGCCGAAATGAAAAAGATCGTCGTTGTTGTGCTGCTCGTGGCCGCCGCTGGCGGAGTGTTCTGGTTTTACGGCCGGCATCCGGCCGAAGTGATCCAGCCGGCACAGGTACTGCCCCGGGACACCCTGGTAATGCTCGAAGCGGTAGATCTGAAGGAAACCCTGGATGAATTCAGGGCCGGCCCGCTGGGCCGGGCCATCTCCGGAATCGACTGGCCGGGCTGCATGCGGGCCTTCAATGCGACGCCGGCAGAGATCCAGCGAGTGCAGCAGCTTGAGGCCCAACTAGCGACAGCGATCGACAGCCTGTGGTTCGATGCCCTTTTCGGCGACCTGGCGGTCCTGGCCGTGCTGGCGCCCGCCCCTCCCGGCCCCGCCGCACCGCCTGAAACCCTTTGGCGGCAGACCGCCCTGATGGTACTCCAGCCGCGCCAGTCCTCCGAGATGATTCAGTGGATCGGCAAGATGTTCGCCGGCGATGTCACCATTACCCCGGTCGACAGGGACGGCGTCCGCCTGGACAAGGTGGAGGCGCCCGACACGCCGGCGTTTTTCGTCGCCGCCCACCACAACCTGATGCTGGCGGCCCTGGAGCCGGCACCCATCGTCCGCTGCCTGAAACCAGGGACCGAAAAGCGAATGTCCCTGGCCGATTCCCCTGAATTTGTCCAGCTTCGCAAGGAGATGGAATTAACCGGAAAGCCCCGTTCCTTTGCCTGGATCGACCTGCATCGCATCTACGACCACTGGGTAGCCCCGCTGCAGCGCCAGGGCGTGTCCGATGGCGCCGCCAACGAGGTCCTGAAACTGTGGGCCGGGTTCAACCGCGCCCGGCCGGTGCTCGCCGCCGCCGGCGCCGTTGACGGGAACCTCTCCCACCAGCGCTGGCGTCTTCGCTACAACGCCGCCGACCTGTCGCCGGAGATGGCCCGCATGCTCGACATTCCACCCCAGCCCAACGCCACCCTGGCCTGGATACCCGATAAGTTGCTGTACTATGGCTGGCACAACAACTTGGCCCAGGTAATCCAATCCGTCGCCAACCTCTCCCGCCTCGATTCCGATGAGGCTGAAACATTCCGGCAAAAATTCACCGCGGCCACCGGCGTGCCCTTCGAAAATGCCCTGAACGCCTTCGGCGACGAGTTCGCCCTGTTGATCCAGGATGTTAAAATAGACGGATTGTTTCCGTTGCCCGTGTTGGCGCTGATGGCCGAAGTGGAGCGCCCGGAGATCATCGAGCAGCTGGTGGAAAGTGCCGTTGCGAGATCCGGAATGACACTGCAGACGGAAAATCACGGGCGAATCCCCATCCGCTATCTGGCCCTGCCCTATGTCGCGGACCTCAGCCCCGCCTATGCCTTCCACGAGGGATTCTGGCTGGCGGCTTCCAGCCGCCAGCTTCTCAAAACCCTCCTGGCGAATTCGGATGCCGGACCGCGCCTGGTGCAGGATCCGATGTTCAAGGCGGTGGACAAGGGCCTCTCGGCGCCCAACAACAAGATGGCGTTTCTGCGCCTGGACCGCATCGCAGCCAAGAGCAGGGAACTCATCACCTGGGGCCTGTCTCTGGCGATGATGAGTGGCAAGGTGAAAAAACCCCGCCAGATCACCTGCCTTACCGACGACGTGCTCACGCCGATCTTCGACGCCCTGG
>DQXI01000086.1 GCA_011042305.1 Desulfobacteraceae bacterium
GGTAATGTCCGCCGCCTCACCGGGGATCAAGCCGCAGGGCAGCCCGAGAATCCGGGCCGGCGCCACGGTGAGCTTGGCGATGAGATCGGTGAGCGGCAGGACCTCGTCGGCCACCAGTTGCAGGCTCAGGGGCAAGGCCGTTTCCAGGCCGATGATCCCGTTGGCGGCCTGGTCGAACGCCACGTCCTTTTCCAGGATGCTGTGGGGGGCGTGATCGGTGGCGATGGCGTCCAGGGTGCCGTCGGCCAGGGCCTGGCGCACCGCCTGGCGGTCGGCCTCGGTGCGCAGCGGGGGGTTCATCTTGGCGTGGGTGTCGTAATCGGCCACGGCCTCTTCGGTGAGGGTGAAGTAGTGCGGCGCGGTCTCGGCGGTCACCGGCACGCCGCGGTCCTTGGCGGCCCGGATGGCGGCGATGGACTCGGCGCAGCTCACGTGGGCGATGTGCAGCCGGGCCCCGGTGAGCTCGGCCAGGGCGATGTCGCGCATCACCATGATGCTTTCAGCCGCGTTGGGAATTCCCGCCAACCCAAGGCGGGTGGCCACGACACCCTCGTTCATCACCCCGTCGGCCACCAGGTCCAGCTCTTCGCAGTGGCTGACGATGGGCATATCGAAGCCCCGGGCGTACTCCATGGCCCGGCGCATCATGCGACTGCCCACCACCGGTCGACCGTCGTCGGAAAAGGCCACCGCCCCGGCAGCCTTCAGCTCGGCAAACTCGCTCAGCTGCTCACCCTTGAGCCCCCGGGTAATGGACGCCACCGGGTAAACCCGGGCAAGACCGGCGGCCCGGGCACGATCGCGGATAAAGCGGGTCACCTGGGCGTTGTCGTTGACGGGGCTGGTGTTGGGCATGGCGCAAACGGCGGCGAACCCGCCGGACACGGCCGCCGCCGCGCCGCTGGCGATGGTCTCCTTGTACTCGTGGCCCGGCTCCCGCAGATGCACGTGGATGTCGATCAGCCCGGGCACCACCAGGCAGTTGCGGGCGTCGACGACCCGATCGGCTTCTTGGGCGTCTGTCGGTCCCACCGAACGGATGCGCCCGTCTTCCACCACCACGTCGCCCACCGTGTCAATGCGGCCCGGATCGATGATCCGCCCGCCGCTAATCCTGATTCTCATGGCGCGTTCCTCCGGCCACCAGCAGCAGCAAAGCCATGCGCACCGCCACCCCGTTGGTCACCTGGTCCAAGATCACTGAAAACGGGCCGTCGGCCACGTCCGGCGCCAGCTCCACCCCGCGGTTGATGGGCCCCGGATGCATGATGAGCACATCGCTGCGTGCTTTTTCCAGCCGCCGGCGGTTGACGCCGTAAACCCGGGCATACTCCCGTTCACTGGGAAAAAGCCCGGCCTGCTGGCGCTCCTTCTGGATGCGCAGCAGCATGACCACGTCCGCGCCGGCAATGGCCTCGTCCACGTCCCCGGTGACCGAAACGCCGTAGGCCTCGATCCCCTTGGGAATCATGGTGGGCGGCCCGCAGAGGACCACCTCGGAGCCCATCTTGGTGAACCCCTCGCAGTTGGAGCGGGCCACCCGGCTGTGGGTGATGTCGCCGATGATGGCAATGCGCAGACCGTCCAGCCGCCCCTTGTGCTGGCGCACGGTGAGCATGTCCAGCAGGGCCTGGGTCGGATGGGCGTGGCGGCCGTCGCCGGCGTTGATCACCCCGCAGCGCACGTGGCGGGCGATGAGATGCGGTGCCCCGGCGCTGGAATGCCGGATCACGATGGCGTCCGGCGCCATGGCGTCGAGGTTCCTGGCCGTGTCGACGAGGGTCTCGCCCTTGACCAGGCTGCTGGTGCTCTTGGAAAGCGACAGGCTGTCAGCGGAAAGGCGCTTGGCGGCGACATCGAAGGACGTCTTGGTGCGGGTGCTCGGTTCGTAGAAGAAATGCACCACGGTCTTGCCCCGCAGGGTGGGCACCTTCTTGATGGGACGGCTGGAAATTTCACGCATCTGCACGGAGGTATCGAGAATCAGCTCGATTTCAGCGACGGACAGCGATGCGATATCCAGGATGTCTTTGTGCTGTAGCTGCATGGCCCTCCTGCCGAGCGGCTGTTGTTTGCTCAGTGGATGATCGTTCCGATGCGGTCCCAGCGCACCCAGCGCCACCAGGAAAGCCACTCGGTACCGCCGGGAAAATGCTCCTTGTCCCATGACCAGTAAATAATGAAGGCTTCCCCCTTGACGTCCCGCAAGTCCACGAAGCCCCAGAAACGGCTGTCGTAGCTGTGGTCGCGGTTGTCACCCATCACGAAGATCTTGCCCGGGGGAACGGTGACCGGGTCCATGTTGTCCCTGGGCTGAAAGGCCCCGGGCAGCACCCGCGGATCCTTGTGCACCACGTAGTCTTCGTCAATGGGCGCCCCGTTGAGATACACTTGCTTGTTGCGAATGGCCACCGTGTCACCCGCCACGGCGATGGTGCGCTTGATGAAATCCTTGGCCGGGTCTTCTGGATAGCGGAAAACGATGATGTCTTCCCGCTCGGGCTGGGAAATGGGGATCAGGGGGGTGCCGATCAAAGGCAGCCTGATCCCGTAGATGAACTTGTTGACCAGGATGTGGTCACCGATCTGCAGGGTCTCTTGCATCGAGCCGGAAGGAATCTTGAACGCCTGCACCACGAAAGCCCGGATGAACAGGGCCAACAAAACGGCGATCACAATGGCTTCGACGTTCTCCCGCAGTCGTCCCTTGGGCGGTGCGGCGGACTTGTTTCCCACAGCCGAATCCGAATTCAAGGTGTTTTTATCCTTCACTGTTTCCTTAGGAAAAGACGGATCGCAAAAGTCTTCGCGCCCGCAGAAAATTTATTGGGCAGCCAAGATTGACAAGCCGGCGCGCAACACCAGGTTGGCCACCACGCCGGCAGCCAGGTCGTCGGCCACCACGCCGAGGCCGCCGGGAAGCCTTTCCAGCCGCCGGATACCGAAGGGTTTGGAAATATCCAACAGCCTGAAGAGAATGAAACCCGCCAGGACCACCACCGGATCCGCTGGCAGCCCGTAGAGGGTGGCCACCATGCCGGCGATTTCGTCGATGACGATGCAGCCCGGGTCCTTGGCGCCGAGAATCCGAACACTGCGGTCAGCGATCCAGACCGAAAACAGGATGAAGCCACCCGCCGCCACGGTGGCAGCCGTCAATGGCAGCCGAGTCAAAACCAGGCACAAAGCAATCCCCGCGACGCTGCCGAAGGTGCCCGGGGCCACGGGGATTTTACCGATCATCAAACCGGTGCCACAAAAGAGCACCGCCTTTTGGACAAACGTCATAAATGGTGTCTATCTTGCCGCTCCGGCGTTGTCAAGGCGCAGGGATGTGGTCCACGGGGCCCGTCGCAGCGGGGGCCCATCCTTGCCCTTCAGGACAGGGAATCGTTGCGACCGGGGAACAAACGACGGTAAAGCCGGCGCCGGGCGTTGCCGGATCGCGGCCCCGAGGGAGCCCGGCTTACTTGATGCCGCGCTCGCTGCGGATGGCGTCGTAGGCCTCCTGGATTTCACGGAACTTCTCTTCGGCAAAGCGGGTGAACTCTTCGGGCAATCCCTTGCCGGCGATCTTGTCCGGATGGAACTCGCTGACCTTGCGCCGGTACTGGCGCTTGATCTCTTCGTCGCTGTCCTGGGGCGTAACCCCCAAAATGGCATAGTAGCGGTCCACCGCCCGCTGGTAGCGGGCCTTGATGCGCTGGAGCTGCTCCGGGCTGAAGCGAAAAATTGCCGCCGCCTCCTTGACCAAATGCTCCTCGGAAGGCGTGATCCGGCCATCGGCCAGCGCCACCCGAAACAGGATATCGAGCAGCAAATCGAGCATCTGGGGCCGATTATGGAATTGGCGATAGAATTGACGAGCAAAATCCCCGAAGGATTCGGGTGCGTTGAGGGCGGTGTGAAAAATATTCATCCCGATGCGGCGGCTCTCCGGATCGAGATTCAAATCGTTCACCATGAAGCGCTCCACCGAGTCGATTTCCTCGGCGGTGACCGGGCCGTCGGCCTTGGCCAGCTTGGCCAGCATGGAGAAGGTGGCGACAAAAAAGGTAAATTGGGCCGTGTCAGTGGCCGACATCGAGGGTGGCCCCTCGATCTGCTCGGCCCCATTGTTGACATCGAAGGCATGTCCGAAAACCGCTCCGGCAATGGCCCCCAGGGGGCCGCCGATGGCAAAACCGATGGTTCCGCCGACAATCTTGCCCAATACACCCATCATCGATCCTTTCCGCCACCCGGCCCATCGTTGCCGTGGCCCTTCCATTCCCGCTTTTCCAGTCGCCGGCCGGGCAAACCGGCCTCACAAACCGGCCTCAATATAGCGCAAACGCGCCGCGGCGCAACCGAAAAAGCCGCCCCCCTTGTCGGGTTGCGGCCTTGATGGGTTTTCGTGTCTTGGGTGGGCTGAAATTATGATCCGGGGCTCACTTGACCACCCGCAGCCGGTGGGTCCTGCGCAGCCTTTGGGCCAGGGCCGCCAGGATTGCCGAGGTGGCCTCGTCGGCGGATTCGATCGGGTGCCCGAGCATCTCTTCGATGTTTTTCAGCAAGGCGTCGTTTCCCTGCCACAGGCCGAAAATTTCGCGCATCCAGGCACCGAGGCCCGGGTACGCCTCTGCCAGCTCATCGCGGCCCATGCGCGAAATCTCGACCCGGTGCGCCAACGGCAGATGTTTCTCCAAGAACTCAACCGCCGCTGCGACAGTTTCAGGCCGGTTTGATATTTTTTGGGACAGGTCATCCAAGCGAAACACCTCCGCCTCCGGACCGGGATCAGCGCCCAGGGTATCCAGAACGAAAAGGCCCCAAATCGCCTGGTAAACCTCATTGTAGATGGCCGGATCCTTGGATGCCTTGGCGCCGGCAACATTGAGAATCCTCACCCCATTGCCCCTGATCCACTTGTGCAACTTGCCGGATGCCTTCAACGGATGCATCCGGCCCAGATCGATATGCAAGCAGGGCTTGCCATGCTTTTGGGCCAGCTCGGCCGTCAGTTTCGATCCCCCTGTCAGGGGGCCGTGGGAGAAGATCACCGTGCCGTCGCCATCCAGTACGTTGCGCTCGGTGCGCTCGGGGTAACTGGCGGTGCGCGTCTCGGTGAGCCGGTATTTGTCGGCCAGGGGGCCGTCTTCGGTGAGCCGCCCCTTGGGGACCCAGCCGCCGTGATCGATACCCAGCTCGATGGCGGCATCCAGGGCTGCCTGGTCGGCACCGGTCTGACCGCCGGAGATGATCTTGGTGATCTGCATCATTGCCGGTCCCTGCCTTGGTATGCGTTCCGTTGGCATCCATTGAGGGCCACTGCCGGGCCATCAATTCGCCATCGCTTCAATTGAACCTACCACGACGCTCAACGCGCCACAACACGATTCAAATTCAATTTCCTCCCGTCTTTCCCCTCCTGTCTCGTTCCGACGAACGCCGATGCCACAATCGTCGCGGCAACGCAGACCGATCATTGTAAAATCATCTCCTCCGAGGTAGCCTTGAAAGATCAGCCCGACGTGGATTAGATCCCGGGAAACCGACTTCTTCATCGAGCTTTTCATGCGCCCTGGCAACATCATCCTCACCGGCTTCATGGCCACCGGCAAAAGCGCCGTGGGACGGCGCCTGGCCCAGATTCTGGGCCGCCGCTTCGTGGACACCGACGAACTGATCGCCGCGCGCCAGGGTTGCTCGGTCGCCGGCATCTTCCGGCACCACGGAGAAGCCTATTTCCGAAAACTGGAAGCGGAAGTGGCGCGCGAATTGGCGATGGCTGGGGGATTGGTGGTGGCCACCGGCGGACGGCTGCTGCTGGACCCGGGAAACGCCGAGGTCCTGGGCCGCACTGGCCGCATCTTCTGCTTGACCGCCGAACCGGAGGCGATTCTGGCGCGGGTCGAGGCCGACACGGAGGTGCGGCGCCCCCTGTTGGAAACCGAAGATCGCCTGGCCCGAATCACTGCCTTGCTAAAGGAACGCGCCGCCGGCTACGCCCGTTTCGAGGCCCTCGACACCACCGGCAGAAGCCCGGAAGAGATCGCCCGGGATATCGCCGCCAGGATTTGATCGAGAAATTCGCTTCCATTCCGCCGGCCTGTGGCTGAAAAAACCCGAATCCGTCCGGCCCTTTTCCGTCATTGCTGCCCCCGGTCAGGAATCCACCCCCAGTACCCGCCATGCTTCCCGCAGCTTTTCGATGGGAATCTGCCCCGGCGCAGTGGCCTGAACGCCCACGGCAAAAGTCACGTCAGCGCCGTAGGCCGCTCCCACGATTCGCGAAACCAGCCCCTTCGGTCCCATGGCCATGGTGATCAGGGGGATCTTCACCGCCTCCCGGCGGGCTTGCCGCGTGGCTTGCAGCAGGGTGAACACATCATCTCCGTCCACGGGCATCACCGCCGCCTTGGCGATATCGGCGCCCAGGGCCTCGGCCCGGGCCAGCCGGTCGACAATCACGGCCGCCGCCGGGGTGTGCTGGAAATCATGCCAGGAGAGAATCAGCCGGACGCCCGCCCGCCGGCAGGCATTGCGCACGGCGGCGACGAAATCCGCGCCCCCGGCCAGCTCGGTGTCCAAAAGATCGATTCGCCCCGAGGCAATGGCCACCAGGATAATCTCCAGGCGCAGGCGGCCATCCATGGCCCTGAATCCCCCCTCTTCCGCTCGCCGGCAGGTGAAAACCAGGGGCAAATCGCCGATGGCCGACCGCAGCTCCGCCAGGGCCCGGGGCAGCGCTGGCAGATCAAGTTCCTCGAATACGTCGGCCCGCCATTCCACCAGGTCCGGCGCAAGGGCGGCGGCGGTGCGGGCCTGCCGGAGAAGGCCCGGCAAATCTGGAGCGGCCAGCGGCAGGCAGATCAGGGGAAGCGGGCCGCCGATGACCCGGCCGCGGACCTCAACCGGCTTTGAGGCGCTCAGGCGCATAAAAAATCCTTGCTGGGCTGTGGCTTTCTTCAACCCCATTTCCCCTATCATCCTATCGCCCGTTTCGCCATCCTTCTTTGGGGACCAGCGTCCCCACTGTCTTGTCAGGGGCCTGCGACGACTTCATCACGAGAAATTTTCTGTTTCATGCCGCTTTTCCGCCTGTGCCCTCGACCGCGGATCCCCGCTTTAACGCCCCCTTGGGGCGCCCGGCTTCGGGTTGCCGGGCGCCGGCCGATTGTGATAGGTGCTAAAAACCCACTTTCCCCAGCGGAGGAAAACCCGTGTCCAGCAGCTTCGGCACCTTGCTCAGAGTGACCACCTTCGGCGAATCCCACGGCAGGGCCGTGGGCGCAGTGCTCGACGGCCTCCCGGCGGGCCTGGCTTTGGGCGAAGCCGACATCCAGGCCCAGCTCGACCGGCGCCGGCCCGGGCAGAGCACCCTGACCACCGACCGCAGCGAAGTCGACCAGGTGCGCATCCTTTCCGGAGTGGACCACGGCCGGACCCTCGGCACCCCCATCGCCATGCGGGTGGAAAACCGCGACCAGCGGCCCGGCGACTACGGCGAGATGGACACCGTCCCCCGCCCCTCCCACGCCGACTACACCTACCGGGTCAAGTACGGCATTGCGGCCAGCAGCGGCGGCGGGCGGGCCAGCGCCAGGGAAACCATCGGCCGGGTAGCCGCCGGGGCCGTGGCCGACAAGTGGTTGCGGGAAAATTTCGGCATCGACATCGTGGCCTGGGTGACGACCGTGGGGGACATTGCAGCGCCCAATTTAAACCTCGAAACGCTTTCCCGGCAATCCGTCGACGCCCACCCGGCGCGTTGCCCGGATCCGAAAACCGCCGCGCGCATGGCCGAGCTGATCGCCGCCGTTCGCGAGGCAAAGGATTCCGTGGGTGGCATCGTGGCCTGCGTCTGCCGCAACGTGCCGGCCGGATTAGGGGAGCCGGTCTTCGACAAGTTCGAGGCCCTGCTGGCCCAGGCCATGCTGTCGATTCCCGCCGCCAAGGGGTTCGAGATCGGCTCCGGCTTTGCCGCGGCCCGCATGCGCGGCAGCGTCCACAACGATCCCTTCATCGAAAAAAGCGGGCGCCTGGGGACAGCGACCAATCACAGCGGCGGCATCCAGGGCGGCATCAGCAACGGAGAACCCATCGTGTTCCGCGTGGCCTTCAAACCTCCGGCCACCATCGGCCTGCCCCAGGAAACCGTCGACTACCAGGGCCGGCCAGCCACCCTGGAAGCCCGAGGACGCCACGACCCGTGCGTCGTCCCCCGCGCCGTGCCCATCGTCGAGGCCATGGCCGCCCTGGTGATCGGTGACCTGATCCTGCGCCAGCAAGCGAGGGGTCGATGAGATTGGCCCAACGCATCGTCCGTAGCAAGGCCTCGCCCACGACGGCCTTCATTCCGTTGCTGCGGCAGCTTCGCCAAGCCGGGACCGACGTGCTCAACCTGGCCATCGGAGAACCGGAATTTGCCACCCCGGCATCGGTAGTTACCGCCACCGCCCAGGCTCTCCAGGACGGTTTTACCCGCTACGACGCCGCCGGGGGCGTGACGGCGCTGCGGCAACGGCTGGCGGCCGATTTCGAGGGGCTCGGCGCCGAGAACATCGTCGTCACCAACGGCGCCAAGCAGGCGCTGTTTTCCATTTTCCAGACGATCTGCGATCCGGGCGATGAGGTGATCCTCCCGGTGCCCTGCTGGGTGAGCTTCACCGCCCAGGTGCGCCTGGCCGGCGCCGAAGCGGTATCCGTTGCCTGCCGCGGCGACCACCAGCTGGATATGGCGGCCATCGCCCGGGCCATAAGTCCGCGAACCCGCGCCATCGTCGTCAACAGCCCCAACAACCCCACCGGCGCCGTCTATCCGCGGCAGACCTTCGCGGACCTGGCCAGCTTGGCCCGTGAAAATGACTTTTACCTCGTTGCCGACGAGGCGTACCGCGATTTCGTCTATCCCCCCCACAAGGCGTTCGATCCCTGGCGGCTGGCCGATATCCGGGACCGGCTCATCGTGGTGCGCAGTTTTTCCAAAACCGCTGCCATGACCGGGTTTCGTGTCGGCTACGTCGCCGCCGCGGGCGACCTGGCCCGCGCCCTGGAACGGTTGCAGAGCCACCTCTGCGGCAACGTGTGCACCTTCGCCCAGTACGGCGCCCTGGCCGCCGCGGGCGAGGCGCCCTGGTTGAAGACATGGCTGGCGAAGCTGGACGAACGAAGGCGCTACGCCTACGCGCAAGCCACGGCTCTTTTCGACTGCGTGCCGCCCCAGGGGGCGTTCTACCTTTTTCCGGATGTTCGCCGCCGCCTGGCAAAAGGCCAGAGCAGCCATGATTTCGCCATGGAGCTGCTGCGCCAGACCGGGGTGGCCATGGTACCGGGCGAGGCGTTCGGCACCCCCGGTCACGTTCGCATCTGCTATGCCGTCAGCGCCGAGACACTCGCCGAGGCCTTTGCCCGCTTGAGGAAACACCTATGATCGGCATCATCGGATTCGGCCGCTTCGGCGCGTTGACGGCCCGCTACCTGGCCCCGGACCTGGCCGTGCTGGTGCTGGACAGCGGCGCCAAGACCGACGCCATCCGCGCTGCGGGCGCGGCGCCGGCATCCCTTGAAGAGATCTGCCGCCAGGACATCGTGATCCTCTGCGTGCCGATCTCATCCCTGCGCGACCATCTTCGGGGCATCGCGCCCCTTCTCGGCCCCGACACCCTGGTGATGGACGTTTGCTCGGTGAAGGTGCTGCCCGTGCGCTGGATGAGGGAGATCCTGCCGCCGGCCACGCCCATTCTGGCCACCCACCCCATGTTCGGCCCCGATTCGGCCGCCGACTCCCTGGCGGGCCACAAGATCGTGGTCTGCCGCGAGCGGATCGAAGCCGCCCGTTACGAACCGATCCAGCGCTGGTTGACCGACCGGGGGCTGGAAATCATCGAGACCAGCGCCGAGGAACACGACCGGCAGATCGCCGTGAGCCTGGCGTTGACCCATTTCATCGGCCGCAGCCTGGCCGCCTTCGGCGCCAAGCCCATGCCCATCGATACCGAAGGCTACCGGCGTCTGCTGCACATCCTTGGGGTAGTGGAAAACGACACCTGGCAGCTCTTCGAGGACATGCACCGTTTCAATCCCTTCGCCCGGGACCAGCGCCAGGCCTTTGCGCAATCCATGTCCGACATCGAGGCACGCCTGGATCGGGCTGGATCCGGGGAAGATGCGGCGGCCGCCTTGATCGATCCCGACCTCGGCCCCTTGCAGGCCCGCATCGACGCCTGGGTCAACACCTACGGCGTGCGCTATTTCAGCGAACTGACCAACACGGCGATACTGATGGAGGAAGTCGGCGAGCTGGCCCGCATCATGGCGCGCCGCTATGGCGATCAGAGCTTCAAAAGGCAGGACGGACCCGACAGCCTGGCCGACGAACTGGCCGACGTGCTCTTCGTCCTGGTGTGCCTCGCCAACCAGACGGGCGTCGACCTGAGCGAGGCCCTGCGCCGCAACCTGGAGAAGAAAACCCGCCGCGACGGCCAGCGCCACAGAAACAACCCGAAGTTGACGAGATGAACCCGACGACCATCCGGGATTCCTCCGGTCACCGTTGCCTCATTCCGCAAAGCCCGCCAGGGTTTATCCGGAAGCCATGTTTATCGGGAAGAGACGACGCGAGACGACCCGGAAAACGTCTAAAAAGAGCAAACCGCGCATGACAGCCCTGGCCGCCATTTTTGCCACTTCCTTTGCCGTGGCCCTCTCCGGCGCCATGATGCCCGGCCCGCTGTTCACCGTGACGGTGAGCGAAAGTTCGCGCAAGGGGCCGGCCGCCGGCCCCTTGCTCATCGTGGGCCACGGCATCCTGGAGCTGGCCCTGGTGGTAGCCCTGGTGTTCGGGGTGGGGCCGCTGCTGAAGAAAACGCCGGTCTTCGTCGCCACGGCCCTGCTGGGCAGCATCGCCCTGCTCTGGATGGCTTACGGGATGCTGCGCAGCCTGCCGCGGCTGACCCTGGCGGTCCAACCGCAACAGGAGGCCGGCCGCAACCTGGTAGTGGCCGGAATCCTGCTCAGCCTGGCCAACCCTTACTGGACCATCTGGTGGATTTCCATCGGGCTGGGGTACATCACCCAGAGCCTGGCCCTGGGGATAGCGGGGGCGGCAGCCTTCTTTGCCGGCCACATCATGGCGGATTTCGCCTGGTACACCGCCGTGGCCGCGGCGGTCTGGAAGGGCAAACGGTTCATGAGCGACCGGGCCTACCGGGGACTGATCGCCGCCTGCGCCCTGTTCTTGATCCTCTTTGCCGGGATGTTCGGCTATGCCGGGCTGAAAAAGCTCGCCGTCCTTGGATAGAAGGCCTGCCGCCATTGCTTCGAAGTGCCTCGGCGAGAAGAATCCGGCGGGTTCCAAGCGTCGCCTGCGCCCCGGCGTGACCGATGCGTTTTTCGGGCTTTCTTAGGACCAGAGCCGATTTGTCTTGACAACCTAGCCAATAAGTCGCTATTCCCTAACAACTTGCAAGTCTCGGCGGATTGCCGCCCGATTGCGCCTGCCCGTTGCTTTTGCGCAAGCGGGAATCCATGTCACGGGACGGAAGGCAGCGCTGAAATTTCCCGGAATCTCCAGCCCTCCGACATGGAACCCGGATCAGGCCCGGGGTGACGGGGGGCTGAAAATCACCGGGACGAGACGGTGGAAGCCAAGCCGGCAACTTCCGCGAAAGCCCCTACCGACAACAGATAACCGATAACCGGTAACCGATAACCGGTAACCGATAACCGACAACCGATAACAGATAACAGATAACAGATAACAGATAAC
>DQXI01000039.1 GCA_011042305.1 Desulfobacteraceae bacterium
AGGTCTCCACCTGCTTGACCGTGTCGATGCCCAGGTCCGCCTCCAGGTCCAGGGCGGTATCGAGCATGTCCACGGTGTAGCCGGTCTGCTCGGCGATGATTTGCCGCACCGTTGCCACCACGTCCATGGCCGGCGCCGGCATACTTGAGGTGGCTTCCGGCGCGTCGGCTTTTGCCTCGGTCGGAATCGTCTTTTCCGCTTTCACTGGCGACGCCTCGGCTGCCGGCAATGGAGCCGGGCGGACCGCCGGCGCCGTCTCCCTTTCCACCACCAGGGTGTGGTTGGACACCACCGGCAGCGGGTCGTCCAGGCCGGTGACCCGCCTCAGCCATTGCGTGTAGACGGGATTGCCGGCAGCGGCTTTCTCCTCAAGGCGCCGCAGCATCAAAAACGCGAAATGGGAGCCGAACCCCGCGGAAAAATGCAGCCCGTATTGAAAGTCTCCGCTTTCGCCGCCGGAAAACTTCAGATCGGCGAAGGCCTCGGGCACCCGGCGCAGGTTGGCGATGGGCGGCACCCGGCGTTGCTGCAAGGCCTTGACCAGGACGGCGTCCTCGATGGCCGCCCCCAGGGTGTGGCCGGTGAAGCCCTTGGTGTTGGTGATGACGATCTGGCGGTAGTGCTCGGGAAAGGTGCGCCGCAGGGCCTCGACCTCGGCCTCGGCGCTGCCGCCCCGGGCCGGGGTGAAGGTTTCGTGGCTCATGAACACCAGGTGCGGGGCGTAATCGGCCGGACGCAGTCCGTGGCGCCGCTCCACGTCGGCCACGAAACGCTGCATCTCGCCGGCCACGTGGTCCACGTCGATGCGCGTGCCGTGAAAGGCGCTGTTGCCGAGACGGGTGCCCAGGATCTCGGCCTGGCCGACCAGGCCCCGGGTCGCCACCGTGTCGGCCCGCTCCACCACCAGGCCCACCGCCCCGCTGCCCAGGATGGTCCCGTTTCTTTCCGCGTCGAAAGGCTTGGCCGCCTCTTCCACCACGCTCTTGACCGTGGCTGCTCCCATGGCCAGGAATCCCGAGGCGATCCAGGGGCTTTGCACCGGGCTGGTGGAAGCCTCGCCGCCGATGATGATCACCCGCTCGCAGCGGCCGGTGCGGATCCAGTCCTCCGCCACGCCTACGGCCTGGGTGGTGGAGGCGCAGGCCCCGCTCATCTGCATGTTGGGTCCCTTGGCCTTGATGAGCTGGGCAAAGTGGGCCGAGCCCAGGGGAACCACGTCAAAGAGCAGGTTGCGGTTGAACTTGTAGTTGCCGTAGCGCTTGCGCCGCTCCTTGATCTTGAAGAACCAGTCGGTGATCTGCTCCTTGATCTCCTCGTCGCGCACGCTCTCCATGAGGTGGTAATAGATCTTCTCCAGGTCCTTGTACGGTTTGACGTAGAACTTGTTGTAGTAATAGTTGTTCATCTGGTCGATGAGGGTCTCGAAGCCGGGAAACAGGCTGGTGAGAATCACGCCGGTGGTGGCCTGCATCTCGGCCGGCAGCCCGTACCCGTCGGGAATCTGGGCCCCCGATGAGGTCTCGCGGAATTGCTGTACCAGGGGGATGCGGGCATCGTGGAGGGCCTCGATGCCGGCGGCGATGGACAGGGCAATGGTGATGTCGTAGTCGGCATCGATGCCGTATTCACTCTTGAGGTTGAAGTAGCCGAGCTTGCCGGCAAGCTGGATTACCTCATCGATGCGCGTGATGTTCACCAGGCGTGCCGATCCGTCGGCCTCCTTGAAGACCCGGGTGATGTTCATGTCCAGGATCCGCTCTTTTTCATCCCTGGTCAGCGGTTCGATGAAGTTGCGGCCGGCGAGCAGCTTGTCGAAATTGTTGTCGTTGAAAACCTTGTTGCCAGTGCCGGGAAGCCCCACCGAGGCCCCGACGATGACGATGGGCTCGCCGCAGAAGCCGAAGCGCTCCAGATCTGCCAGGGCCTGTTCGCGGCGATGTTTTTCGTACTCGGCTTCCAGGACCCGGCGCACCCGGTCCGAATGCTCTGAAAGAAAGGCCTGGAACCCGGGATCCGTCCTGTCCGTGACCGCTGGCTGAATTTCTTCAACCCGGGCGGTGGCCGGCGGGACCTGGGCCGCCGGGGCGGGCTGCGGCCTGATTCGGCCCTCCGTTGCCAGGCGCTCCAGGCAGGCCTCCAGGCTCGCCAGGGCCCCGGCCTTGGGATCAATGACGGCCCGGCAATCCGACGCCGCCGGGGGAATGTCCTTGAGCAGGTTGGCCAGCAGACGCCCCGGTCCCACCTCCACGAAGGACCGGCACCCGGCCCGGTGCAAGGCCTCGATGGAAGCCACGAATTCCACCGGGGAGACGAGTTGGCGCACCAGCAAGGCCTTGGCGGCGGCTTCGTCGGAGGGATAAGGCGCCGCGGTGACGTTGGCCACCACCTGCGGCAGGCCTTCCGGCCGCAGCTCGATTCCCTCCAGAAACGTCTCCAGCCCCGCGGCGGCCTCGGCCATCAACGGGGTATGAAAGGCGCCGGAAAGGGGCAGGACCTTGCCCAGGATGCCTTCCTGCTTGAGGTAGCGGCCAAAACCTTCCATGGCCGCCTTCGGCCCGCAGACCGCCGTCTGGCGCCGGCTGTTCTTGTTGGTCACCCGGACGTCATCCATCCCGGCGCCTCGAATCAGGTCCGCCACCCGCTCGGGGGCCTCGAAGACCACCATGATCTTTCCGGGATGACGTTCGGCGGCCTGCTGCATCAACCGCCCCCGCTCGATCACCAGCGCCATGGCATCCTCGAAAGCCAAAACCCCGGCGGCATACAGGGCGGTGACCTCGCCGAGGCTGTGCCCGACGGCGTAATCGGGCCGCAGCCCCCGGCCGGCCATCAGGTCCCAGAGGGCCGCCCCGGCCAGGAACACCGCCGGCTGGGTGATCTCTGTGCGATTGAGCGCCTCGGCGCCTTGGGCGTCAAACATCATCTCCAGCAGCGAACGGCCGCACCGGGCCTTGAAGATCGCCTCGCCCCGGTCCATCACGGCGCGGACCTCGGACCGGCTGGAATAGATTTCCGCCATCATGCCCGGGTACTGGGCCCCCTGGCCGGAAAAGAGGACCACCAGGCCGTTTTCTGCCGGCCGCCAGGCGCCGGCGCTGATCAAATCCACCGGCTGCGCCGCCGGCGCCAGGTGGGCCGGCAGGGTGGAAACCAGCACGTGGCCGTGGTTGCCGCCGATTCCGTTGACGTCGGCGGCCAGGTGGATCGGCCGCCCCCCGGGGACTTCCTCGATCCGCCGCCGGGCGGCGAGCACGGCGTCCTTTTCGAGGATGGTGGTCTCGGGCCGGTAGCCGAAGAAGGGAAGTAGCCGGCGCCGGCTGGCCATCAGCGTCAGCTTGGCCAGGACCACCGCCGGGTTGGCCGCCTTGAAATAACCGAACTCGGTCTTGATGTTGCCGAAGCCCACCGGACGGGGAAAGACTTGGGCCGCGGCATGGGCCTCCAGGGCGTCGAAGAAGGGATTGGCCACGCCGAAGACATCCAGGTGGGCCACGTCGGCCGGATGCACCGGCACCTGGCGGTAGCAGCGACGCATGGCCTCGCTGTAGGCCTCGGGCGACGGCGAGAGGAGATGGGCCGGGGCGCTGGCGTCAAAACCCATGGCGGAAATCTCGGCGAGCACCGGCAGGTCATGGCGCCGGGCGTAGCCCAAGGTGGTGAGCGCCAGGACCGCGGCCCCCTCGCTCATCACGTACCCCTTGGCCTGGTGGTCGAAGACCCGGCATTCGCCGTCGCTGATGAGTCCCAGGCGTTTGAAAGCCAGCAAGGTGCCCGGCATGAGGTTGCAGTCCACCCCGCCGGCGATGGCCGCTTCGTAGTCGCCGGTCTTCAATCCCCGAACCGCCAGGTCCAGCGCCACGGTGGCCGAGGCGCAGGAAGCGTCCACGGTGAAGTTGGCCCCGTTGCAGCCGAAGTGCTTGCTTACCCGGGCGCTGACGATGTTCGACAGCAGGCCGGGGATGGTATCCTCGGTGTTGGGCAGGTAACGCTCTCGCAGCCGCTCGGCCAACGCCTGGGCCACCGCCGCGGCAGCCTTGGCATCCACCCCGTCCGCCTGCCGCAGGATTCGCTCAAGCAGCGGAATGCGAGTGCGCAGGATGTTTTCCACGTACTTCTCCCCGGCCAAGGTCCCGAGGATCACCGCCACCCGGTTGCCCGCCTCCAGCCGGGCGTCGAGGCCGGCGGCGGCGATGGCCTGGCCGGCGGCGTCCAGGGCGAACTGCTGGGCCCGGTCGATGAACCGGGCCGCCGTCGGCGGAATCCGGAAGCGGGCATGGTCGAAGCGATAATCGTCCACGATCCCGGCCTGGACCATGGGAATGTGGGCGGGGCTGTCGGCCGGCTCGGCGGCATAGGCCCGATTGTCGAAACGCTCGGCCGGCATGGGTTGCAGGCGCGGGGTCCCCTCGCAGAGCCGTTCCCAGAATTTCTCCGCGTCGGTGGCCCCGGGCAGCACCGTGCCGAGACCGCAGACCACGATGCGTTTCTCGTCCGGATCCAAGCCGGGATCGGCGAAAATGCGCCGCGCCAGGGGCCGGGTGTCGGCGGTGTCCTCGGCCGCCACCAAGTGGTAGTTGATGCCGCCGAACCCGTAGGCGCTCACCGCCGCCAGGCATGGTTGCCCGCTGGTCGCCTCCCAGGGGATAGGGTCTTCCACGATAAAGAGGCTACTATCGGCCAGGTCGTGCTTGGACCCGAGTTTTTCAAAACCGCCGTTGGGCGGCAGGGTGCGGTTGGTCAGGGCCAGCAGGGCCTTGATCAGCCCGGCCATGCCGGCCCCGCCGAGCAGGTGCCCGATCTGGCTCTTGATCGAGCTGATCCCGATCCGGGAGCGTCCGCCGTAGACCTTCTTCAGCGTCTCCAGCTCAACCAGGTCCCCCATGCGGGTGCCGGTGCCGTGGGCCTCGATGAAGCCCACCTCAGCCGGATCCACCGGCCGCCGGGCCCCTTCCAGGCAGCGCTTGAGGGTCATGACCTGGCCCTTGGCGCTGGGGGCGGCAATGGCCTTGCCCTTGCCGTCGCTGCCGCTACCAATGGCCCGGATGATCCCGTAGACCCGGTCTCCGTCGCGCCGGGCGTCGCGATAGCGCTTGAGCACCACCACCGCCGCCCCTTCGCCCAGGACGAACCCGTCGGCCCGTTCGTCGAAGGGAAAGGATCCGGTGGCCGAAAGAGCGCCCATCTTGCAAAAACCCACGAAGGATTCCGGGGCGAGGTTGGTGTTGACCCCGCCCACCACCGCCAGGTCGCAAAGCCCGGTCAAAAGTTCCCTGATCCCGCAGTCCAGCGCCGCCAGCGAAGTGGCGCAGGCCGCGTCCACCGCGTACGAGCGGCCGGTGGCGCCCAGATGGTGGGCGATGCGGGCCGCCTCCATGTTCAGGGCCACCCCGTGCACCGGCTCGTAGGGGCTGCCGTTGGAAAGCCCATGGCGCAGGGCTTCCACCAGGCTTTGTTGCTCCTCCGGCGACAGCGCCTGGAAAGCCTCGATCCGCTCCAGGTGGGCGCGGATTTGCGGCAGGGCGTACTTGAGGTGCAGGGCGCTGCTGAGCTCGTTGCCCAGGCAGCTTCCCACGATCACCGAGGTGCGCGGCCGCAGCGCCTGGGGAAGACGGTCTTCGGAGTCCAGCAACCCGGCATCGGCCACGGCCTGGTAGGCGGCCTCGAGGACCATCTGCTGGCTGCGGCTCAAGCGGGCCGCCTTTTCCGGCGTGTAGCCGAAACGCTGGTCGTCGAAGACGAAGTCACCCACCACCCCGGCGATGCGGCTGTAGGACTTGTCGGGAGCCGATCGGTCGGGATCACAGTAGAGCTCGGCATCGAGCCGCTCGGCGGGCATGGGGCCGATGGCGCTGCGGCGCTCGAGAATCAGTTGCCACAGGGACCGGGGATCGCCGGCCCCCGGCAGGATGCACCCCATGCCCACCACCGCGACCTCGTCGTTGAGCTGCCCGTCGGCGGCCGTGGCCAGCTCAAGCGCATTGAGCCGATCAACCAGCTTCTGCTTGCACCCCGTCAGGCGGGCGTGAAGATCGGCGATGGAAAAAGGGGCATCGGCAAAGGCCAGGGCCTCGCCCACCATGAAGTTGCCCCTCCGGTACTGGTCTTCTTCATCGAAATAGGTCAGGCAGGCCTCCCCGGCCGCCTTTGCCGGCCGCTCGAAATCCGGGCAGAAAGCCTTGGCCCCGATGAGCAGGGCGCCGATGTTGTCGCGCTCGAAGGCTTCCTTGCGGGCCGTCAGGGGCATCTTTTCCCTCAGGCGCCGGAGCTCTTCGGCCACGATGCGCCGGGAAAACGGCGTCGGCACGCTGCGGGCCGCCAACCCCACCGTGCGGCCCATCACCAGGGTACGACGCTCCCGACAGACCACCTTCTGGTAGAGGGCCGTGATGGCGCCGGTAGCCACGATCTCCTCGGTAAACAGGTAGGCGCTGCCGAGCTGAATTCCGATCCTGGCCCCGCGCCGGGACAGGTGGCTGGTGAGGCCTGAGATGAAATGCGACCCGAACTCCGTGCCGATACCACCGGCAAAAATCAGGGTCTGCTCGGCCAGCACCTCGTCCGCCTGGGCGGCCAGGCGGGCCGTGGCCAGTTCCCATAGCACCAGGCTCGACAGGTGTCCCACGTGTCCGCCGGCCTCGGCGCCCTCGAAGACAAAGCGGCGGCACCCGCCGGCAATGGCGTTCTCCAGCATGGCCAGCGACGGAGTGTGCAGGTAGGTGGGAATCCCGTCGGCTTCCAGGTCCCGCACCTGGGCCGGCCGTCCCCCGGCGATGAGGGCGAAGGGGACCCGGTGCCGGCGCACCTGCTCCAGGTGCGCCGGCAGGCCTTGATTCATGGCCTCAATGCCGATGAGACCGGCGCCGAAACGCGTCAGGCCGTCGGTTTCATTGCTCAGCATGGCCTCGGAGAGGTGGGGCGGCAGGCTGCCCATGGCCAGAAACGGCAGCGCGCCGTTCTCCAGCACGACCCGGGCGAAGGCCGCTTTGTCGCTCACGTTGGCCATGGGCCCCTGGATGATGGGAAAGCGTGTGCCGTGAAAACGGGCCAGGGGACTGTCGGCCACGATGGGGTCGTGGGCGTCGATGTCAGCCAGGCGCATGCCGGTATCGATGAAAAAGGCCTCCAGGATCTGCTGGAGGCCTTGACCCCGGCCGGCGAAATACTTGGCCAGCACCGCATCCTGCCCCAGGGGGAAAAGGCTCTGGGACGGGTCGGCGGCCGGATCATCCATGGGGGTGACCTGGTCGATCAGCGCCTTCTGCAGCCGACCGGCAACGGCCGGGTCTTCGGCCGCCTCGGCTTCCATGATTTTCAGCTCCTTGACGATGCGCGTGCCCAACTGCCCAAATACGCGAAATCCACCCTCCCCGCCCGTGTCCACGATCACGCTGTCTTTTTCCTCCAGGCGCGCCATCCGTTCCTTGAAGCCCGGTGCCAGGGGACTTTCACTGCAAAGATAGAGTTGGTCGTCGAGCACCAGGCCGCCGGCCCCGGCGGCCAGCAGTCCGGCGGCGGTAAACCACCCCACCCCGCCATGAATCACCACCGGCCAGTTACCGGTACTCAGGTAGGCCTGCATGAGGATGAAGCTCGACACCGCAGCCCCCCGGCCCGGGGCCTCGTGGCCGCGCACGACAAGACCATGGGGATTCAGCGGGGCCAGGGCGGCTTCCATCTCCAGCTCACGCACCTCCACCAGCCGGCGCCATGGCGTCTCGACCAGTTCCAGGCCTTCCAGGTCCTCGGGCCGGCGGTAGGCCAGCACCAGGGCGTCGAGCCCCTTGGGGGTTGCCTGGGTCAGCCGTGCCAGCAGATCGCGCCGGTCGGCCATGAGCCGCAGTCCGAAAACGACCTGACGGCCGGAGAGTTCGGCCACGGCCCCCAGCACCGTGGCCGTAGCCAGGAATTCGGTGTCCAGCACCGGCAAAGCACCGGCGCGATGCACGGCGGCCAGGTAATCGACGGCGGCAACGGCCGGCGGATTGTAGACCATGAGAGGAAGCCGGGTTGAAAAGAGGCGTTTGAACATTGGGGGCTGACTCCTGTTTTAGGGGTTCTGGGAAGTCGGGTCTTTTAAGCCTTTGCAAGACGGATAGTACCTATGGTCGCCCCCCGCCCTTCAATCTCTGTGCCAATCCTTCCGAGTATTGTTCAACAGCTCGGTATCACAGCAGGATAAATCTCCCGCACCGCCGGGGCGCCGTTTCCCGACGCAAATCGAAATGGACATTCGGTGTACACTTGGGTTACACCAAATGCATGGAACGACCGCCGAAACTCACCGCCGCGGAGCGCGATTTCTTCCACCTGGTCTACCAGGCCGGGGTGGCCAATCCCTTCGGCCGGGAACGCGAGGAGATTGAGCTGAAGATCGCCGGGCTCTACCCCGACGCCACCCGGGCCGAGCGCACCGCCGCCGCCACCGGGGCCGTGGCCCGCCACATCGCCGTGCTGGAAGCAGAGAACCGGGCCGATGCCAGCCGCTACGAAGGCGACGACCAGCGCCTAGTGCGGGCGGCCTTTCTCTTCGAGTTCTTCTACGGACTGCGCAAGAAATTCGACCAGTTGATCATCGACCAGATCCAGTCCGGCGACACCCCGGCCCGGGTCTCGTTTGCCCAGGAAGCCTACCGGCTGCTGTTGCGCCGCGGTTTTTCGGAAAACGACACCCGCCGCTATTTCGCGTTGAGCTACCAGCTGCGTCGGGCCTATTTCTTCATCAACCGCTACCTCATCGGCCGCAGTCCGGTGATGGGCCAGCTGCGCCGCCAGTTGTGGGAGAACGTCTTTACCCACAACCTGGCCCTCTACGACCGCTACCTGTGGAACCGCATGGAGGATTTTTCCACCCTGCTGCTCGGTGGAACCGGAACCGGCAAGGGGACGGCGGCCATGTGCATCGGCCGCTCCGGCTTCATTCCCTTCAATGAGAAAAAACGCTGCTTCGAGGAAAGTTTCACCCGCAGCTTCGTTTCGCTGAACCTGTCCCAGTTTCCCGAAACCCTCATCGAATCCGAGCTCTTCGGCCACAAGAAAGGCGCTTTCACCGGGGCGGTGAAAAACTACAGCGGCATCTTCGAGCGCTGCAGCCCCTTCGGCGCCATCCTCCTCGATGAAATCGGCGAGGTGCCCAACCACCTGCAGATCAAGCTGCTGCAAGTGCTCCAGGAGAGAGTCTTCACCCCGGTGGGCAGCCACGAAAAAAGCCGCTTCGAGGGACGCGTCATCGCCGCCACCAACCGATCCATCGCCGAATTGCGCCAGCAGGGGCTGTTTCGCGACGACTTCTACTACCGCCTCTGCTCGGACATTATCACCGTGCCGCCGCTGCGCCAGCGCATCGAAGAAGATGCGCGCGAACTCGACGATCTCATCGCTTTCACCTTGGAGCGCCTGGTGGGCCAGCCTTCTCCCGAACTGGCGGCCCTGGTGCGCGAGACCATCGATCGCGAGCTCGGCCCGCACTACGACTGGCCCGGCAACGTCCGCGAGCTGGAGCAGTGCGTACGCCGGGTGCTGCTGCGCCGCACCTACGAGGGAGACGTGGCACCGGCCGCCCCCGAACTGGAGGCCCGCCTCGCCGAGGGAATCGTCCGAGGCGACATCGCCGCCGCGGACCTTGTCTCCGGCTACTGCGCCCTGCTCTACCGACGCCACGGCACCTTCGAAGAAGTCGCCCGCCGCACCGGCCTCGACCGACGCACCGTCAAGAAATACATCGTTGGCCAGGAGGAATCCGGCCCAACCAACGGGGACTGACCACCGAATTCCATTTAGCGCTTGACAGCCGATTTTTTTTCTGCATAAAAGAGTCCATCATTTGTTGGAAATTTATGCTGGAACCATCTCACGCGACAACCCGCACGAGGGCACCCCATGCCTTCCCGCCTCGAAAAAGCCCGCCAGGCCCCGGACTCGATGAAGGGGCGCATCCTGGAAGCCGCCCGCCGCCTGTTTGGTGAATACGGCTTTTCCGGCGTCACTACCCGCATGCTGGCCAAGGAGGTGGGCATCGACATTTCCACCCTCTATTACCACTGGGGTGAAAAACAGGACCTTTACGAGGCGGTGATGGCCGACCTGAGCTGCGAAATCCGCGGCAAGCTGCGCGAAATCGAGCGCATGGTGCGCGGCGCCGCCCTGTCGCATCGCCTGGAGGTGGCCATCGAAGTGATGTGCGACTGGCTCTTCGAGCATCCCGAGGCCGCCAAGCTGATGCTCTCGAGCTACATGGGAAAATCGCGCAGCGCCCCGGACACCCACGTGCCCATCAAGGAGCACATCGCCAACATCGCCGTGGCCATGGGGCTAGCCCTGGACACGGCCCATGTGCCGGCCCGGGCCAATGCCCGGGTGCTTACCGTCTGGAATTCGGTCATCAACTTCACGGCCGGCGAAGATTTTTTTCGTCCCCTGCTCGGCGTGAACCGCAACGAGTATCGATCCGTTGTCAAGGAAACCCTCAAGTTCATCCTGATTCCGGCCTTTGCCCGGTCCTCGGCCGCATGAACGGGGGAAGCCGGAAGCGAGGCGCAAAGCGCCGGCCAAGAAGGGGAAAAGAGAACTGAACATCCGCGATCGATTCGCGCTGAGTCTCCCTGATGTCGGCCCAGCGGACGGTACCCGCCGGACCGGGCTTTAACCGGCTGTCAACAGTACAAAGGAGGAATAACGATGGCGCTGAACATGGATGCGGTCGGCCAAAAGATCGGGCCCCTCACCAAGGCGTACACCTGGAAGGATTGCAGCCTGTACGCCCTGGGCGTGGGGGCCGGCTTTTCCGACCTGGCGTACTGCTACGAAAAAGACCTCAAGGTGATTCCCAGTTTTTCCATTGCCGCCGTTTTCGACTTCCTGTCCCACGTCGGCGCGGCATCCAACGTCAACCTGGCCGGAATTCTCCACGGCGAGCAGGAGCTGGTCTTCCACAACCCCATCCCTCCCGAAGGAGAGTTGATCACCGAGGGGGCCATCACCCATTACTACGACAAGGGCAAGGACAAGGGCGCCCTGGTGGTGGCCACCTGCGACACCCGCCACAGCAACGGACAGAAGCTTTTCACCGCCACGGCCACCATTTTTTCCCGTCTCGACGGCGGGTTCGGCGGCCCGGAAGCGCCGCGCAAGCAGGTCGATTTCCCCGACCGGGCCCCTGACTTCACCGTGGCCGACACCCCCTCGGAAAACCAGCCGCTACTCTACCGTCTTTCCGGCGACATCTTCCAGCTTCACGTGGACCCGGAATTCGCCAAAATGGCCGGTTTCGACAAGCCCATCATGCACGGGCTGTGCACCCACGGCTTCGCCTGCCGGGCCCTGATCGCCAGCCTCTGCCCCGGTCAACCCGAACTGATACGCCGTTTCGACTGCCGCTTCTCCAAGCCCCTCTACCCGGGGGTTCCCATCGAAACCCAGATCTGGAAGACCGGCGACGGCCAAGCCGTTTGGCGCACCGTCAACGCGGAAACCGGCGAGGTGGTCATCGACATGGGGGTGTGCGAGATCGGCCCGGTGCCCAAGGACGAGATCCGTTTCGACGGCCGGGTGGCCATTATTACCGGGGCCGGGGCCGGGCTGGGGCGCACCTACGCTCTCGAGCTGGCCCGCCGCGGGGCGGCGGTGGTGGTCAACGACCTGGGCGGCGCCCG
>DQXI01000166.1 GCA_011042305.1 Desulfobacteraceae bacterium
CCAGGCGCAGTCTTTGGCCGCCTACGAAGCGACCGTCCTCGGCGCTCTCGAGGAGGTGGAAAACGCCCTGTCGGCTTACGTGCAGGAGCAGGTGCGCTGCGTCCACCTGGCCGAAGCCGCCGCGGCCGCGGCGGAGGCCGAGCTTCTGGCGCGGCGCAGGTATGAGGCCGGCCTGGCGGATTTTTCCAGGGTTCTCGACGCCCAGCGGACGCTGCTGGGCTACCAGGACCAACTGGCCCTCGGCCGGGGCGCGGTGGTCACCCATCTCATCGCCCTGTACAAGGCCCTGGGCGGCGGGTGGGCCCTGGTGCCCGGTGCCGTCGGATAGATATCGGTTGACAGCGCCGCAAGGGGCTGGTTTTATCGCGATTGTTTAAATCCAAAATTTCGTTTCATCCGAATTTCAAGGAGACGCCATGGCTGTCCATCTGCCGGAACTCGACACCTTCATCGCCGCCTGGAAGGAAACCTCCGAAAAGAACAAGCAGGCCTTTTTGCAGCTCAGGGATCACTTGGCTGGTCTGGAAGGGGCAAGGCTGGAATTTGTTCCCCGGGAAGGGCTCACCTATTCGTTGCGGGCCTCTTTTCCCGGGCAGGCGGAGCGGCCGCTGTTCGTGATGGTGGACGTGATCGAAGACGATCCGCGCTGGCTGTCCGTCTGCTTTTACGGCGAGATGATCAGCGATCCGGAGGAGGCCGGCGATTACGTTCCCGAAGGACTCCTGGGCGAGGACGCCGTCTGCTTTGACATCGAGACCTACGACGCCGATCGTCTCGCCTATGTGACGGCCCGCATCGACGAGGCCTACCGGGCCGCCGGAGGGCAGTAAGGGAACGGCCGGCGGTGACGCTGCGGCACTCATGGATCGGATGGCCGACCCAGAAACTTTGACGTCCCCCAGAGACGGGCGTCAAGGCTGTTGACATGCCCGTGGTTTTGTGTTTTTGGGAGCTTCGCCGAAACAGGCAATTGCTGCACGCGGTCCTTCGAGGGAAGGGGCCGGAGGGAATCAATCGGGCACCCGGGCATCGACCGGCCGGGCCAGAAAACGTGGAGACAAAATGAAACAGAAATATGTCATCTCTCGCGAGGGTGATCCGCAGCGCCTCGTGATCAAGGAATACGCCGAGCTGGACAAGGAAATGTTCTCCCTGCTCTGCGAGGAGCGGTATTCCCAAGAAGCCATTCAGGCGGCAATGAAGGAAGGCACCGACGCCCTGATCGCCGCCTTTCGCACCCGCAACTTTTACCCCAGCTACGCGTTTGCAACCCGGATTGCCGAGGCCATCACCACCCTGTTTGGCCAAGACGGCGACGAGCCGATCGAGGTGGTCATCGACGATGCCGAGTTCCTCAACCGCCAGCGCACCGAGCCGACGTTTCGGCCGGAGGCTGACGAGGAAGCCGAAGACATCGATGAACTGCTCGATGACGCGGTGGAAGAGGAGTTCGAGGACATCGACATCGAAAAGATCAACTCGGGGCTCAAGATCGCCGACGATGACCCCGGAGACCTGGACGAGGACCTTTAGGGCCTCGCCGTAACCATCACCTAATCCTTCCTCCCGACCGAACGGCAAATCTCTTGACAACGGTTTTTTTTGGGTATAGCGATTCCTATTAGGATTGACTTCCAGGTAACCTTATATCTGTACTGCCCGTTGGATTCCCAAGCAACGCTCGTTAAACCGTGATCCCGTTTCTGAATGCCGGCGCGGATGCCCCGGCTGTTGGCTAGTCCAAAGAAATCGCATTGAGGAGGTGACTATGGGCAAGGGAGAGGATTATTTTGCGCGGTTGGCGGCAAGGGGGGTTTCCCGCCGCAGCTTCATGAAGTACTGCACCGCCCTGACCGCAACCATGGGGCTGTCGGCGGCCTATGTGCCCAAGGTGGCCGAGGTGTTCGCCCAGCCGGCCCAGCGTCCGCCGGTGATCTGGCTCCATTTCGCCGAGTGCACCGGGTGTTCCGAATCACTGTTGCGCTCGCAGTACCCGTATGTGGACGACCTGGTCCTGGAGGTGCTGGCGGTCGAGTACCATGAAACCCTCATGGCGGCGGCCGGACACCAGGCCGAGGAAGCCCTTCACGCGGCCGTGGAAAAATACGACGGCAAGTTCATCTGCGTGGTGGAGGGATCGGTGGCCACCGCCTACGGCGGCGGCTACGGCAAGGTGGGCGGCCGGACCTTCTTGGAGATCGCCAAGGAGGTGGTTCCCCGTGCCGCGGCGACCATCGCCTACGGCACCTGCGCCTGCTTCGGCGGGATTCCGGCGGCCAAGCCCAACCCCGGCGGCTACAAGGGGGTGGGAGACGCCATCGGCGTCAAGACACTCAACATTCCCGGGTGTCCGCCCAATCCCATCAACCTGGTGGGCACCATCGTTAACTATCTGCTCCTGGGCAAGCTGCCGGATCTCGACGAAAAAGGGCGGCCGCTGTTCGCCTTCGGCAAGACGGTTCACGACCAGTGCCCCCGGCGGTCCCATTTCGAAAACGGCGAATTCGCCGAGTCCTTCGGCTCTCCCGAGGCGGCCATGGGCTACTGCCTCTACAAGCTGGGTTGCCGCGGCCCGGAAACTTACAACAACTGCCCGGTGGCCAAGTTCAACGACGGCACCAGTTGGCCGGTGGAGGCTGGAGCGCCGTGCATCGGCTGCAGCCAGCCGGATTTCTGGGACACGATGACCCCGTTCTACGAGGAATTCTAGTCCACCGTTGAGAAGGCTTTTCTTTGAGAAAAGAGAGGAGATGAATATGGGACAGAGAATTATCGTCGATCCGATCACCCGGATCGAGGGCCACCTGCGCATCGAGATCGAGGTGGAAGGCGGGAAGGTGAAAAACGCCTGGAGCAGCGGGCAGATGTTTCGCGGCATCGAGATGATCCTCCAGGGCCGCGATCCGCGGGACGCCCATCACTTTGTCCAGCGCAGCTGCGGGGTGTGTACCTACGTGCACTCTGTCGCTTCGGTGCGGGCCGTGGACGATGCCGTGGGCGTCAAGATTCCCAAGAACGCCCGCTTGATCCGTAACCTGCTGCATGCCGCCCAGTTCCAGCATGATCACCTCGTGCACTTCTATCACCTCCACGCCCTGGACTGGGTGGACGTCATCAGCGCCCTCAAGGCCGATCCCAAGGCCACCGCCACCTTGGCCGATAACGTGAGTGGCTCCAAGGTCGGCGGCGCCAATTACTACAAAAGCGTCCAGCAGCGGCTGCAAACCTTCGTGGACAGCGGCCAGCTCGGTCCCTTCGCCAATGCCTACTGGGGCCACCCGGCCTACAAGCTGACCCCCGAGGCCAACCTGATGGCCTGCGCCCATTACATCGAGGCCCTTCGCTTGCAGGCCAAGGCGGCGCGCATGCATGCCATCTTCGGCGGCAAGAACCCCCACCCCCAGTCGCTGGTGGTGGGCGGGGTTACCTGCGTGGCCGACCTGACCCCCGAGCGCATCGCTGAGTTCCTCTATATCGCCAAGGAGACCCAGGACTTTGTCAAGAATGTCTACATCCCCGACCTGCTGGCCGTGGCGTCCTTCTACAAGGACTGGGGCGGCATCGGCGGATGTACCAACTTTTTGGCCTACGGCGAGTTTCCCCAGAACGAGAAGGAGCCCGAAAGCCTCTACATGCCCCGGGGAGTGGTTTTCGGCCGCGACGTGGCCAAGGTCCAGCCGGTAGACCAGATGAAGATCACCGAGGATGTCACCCGGTCCTGGTACGAAGAAGGCGGCAAGCCGCTGCATCCGTGGGCGGGAGAGACCAAGCCGTTGAAGGAAAACCCCAAGTACGACACCGCCTCCTCCGGCGGCAAGTACTCCTGGACCAAGGCGCCGCGCTATGAGGGCAAGAGCTGCGAGGTCGGTCCGCTGGCCCGGGTGCTGGTGGCCTATGGCAAGGGGCACAAGGACCTGAAGCCGCTGGTGGACAGTACCCTGGAAAAGCTCGGCATTCCGGTGGAAGCGCTCTTCTCCACCCTCGGGCGCACCGCGGCCCGGGGCCTGGAAACCATCGCCATCGGCGACCAGGTCGAGAGCTGGGTGATGGAACTGGTCGAGAATTTGAAAAACGGCGACAACTCCACTTACACCCCCTACGAGATGAAGGACGGCCAGGGCGTGGGGCTCAACGACGTGCCCCGCGGGGCCCTGGGCCACTGGGTGAAGATCAAGGACGGCAAGATCGAAAACTACCAGTACGTGGTGCCGTCCACCTGGAACCTGGGGCCTCGGGATGCCGCCGGCAACATGAGCCCGGTGGAAGAGGCCCTCATCGGCACCCCCATCCACGATCCCAAGCGACCCATGGAGATCCTGCGTACCGTCCACAGTTTCGATCCGTGCATCGCCTGCGCCATTCACGTCATCGATCCGGACAGCAACGAGGTGTACAAGGTCCGCGTCTGCTGACGGCTCGCCCGCAGCAGTTGTCATTGTTTTGAAAAAAGCGGCCCTCCGGAGACGGAGGGCCGCTTTTGGTTAAAACGGTTCCGGATTTATCATTTCGATGGCCCCCACCGGGCAGTCGGCGGCGCAAAATCCGCATCCGATGCACGCTTTGGGGGAAACGAGCACCGCCTTGCGCACCGATTCACGGCTGCCGCCGGGCGCCGTGAGGCCCAGACAGCTCGTGGGGCACGATTGGACGCATACCGTGCAACCGATGCAGGCGGCTTCCGAGATCCGCGGCTTGGGCCAGCGCCGGCGAAGGCGGATGCGTTGGCAGACGCGGCCCGAAGGATCCTTGACGGCCGCCTGGGGGCAGATCCGGCCGCAGGCCCCGCAGTCGATGCAGCGCGCGGCCAGGATGCGGTGATCCTTGCGCGGCTGCCCCTCGATGGCGACCACCGGGCAGACCAGCTTGCACATGCCGCAGCCGATGCACAAATCAGTGATGGTATAGGCCATGATCAACCCCGGCGCCGACGGCGCTGCAGGGCTCCTTCTTAGAGACCGATTTTTTCCAGGATCGATTTCCGCGGCTGTCCGGTGCGCCGATCCCAACCGAACTGCTGGAAGTATTCCCCCACCAGTTTTTCAACCGCCACCGAGCGCCCCTTGTTGGCGCCGCGGGATTGGGGAGGCCGCCCCAAGGCCCGGTCGCTGACCTGGATGGCCAAAGGATCGACCCCCTGGCGGAAGTTGAAGGCCTGGCGCGCTGTCTGGATGTTGGCCCCGATCCGCAGGTAGTCCGCCGGCGGGCGAGGTTGGCCGCTGACGGCATCCAGCCACTGGAAGACCGGCAGCCGGTGGACCCCGAGAAAGGCGCCGAAGAGACAAAGCCCGGCGGCGTTGATCAGGTTGACGAACTGGCTGCACGCCGCGGCCATCCGGGCCTTTTCCACGTCGGTATCGTACTTGCTCCGCTTCAGGTAGAAACGGCTCGGACCGGGAAGCCCCTCGATCTGGCGCCAGAGTTGGAACATTTCATAGTACAGGAGCGATCCGACGGTGTGGCGGCCCGGGGCCGGTTCCACGGCGTAGTGCAGGGCGAAGCCCGGATCGAAGCGGCTGTCGTGCATCGGCAGCTCCTGGCCGCCGGCATGCACGGCGAAGCGCTCGCTGCCGGCGCCGATGCGCCGGGCGGCCACGCGGCTGCCGTCGGCCAGCAGGTCCCCGATTCCCTCGCGCCGGATCATCTTGTCGATCAGGGTCACCATGGCGGTGCTGTTGCCCCAGGTCAGTTCGAGCCCGTCGGTGTCGTCCCGGGTGATCAGCCCGTGCTCGTAGCATTCCATGGCAAAGGCGATGGTGGCGCCGGCCGAGATGCTGTCCATGCCGGCCTGGTTGAGCATCTCGTTCATCCGGAAGATGCTCTCGGCGTCGGCGTTCAGGCACAGAGGGCCCAGGGCCATGGCCGTCTCGTACTCCGGCCGGTGTGCCGGCGGTGTCCCGGGGGCGCCCTCCACCAGGGCGCCGCATCCCAGGGGGCACGAATAGCAGAAGTACTTGGCTACCACGGGCCGGGTGAACACGTCCGGCGCCAGGGCGGCGGAGGTGTCCAGGTCGAAGTCGTGGTGGGTGCCGCGCCAGTTTTGCACCGGTGCATCGCCCATTTCGATGGACATCTGGTTCATGCCCACCGTGCCCCACTTGCGCAGGATCATCTTGTAGAGCAGGCCGTCGGTTTCCATCTGGGCGGGCAGGGCTCGCACCAGGCGGCCGAGGTAGGCGGCCACCTTCCCCGAGACGAAGGGCGGCTGATTTTGAACCGTGGCGCTGAGCTCGCGGCTGAGGCGCACGACCCCCGGGCGGTCGTATACCTTGATTCGTTGGCTGCCGGCCAGGACCACGGCCTTGAGCCGCTTGGCCCCCATTACCGCGCCCAGCCCGGCCCGGGCCGCCAGTCGGCCGCCGTCGTGGACCACGCCGGCAATGAGGGATTGGCGTTCTCCGGCCGGACCGATGCAGGCGATCCGCGGCCGCTTTCGGCCGGTGTGCATTTCGGCAAGGCGGGCTTCGGCGGCCCCGGCGTCCAGGCCCCAGAGATCGGCGGCGTCGCGCAGCTCGGCGCGGTTGCCGTCGGCGAACAGGTAGACCGGCCGGGGGCTGATGCCGGAGAAAAAGATGGCGTCAAAACCGCACTGCTTGATGGCCGGGGCAAAAGCGCCGCCGGCATTGGCCTCTCCCCAGCAGCCGGTGAGCGGGCTTTTGCCCACCACCAGCCAGCGCCCGGCAAACAGGCTGCCGCTGCCGGTGAGAACCCCGGCGACGAAGCCGAGCACGTTTTCCGGCCCCAGGGGGTCGGCATGGGACGCAATGTTGTGGTACAGATACCAGGCGCCCAGCCCAAGACCGGAGAGAAAGTTTTCGTAGACGGCATTTTCGACGGCTTGGGGCCGGATTCGGCCGGTGGTCAAATCTACCACCAGGATCTTGCCCGTGCAGCCCAGTTCCATGGCGATCTCCCTGCGAGGCGGGGCAGTCGTTTGAGCCTGAACGGCAGCTTAGGGGTGAGAGGATGGGTTTGTCAACCACCGCCGTCAGGGGTGCCGGTTGCCGTCGCGGGCGCCGCGGCGGATCGCGGTTCCAGGAAAATTCGTGGAGGAAGCGATGCGGTGTATCGCGGTCACCATTTGCCTGCTTCTGCTCTTGGGGGCCCCGGCGGCTGCGGTCGACGGCGGTACCGTTCGGGGACGGGTGGAGCTCACTTTTTCCGACGGGCGCAGCGTGCCGGGGGAATGGATCCGGCTGCTGCTGGTCACCGACGCCGTTGATGCAGAGGCCATCGTCGCGGCGGCCGAAGCGTTGACCTATGAACCGGGCGTGCGGCTCAACCGGATCCACATGGATTTTTTCAAGGCCGTTTCCAGGCGTCTCCAGGCCGGTGCCCAGTACCTGGCGGCCACCAGCCTCAGCGCCGAGGACGGCACCTTCGCCTTCCCTCCGGTGGCGCCGGGGCGCTACTGGGTGCTGGTCACCTTTCCGGCGATGATCGAGGGCTGCAAGGTCGCCTGGCAGGTGCCGGTGACGGTCCGCCCCGGCAAGGCCGCCGGGGTGGTGCTCAACAACGACAACCTCTTGTTTCCCCTTCCCCGGCCGCGGTCGGCCGCCGACCGTTAAGATTCGGGAATCCACCCGGGCAGAATGTGATTCAGGGAGTGCTTGGGGAATCAGCCGCTGTCGGCGCCGTAAAAGACTTGACATGTTTGCAGGGGCGCATTAGGTATTCCAGGGTGAAACTTTGATCTTTTTGTTTACATAGTAATTATAAGAAGATATCGATTTTTACCCAGGCTCGTCCATCCATTGGCGTTTCCCAAAAAGAAACTCCGGCGCGGCACCGAGCGAAAGAGGTCTGAATGATTCCGGAATCGATGATCGGAAAGCAGATCAAATCGCTTCGCACTGCCCGCAACCTCACCCTGGAAGCCCTGGCGGCCCTGACCGGCTACACCAAGGGCTACCTGTCCAAAGTCGAAAATTCGGATCGATCCCCTCCGGTATCCACCCTCATCGTCATCGCCAAGGCTCTCGGGGTGACCGTATCCCAGATTTTCGAGGAAGAGGCTCCCGGGGGGCGCTGTTCCCTGATGCGCAGGGACGAGCGGCGGTTGATGGTCCGGCACGGTGCCGCTTTCGGCTACGCTTACGAGCCCCTGGCCCATAACTACCCCGACAAGAAGATGGAGCCGGCGATCCTGACCATCCCGGTCCAGGGCACCGAAAAGACGGTGTTCCAGCACGAGGGGGAGGAGATGCTGCTGGTGCTGGAGGGAACGCTTCAGTTTTGCCACGGTGAGACCGAGTACGTGTTGGAGGCGGGGGATTGCGTGTATTTTGATTCCGGTATCCCGCATTCCGTCAGGTGCCTGAGCCCGCGGGATGTCAAGTGCGTCATGGTCATCTATGTTCCATGACAGGGCCCGCCCCAGAGTGCGGTGAGCCGGAGCGGGGCTGAAAGGATTTGGAGAGAGTGGAATTCTAATTCCCCATGGCTACAGGGCGGGAAAAACCGCAAGGAGGTTGCATGAAAGCGCCGAAAGAACTTTGGCGGCCAGCGGAGGCCTTTGTCCGCAACTCGAACATGTTTCGCTTCATGGCCACGGTCAACCAACGCTACCACCTTTCCCTCTCGGACTACCGCCAGCTTTGGCAGTGGTCGGTGGACCACATTCCCGAGTTTTGGGGTCTGTTCTGGGAGTTTGCCGGTATTGTTGCCAGCAAGCCCTGCACCGAGGTGGTCAGCGACCCGTACCGGATGCCCGGGGCCAAGTGGTTCAGCGGCGCCGAGCTCAACTTTGCCGAGAACCTGCTGCGCTTTCGTGACGACCACACCGCCCTGATCTTCCAGGGCGAGGGGCAGCCCCGGACCTCGCTGACCTACCGCCAGCTTTACGCCGAGGTGAGCCGCGTGGCCCAGGCCCTGGCCGCCGCCGGGGTCCAACGGGGCGACCGCGTCGCCGGGTTCATGCCCAACATGCCCCAGACGATTATCGCCATGCTGGCGGCGGTCAGCCTGGGGGCCATCTGGTCCTCCTCGTCGCCGGATTTCGGCATCAAGGGGGTGCTGGACCGCTTCGGCCAGATCGAGCCCAAGGTGCTGTTCACCGCCGACGGCTACTTCTACAACGGCAAAACCTTCGACAGCCTTGAGCGGGTCAGCGGCATCCTGCAGCAGCTGCCCAAGGTGGAAAAGGTCGTGGTGGTGGGCTATACCAGGGCCGCCCCGGACTTGTCCCGGGTCCCCAATGCAATCTCCTGGAACGATTTCCTGGCCCCCTACCAGGCGAAGGCGGTCGACTTTGTCCAGGTGCCGGCCGAACATCCGCTCTACATCATGTACAGCTCCGGCACCACCGGCAAACCCAAGTGCATGGTGCAGAGCCATGCCGGCATCCTGCTCAACCAGCTCAAGGAGCACATCCTGCACTGCGACCTGCGGCGTCACGACGTGCTGTTCTACTTCACCACCTGCGGCTGGATGATGTGGAACTGGCTCGCCTGCGGCCTGGGGGTGGGCGCCACCCTGGTGCTCTACGACGGCTCGCCCTTTCACCCTGGTCCCCAGGTGCTCTGGGAGCTCGCCGAGGCGGTGGGGATGACCATCTTCGGCACCAGCGCCCGCTACATCAGCGCCCTGGAGGAGGCCGGCTTCAGCCCCCGCCAGCACCACAACCTCGGCCAGCTGCGGATGATCTGCTCAACCGGGTCGCCGTTGTCGGTCAAGAGCTTCGAGTACGCCTACCGCGAAATCAAGGCCGACATGCAGCTGGCCTCCATCAGCGGCGGCACCGATCTCAACGGCTGCTTCGCCCTGGGCAACCCCATGCAGCCGGTGCACGCCGGCGAGTTGCAGGGGCCCGGGCTCGGCATGAAGGTGCTGGCCTACAGCGATGCCGGGCAACCGGTTTACGACCAGACCGGCGAACTGGTCTGCGCCGCGGCGTTTCCCAGCATGCCGGTCTACTTCTGGAACGATCCGGACGGCCAGCGCTACCGCAATGCCTACTTCACCAAGTTTCCGGGGGTGTGGACCCACGGCGATTTTATCAGCATCAACAGCGTCACCGGGGGAATTACTATCTACGGCCGCAGCGATGCCACCCTCAATCCCGGCGGCGTGCGCATCGGCACTGCCGACATCTACACCGCCCTGGAAGCCGTCGAAGAGGTGGCGGACAGCGTGGTGGTGGGCCAGAATTGGCAGGACGACGTGCGGGTGGTGCTGTTTGTCAAGCTGGCCGAGAGCCGCAAGCTGGACGAGGCCCTGGTGAAAAAGATCAAGACCGCCATCCGCGAAGCGTGCAGCCCGCGCCACGTGCCCGCCAAGGTGATCCAGGTGGATCAGATCCCCTACACCATCAACATGAAGAAAGTCGAGCTGGCAGTACGCAACGTGATCCACGGCGAACCGGTGACCAACCGTGACGCCCTGGCCAACCCGGACTGCCTGAGCCAGTACCAAGGCCTGGAGGAGTTGAGCCGGTAACCGTCGTGTAGCAAGACGCCAATCCAGACGGGCGCCCCTTCTTCAAGCGGGGTTGCCCGTTGATTTTTCCTGCCCGCGGCGAAAACCGCTCTTGCCAGAACCCCGGGAGCTGTGCCATCAAGACAAAACGTCCGCCGCAACGGCAGCCGCCGTTGCGGCGGGGCGGTTTCGGTATTAAAATAACTGCTCTTGTTCACTGACGGCGGCCGCGTTCCATCGGCGCGCCGCCCAAAACAGAGGCGATCATGGTCCAAGGCAGTCCCCGGATCCTGGTGCTCGGTGTCGGCAACGTGCTCCTGCGCGACGAGGGCTTCGGCATCCGGGTCATTGAAAAATTGCAGAAGTGGTACGATGTTCCCGATGCCGTCACCATCGTCGACGGCGGCGTGCTGGGGGTTCACCTCATGGGGGTGATCGCCGGCGCTGACCATCTCATCGTGGTGGACATCATCCGCAACCACGGTCGGCCCGGCCAATTGTACCGGTTGGCCGGCGACGCCATTGTCGGCCGCATCCGGGCCAAGAACTCCCTGCACCAGATCGATTTTCTCGAGGCCCTGACGCTCTGCCAAGCGCTGGACAAGGTGCCCGAGACGGTGATCGTGGGCGCCGAGCCCGAGGACCTGGAGACCATGGCCATCGGGCTGACCCCGACCCTGGAGGCCAGCGTTGACCCGGTGATTGAAATGGTGCTGGCGGAGCTTGAGCGTCTTGGCAGCCCCGCTGTAAAAAGGACGATTGCCCATGTGCCTGGCGATACCTTCACGCATTACGAAGATTGAAAACCAGATGGCCGTCATCGACGCCGACGGGGTGCAGCGCGAGGCGAGCCTGCTGCTGCTCGAGGACGCCCGGGTGGGCGACTACGTGATCGTGCACGCCGGCTTTGCCATCCAAAAAATAGACGAGCAGACCGCCCAGGAATCCCTGCGCCTGCTGCGCGAAGCCGCCGCGGCCTACGATGCGGCCCGCTCCCTTGAGCCCTGAACGCCCATGTCCGCCAAGGCCGTCATGACCGGCGGCGCCGCGGCGCCG
>DQXI01000165.1 GCA_011042305.1 Desulfobacteraceae bacterium
GATAAAATCATTTGCCTGCCGAGATACTGAAAAGCTGTTCAACGATCAACGAGTTCGCCGCTTCCAATCTTTTGAACGGCAGGCAAGAAAAAGGCTTATGGTTCTTCATGCCGCTCCTAGTCTGGACGCCTTAATGCTTAATCCAGGAAATAAATTTCAAGCTCTCAAAGGGGACAGGAAGGGACAATTCGCCATCAGCATTAACAAACAATGGCGTGTCTGTTTTGAATGGCATGAGGGCAATGCATTTAATGTTGAGATTGCAGATTATCATTGAGGTATTGATATGAGTGCTAACAAACTTCTTGATCCGATTACACCAGGTGAAATCCTGCGCGAAGATTTTATGGAACCTTTGGGCATTAGTATTAACCAGCTTTCACGTGACCTTTCTGTTCCTCCCAACAGAATTAGCGAAATTGTCAACGGGAAAAGATCCATTACTGCTGATACCGCCTTGAGATTACAGCGCTATTTTGGTGTTGAAGCTCAGTTTTGGCTGAATTTGCAGACCGAATATGATTTGCGAATAATAAAGCGTAAAATTTGGTCCGATATCGAGCGGCGAATTATCCCGGTAAAAACATCGGAAGCAGGAATTGAGCATAGCGCGGGGGCATAACATCCGCATGCACAGGACGCTCATAACCTCGCGCCTGTGATGCGCGGCGTTAAGCACTGTCGGCCAGCGTGTTGTGGAACGAGGGAGTCGATATCAAGGACGTGCAGCTTATCTTGCGGCACAAGAGCCAGGCGACCACGGAGCGATACCTGCACCGGTTGGGGTTGCTTCAACTCGCCGGCTCAAGGATCGACGAAGCGCTGGACCGCCGCGGGAAGCTGATTCAGCTTCCCGCGGCCAAGGCTTCCGATGGATAAAAAACCCCCGGAAATAAAGGTTTCCGGGGCTCGGGGTGTCCGCCGGGGGTGTCCAATCGGACCCGAAGGCGGGCCAAGCGAGCTAACCACCTAACATAATTGACGTTCCCAAGGAGAACTTGAGTCCATGTCACTGGCCAGACCAGCCAGCGGCATGGAGGAAAGTGACGGCCATCAGGAGAAAACAGAGGCATTGAAGAGCCAGGGTACCGGCCCGGGTCAGGCGCCAAGGGGGCAACAAAAAGGCCGTCACGAACCCCCCGCAGACAAAAAAACGGGTAAACAGCGCCGCGTTGCCCGGCGCCCAGGCGGGGATCAGGGCGGCCAGGTACCCGTATCCCACCAGAGCCGCGGCCACGGCCTTGAGCCGTCGCGGCCCCCGCACCAGAGCGTAGCCCACCGCCGGCAGCACCAGGCATAGCGCCAGCGGCCCAAACCACACCCCGGCCAGCTCGGCGCCTGAAGCCAGTCGGAAGGCGAAGGCAGCCCCCCTCTGCCCGAAGACCGGCTCCACCACCGTGCTGTAGAGGGCACTCCACCACTGCCGGGGGGAGATCCCCATGACCATTTTCCCCAGGCCCTGGAAGCTCGGCCCGGGGTTGAGACTTTCCCACAGGTAGCGCAGCAGGTTGGCGGTGGCGCCGATGATGGCATCCGGGTTGAAGGCGTATCCTGGCGGGGCATTGCCCGGGTCCGGCAGCACCACCTGCCAGGTGCCGCCAACCGCCAGACAACCGGCGGCCACTACGACGGCGAGCCAGCGGCGTCGACGGATCATGGCCCACCACAGGTGCATCCCGTGGCGACGGTAGAGGACCACGACGCTCAAGACGACAAGCACCCCCGTAAAGGCCCGTCCCAGCGGCAGGCGACAAGGGATGAAACTGAGCCCGAGAACCAGGGCGGCCAGGTTTTCAAACCGGGGCCGCTCCACGGTCCGGTACAGGGTCATCAGCGCGAAGAGCCCGGCCGCCGCCGACATCAATTCGGGGCTGCCCAGCAGGGCCAGCCGTACCAGCCGGGGCTGGCTCAGGGTCACCAGGGTAACGGTGGCGGCGATGGGCGGCCAGGCGTAGCGCCGGGCCAACGCGTAGGTGGCCGCGGCGACAACAACCAGGCCGGCAATTCCGCCGGCCGCCGGGCTGATGCCGAAGTCGGCCCAGAAGTACAACAGGGCCGTACCGTTGTCCGGCACCGAGACACCGGCATACGACGGCGCCGGCAGCTTGCCGGGTGCGCCGCCAACGCCGGCTGCGACGGCCGCCAGGACCGCCAGGATGATGGCGGTCGCCAAGGGCTGACTGCGCCCGAAGGCCAAGGCCAATCTCCACTGGCCCTCCACCTGGCGGCGTTTCCAAACGAGAAAAACGCCGCCTCCCCCCATGAGCACCACTGCCGCGGGGCCGAGGATTCGGGGCTCTCCGACGCTCAGCGCCGCCCGGGTCAGCAGCGACAGGACCACCAAGGCAACGGCGGTTCCTCCGGCCGCGGCCTCGGACAGGCTCCAGCCGTTGCGGCGCAGGGTCACGAGCGCGGCACCGGCCATTGAAACCGGGGCGCCCGCCCCGATGATGCTCCAGAAGGCGGTCATGTCGCCGAGGGATCGTCCGGGGCCTTGGCCGTATCGGCGGCAGCCGTTTCCCGCACCTGGCGCTCCGCCTTGAGATGCTCGAGGATTTCGATCATGAAATCGCGCATCTCGATGGCGTATTCAAGGCACTTGGGACAGTAGACCTTGCGCCGCAGCTCACCGTGATCGTTCACCTGGTGCCAGTACCATTTCGGATAAGGGGAGCCACGACAGAACTTCTTGCCCGTGTATTCGGCGATGGGGCAGCCGTAGCAGATCAACATGTAAAAAATGCGGCAAGGCGGGCAATCCAGGACGCCCCCGTCGGCGCTTTTTCCGGCGACGATGCGGTCCCACTTGGCCACCGAGGCTTCCATGATCTTGATCTTGTCCATAAGCCGCTCCTCCCGCTGCGCGTCTAGAACCGCCGCTTGCAATGCACCGTCTCGAATCGCGAAAGCACGTAGCGGCGCTTGCGCGCACCGGCAGCCGCCGCCATGCGCGCCGGCTGCGCCGTGGTCAGATCGGTCATCTCCGCCAGGACGGCCGCCACGCTGTTGGCCAAGGCCGCCAAGTCGTACCCTCCCTCCAGGGCCATCACCAGGCGGCCGTCGCAGCAGTGGCGCGCAAGGCGCATCAGGATACGCGTCAGGACGGCAAACCCGGCCTCGGTCATCCGCATGCCCCCGATGGGATCGTCCCGGTGGGTGTCAAAGCCGGCGGACACCAACACCAGCTCGGGATTGTAGGCCCGCACCAATGGGGCAATGATCTCATGGAAAATGGCGGCATACTCCCCATCGCCGTAGCCGCGGGGCAGCGGCAGGTTGACGGTGGTCCCCTCCCCTGGTCCCAGGCCGATCTCGGTGAACAGCCCCGTGCCGGGGAACAGGGGCCACTGATGGGTTGAGCAGAAGAGAACCCCGGGGTCCGATTCAAACATGTGCTGGGTGCCGTTGCCGTGGTGCACATCCCAGTCAACGATGAGAATCCGCTTCAACCCGTGGCGCCGGCGGGCGTGCATCGCCCCGACGGCGACGTTGTTGACCAGGCAGTAACCCATGGCCCGACCGATTTCGGCATGATGGCCCGGCGGCCGCACCAGGGCAAAGGCGTTCTCCACCGCCCCGGCCATCACGGCGTCCACCGCCGCCATCACGCCGCCGGCGGCCCGCCGGGCCGCCTGGAAAGACTGGCGCGAAGCGAAGGTGTCCGCCGTCAAGGCGGTGCCATCGGCGGCGGCGGTGGCCGCCAGGGCCTCGAGATAGGCCTCGGCGTGGACGGCGCAGAGGGTTTCAAGATCCGCCGAGACGGCCGGGATACGCCCCAGGCGGTCCGCCAATCGGGGGTTGCGGCCCAGCCGAGCGGCAATGGCCTCAAGGCGCCGACGATGCTCCGGGTGGCCATCGGGGGTGACATGGGCCAGGTAGATGTCGTCGTTGACGATTCCGGTTGGCTTCATCGCTTCCACCACGATGTTGCCGTTCAAAACGATTCTGGCACCGTCAGCAGGCTGCAGGGTGCCTTATGGAGCAACTGCCGCGCCGTGGTGCCGATCAAGGCGCCCTTGAGGGCTCCGACCCGGTGGACGCCGACCACGATGAGATCGCAATCGATCTCCCGGGCACAGCGGCGCAAGGCCTCGGCCGGCACTCCGGGGTAAACGCGGGTAAAGATCCGCTCTCCGTGTCGGCGATCCGGGCAGACGGCCTCCAGGCGGCGGGCGATGCGATCCGGCGGCGCCTTTTGGATTTCCTCGTAGGAGCCGTTGAGGTCCTCGTCCAAGGGCGCCTCGAGGACGTGCAACAGATGCAGCTCGGCCCTTAGCCCCAAGGCAAGACGCCGGGCGAAATCCACCGCTGGATCCCGGGATTGGCGCAAATCGCAGCCGACCAGAAGGCGGGCGAATTCCTGCCCATCCCCCCCCTGAACACCGCCGGGGTGCATTCGCAGCATCAGGATGGGGCAAGCCGCCTTGACCACCATGCGCTCGACCACGGTGCCGACAATTAACCGCTCCACGCCGCCGATGCCCCGGCTGGCCGTGACCACCAGGTCCACGGGCCGAAACCGGACCAGGCCCTGGAGGGCTTCCACCGGATCGCCGTCCGCCAGCAAGAGTTCGCACGGCGCCTCCACCTCGGCGGCCAGCGCTTCCAGCCGCTGCCGTGCTTCCCGGGCCAACCGCCTGGCCTTGATGTCGCGCTCGGGCCGGTCCGAGGCGAAGATGCCGTCGATGGGAAAGGCGACGGAGTGAAAAAGGATCAGGCGTGCCCCATAGCTTTTCGCCAAGCGGGCGCCCACGCGCACCGTTTGCGGGGTGAAAGACGAAAAATCCACGGCGCAAAGGATCGTGTCCATGGCCTCACGGCTAGCCCGTCGCAAAAGGTGGATCTCCGCCCGAAGCCCGGGGTGAGCCGGCGGAGAAAATCAACCGGTCGCTAAAAGAAAACGTCGCACCCGGTGTAGTTGTGGGGGGTGATGGCGCGCAGTTCGTCCTTGATCGCGTCGGAAACGTTCAAGCTGTCGATGAAGGCGACAATGGCGCTGCGGTCGATGGTCGCATGGGTGCGGGTCAAGGTTTTGAGGGCCTCGTAGGGTTCGGGGTAGCCCTCTCTTCGCAAGATGGTCTGGATCCCCTCGGCCACCACGGCCCAGTTGGCGTCCAGGTCGTCGGCGAGGCGGGCTTCGTTGAGCACCAGCTTGTCCAGCCCCCGGAGCAGCGAGCGGTAAGCGATGAGCGAATGAGCCAGGGGGACGCCGAGGTTGCGCGACACGGTGGAATCGGTCAGATCCCGCTGCAGCCGGCTGATGGGCAGCTTGGCGGCCAAGTGGGCGAAAACGGCGTTGGCCAGCCCCAGGTTGCCCTCGCTGTTTTCGAAGTCGATGGGGTTGACCTTGTGGGGCATGGCCGAGGAGCCGACCTCGTCTTTCTTAATGTGTTGCTTAAAGTAATCGAGGCTGATGTAAGCCCAGAGGTCGCGATTGAGGTCGATGAGGATGGTGTTGATGCGCCGCAGGGCGTCGCAAAAGGCGGCGGTGTTGTCGTAGTGCTCGATCTGGGTGGTCACCTGGGAGCGCACCAGTCCGAGGGTGTCCGCCAGGAAGGTGTTGGCAAACCCCACCCAGTCGACCTGCGGATACGCCACCCGGTGGGCGTTGAAATTGCCCGTGGCGCCGCCGAACTTGGCGCAAAACGGCACCATATCCGCCTGCAGGAGCTGCTTCTGCAAGCGTTCGACAAAGACGAACAGCTCCTTTCCCAGACACGTGGGCGAGGCCGGCTGGCCGTGGGTCCGCGCCAGCATGGGTACCTGGCGCCAGCGCTCGGCCAGGCTGCGCAGCCGGTCCATCACCTCCGCGAGAGCCGGCCGCACCACTTGGCGCCAGGCATCGCGCATCATGGCCGGCATGGCGGTGTTGTTGATGTCCTGGCTCGTAAGCCCGAAGTGGATGAACTCCTTGTAAGGCGCCAGCCCCATCTGCTCGAGGCGCTCCTTGAGAAAGTATTCCACCGCCTTGACGTCGTGGTTGGTAACGGCCTCGATCGCCTTGACCCGCTGGACGTCCTCCAGGCTGAAGTCTTTCACCAGGCGCCGCAACGCCTCGAAACAATTGGCGTCGATGCCCTGCAATTGGGGCAGCGGGATCCGGCACAGGGCGATGAAGTATTCCACCTCCACCTGGAGACGGTAGCGGATCAGGGCGCTTTCGCTGAAGTAGTCGCCCAAGGGACGCGTCGCGCGGCAGTAACGGCCGTCGATGGGGGAAATGGCGGTCAGGGCGGTCGGTTCCAGGGGCATCTGAAAATCCCGTCGGATGGGCAATGAACGGTTGCAGCCGAAGCGGGTCCGCTTCTCGAAACTGCGTTGATGGATACTTTCCGCGTTTATAGGAGAGGTCGCCTGAGGTGTCAACCGGCACTTTTCGGTTGCACAAACCGCATCGACGGAACCCCTTACATTTTCCCTTCGGCCACCCGGTGGCAGGCCACCAGGCCGTCGGGCCCCAGGGGGGTGGCGGTGGGGACCTCCTGCCGGCAGCGCTCGTCGGCGTAGAGACAGCGGCCGTGGAACACGCAGCCGCTAGGCAGATGGATGGGGGTGGGCACCTCGCCCTTGAGGCGGATGTGCCGGCTGCGCTGCTCGCCCAGCCGGGGAATGGCGCTGAGCAGCGCCTGGGTATAGGGGTGGCGCGGCTGGTTGAAGATACTGGCCGCCGGGGCCAGCTCGCAGAGGGTGCCCAGGTACATCACCGCCACCCGGGTGCTGATGTGACGCACCACCGACAGGTCGTGGGTGATGAACAGATAGGTCAATCCGCGCTGCTCCTGGGCGTCCATGAGCAGGTTGAGGATCTGGGCCTGGATCGAGACATCCAGGGCCGACACCGGCTCGTCGGCCACGATGAACTCCGGGTCCACCATCAGGGCCCGGGCGATGCTGATACGCTGGCGCTGACCGCCGGAGAACTCGTGGGGATACCGGTCGGCCCACTTGGGATCCACGCCCACCTGGTCCATGACGTCGGCCACCTTCTCGGCCGCGGCGGCGGCGCTCATCCCCGGGTTGTGGAAGATCACCGGCTCTTCCAGGATCCGGGCCACGGTCATGCGCGGATTCAACGAGGCGTAAGGATCCTGGAAAATCATCTGCATCCTGCGGCGAAACGGCAGCATCTGCCGCGCCGTCAGGTGGTCGATGCGCTGGTCGCCGTAGATCACCTGTCCCCGGTTGGGCGGGTAGAGCCCGATGACGGTCCGCGCCAGGGTGGACTTGCCGCAACCGCTTTCCCCCACCACGCTGAGGGTTTCGCCGCGGCGGATCTCGAAGCTCACGTCGTTGAGAGCCTTGACCGTGGTGCGCCGCCGGCGCAGGCGGCCTTTCTCCAGGGTCAACTGATCGAGCAGGCCTCCCGAAATATCGAAGTGCTTGACCAGGCCTCGAATGGAAAGCAGCGATGTCGTCGGATTCGGCATGAGGCGTTCGTTCAATGGTGCAAAAGGTTGCGTCCGGCGGTTAGCTCCAGGCGATGGCAGGCGGCCCACTGCCGTCCGCCGTTAACCGCTACCAATTCAGGCCGGGCGGCGCGGCACTCGGGCGTCGCGAGAAAACAACGCGGATGAAACGCACACCCGGCCGGAATGGCGGTCAGGTTGGGCATCATGCCCGGAATCTGCTCCAGGCGGCTGCCGGCCTGGCGCAGGCCGGGCAGTGAATTGATCAACCCGATGGTGTACGGATGGCGCGGGTGGGCCACGATATCGGCGGTGTACCCGGTCTCGATGATCCGGCCGGCGTACATCACGGCGATGCGTTCGGTGACCTGGGAGACCACGGCCAGATCGTGGGTGATGAGAATCAGCCCCATCTCTTCCGTCTCGCACAGCTCGGTGAGCAGTTCCATGATCCCGGCCTGGATGGTGACATCCAGGGCCGTGGTGGGTTCGTCGGCGATGATCAGGGCCGGGTCGGTGAGCAGGGCGATAGCGATGACAATGCGCTGGCGCATCCCTCCGGACATCTCGTGGGGGTACTGGTCGAGGCGCTTTTCCGGCGAAGGTATGTAGACCTTGCGCAGCTTCTCCAGGGCCAGGGCCCGAGCCTCGGCCTTGCCGACCCGGCGGTGGGCCAGCACTGTTTCCACCATTTGGGTGCCGATGGTGAGCACCGGGTTGAGGGTCATCATGGGATCCTGGAAGATCATGCTGATGCGGTTGCCCCGGATCTGGCGCAGCGCCTCGGCAGAGAGCCGGCTGATCTCCCGCCCCTCGAAGCGGATGCGGCCCCCGGCGATGTACCCCGGCTTGCTGAGCAGGTTGATGATGGCAAAGCCGGTCACCGACTTGCCGGCGCCGCTTTCCCCCACGATGCCGAGCTTTTCCTTCTTGTCCAGGTGGAAGCTGATATCGTCGATGGCGGTCAGGTCGCCAAAGCGCAGGGCGAACCTGACTTCCAGGTTTTCGACTTCCAAAAGATGCGTCATCACATGCCCTTGATAACTACAACCAATCAAAGCGAGCTTAAAGGGGCGAGGGCCCCAAGCAAGCCACCGTAAGGAATTTTGGCGAATACTTATCGGCCGTTGGTCGCTTCCGGCACTGGCAACGTCATCCCTTGTACAGCTTGGGATTAAGCACGTCGCGCAGCCAGTCGCCGAACAGGATCACCACCAGGGTGAAGGTCACCAGCAGGATCCCCGGAAAGGTGGTGATCCACCAGGACCCGGAAAAAACGTACTGGAAACCGGCCTTGATCAAGGAGCCGAGGGACGGCTTGGTCACCGGCATGCCCAGCCCCAGAAAGGACAACGCCGCCTCGCTCATCACCGCCTGGGCCACCTGGATGGTGGAGATCACCAGCACCGGGGTCAAGGTGTTGGGCAAGATGTGGCGGTACATGATCCTCACCGGGTTCAACCCGATGACCCGGGCCGCCTCTACGTACTCCTTCTGCTTTTCCCCCAGCACCGAGGCGCGTACGGTGCGGGCGTACTTGGGCCATTCGGAAATGCCGATGATCAAGATCAACAGCGGCATGGCCAGCTGTTCGAAACGCCCCACCCCGAAGGCCAGCTGGAAGATGGCACTGGTGATGATGGCCACGATCAGGTAGGGGATCGAAAACTGGATGTCGGCCACGCGCATGAGAAAGCCGTCCACCCGGCCACCCACGTACCCGGCCGTCAACCCCACCACGATCCCCAGAATCCCCTGGAAAAGAACCGCCCCGATGCCGATGGCCACCGAGGTGCGCAGCCCGTAGAGCATGGTGGAATACAGGTCGCGGCCCTGGATGTCGGTGCCCAGCCAGAAGCGCTCCTGTCCGCCGTCCATCCAGGAAGGGGGGATCTCGGCGTCCATCACGTCGATGGTGCTGGTATCGTAGGGATTGTGGGGAGCGATGACGGGGGCGAAGAGGCTCACCAGCACGAGGAAAAAGAAGACCGAAAAGCTCACCAAGGCCACCGGATCGCGCCGAAAGCTGTAAAAAAAATACGAATTTTTAAACCGCCACCAGGCCTTCATGGGTTCCCCGCGATGCGCACCATGGGATTGACCAGGCCATAGCAGATGTCCACAACGGTGTTGATCACCACGAACATCACCCCCACCACCACCAGGTAAGCCACCAGCAGGGCGGTGTCCGAACGCTCCACCGCCTCGAGGAACATGAACCCCATCCCCTGCCACTGGAACACCGTCTCGGTGAGCAGGGTAAAGGCGAACAGGATTCCGATCTCCACCCCGAAAACGGTGATCACCGGCAGCAGGGTGTTCTTGAAGGCGTGCAGCAGCCAGACCCGCCAGCGGCTAAGCCCCTTGGCCCAGGCGAACTTGATGTACTCGGTCTCGAGTACTTCCATCATCTCCGAGCGGATCAGGCGGATGTACAGCGGCAGCATGATGGACGACAGGGACACGCTGGGCAGGATGAGATGCCGCAGCCCGTCCGCGGTGAGCAGGCCGGTGTCCCAGCCGCCCACGTTGACCGTCACCCCCCGGCCGTAGGTGGGCAGCCACCTCAGCTCGACGCCGAAGACGTAGATCAGCACGATGGCGGTGAGAAAGACCGGCACCGCCACCCCGATGGTGCTCGCGGCCATCACTAGGCGCGAGAACCAGGCCCGGGGTCGGATGGCGGTGTAAATGCCCACGGGAAAGCAAAACAGCAGGATGATCACGGTGGCCCCGAAAACCAGTTCCAGGGTGGCCGGGGCCTTGGAGACGATGACGTCCAGGGCCGGGCGCTTGTGGAAGTAGGAAGTGCCCAGATCTCCATGGAGGGCCTTCCAGCAGAAGCGGCCGAACTGCACCAGCACCGGATCGTTGAGCCCCAACTGCTCGCGGAGGGCTTCCCGCTCGGCCAAGGAGACGCGCTCGCCCACCATGTCGCGCACCGGGTCCCCGATGCTGTGCTGCACCGCGAAGCCGATGAAGGCGATGATCACCATCACCAGGATAGCCTGTAGAACGCGTCGAATGATGAATGCAAACATGAGACTTCTGCAAGCATCCGGGGCCGGATCGGCCCCGTGGGTAAACTTGCGGCTGCCGGCGCGCAAGGCCGGCAGCCGCAAGATGGGGGTTGATCAAATCCGGTCCGACACTACTTCCAGACCAGGTCGCCGATGTAGGGAAAGTTCATCACGTTGACGATGGGCAACACGTCCAAGCCCTTGGCCGCCCCGTAGGAGTGGTTCTGCCAGTGGAAATAGACGCAGAACGCCTCGTCGTGGAGGGTCTTTTCGATCTTCTTGAGCATGGCGGCGCGTTTTTCCAGGTCGGTCTCGGTCTGGCAGGCCAGGGTGAGCCGATCCACCTCGGGGTTGCAGTAGTTGCCCGAATTGTACTGGCCGTAGCCGGTTTCCTTGTTGGGACACATGGCCAGAAACTCGTAGAAGTTGCCCGAGTCCTCGGTATCCGAGTGCCAGCCGACCATCTGGAAATCGGCCACCTGCTTGTCGAACTCGTCCCAGTACTGGGCCTTGGGCATGGTCTTCAGATTCACCTTGATATTAATCTTGGCCATCATGGCCGCGAAGGCCTCGGCGATCTTCTCGTCGTTGACGTAGCGGTTGTTGGGGGCGATCATGCTTGCCTCGAACCCGTTCTCGTAACCGGCTTCCTTCATCAGTGCCTTGGCCCTGGCCAAGTCATACTGTGGCGCCAGCTCCGGGTCGTGCCCGGCGTACCCCTTGGGGCTGAGCTGGCCGGCCGGGGTGGCGGTGCCGCGCATGATCTTCTCCGCGATGCCCACGTTGTTGGTGGCCAGGTTGATCGCCTGGCGCACCCGCGGGTCCTTGAAGGCCTCGAGGCGGTTCTGGTTCATCTGCACGGTGATGATGCGCCCGCCGGTGTAGGTGATCAGGTTGACC
>DQXI01000206.1 GCA_011042305.1 Desulfobacteraceae bacterium
ACGGTAGCCCTGGTCAACGGATTTCACCTCCGGCAGGTTGCCGGTAGGTTTCCTCAGGGCAGGCAAGGCGAACTCAGGATAAATGTGCCCGCCACCGGTCAACCTACAGGCTGGATTCCGATGCCGGGCACGAGAGAGCAGAACAACCTGTCTGGTTCCCATGGTGTCAGCCCATGCCGATCATTTTCAGGGCTTCCTCCACGTGGAAGAAGGGCTTGATTTCGTATTTGAATCCCTGAACACCAAAGAAAGTCGCATAGTAATTGCCGATAAAGTCCATTGCCTCTGCCAGCTTTGAGTTTTCAAGTTCCCAGAAGGCGGTCAGGAAGACCCCGTCTGAAATCGTTGCATTTACATAAGGTCCTTTTCTGTCTATAAATTCTGGAATTTTGGGCAAGGCCGGCGAAAGGAATATCTTCGCCATTTCCTTGGCCGATTCAGGCGGAAAGGACAAACTGGAGATAATGACCATGACCTTCTCCTTTCAAGCTTCGGGTGAAAGAGACAGGGGGTTAGACGATGATCGGTGTTGTCTGTCGATGCCCCCAAGGAAGCGGCAGCCCTCCTTGGGGGCTTTGCTGCGGCAGCTTCAGGTATCCCGACGCATGAAAGGATTTCATGACAACAACACGATTTCCTGAAAAAATGATGGATTCACGTTGAAGAAGGCCGGTGAAGATCAGTTCGGTCGAGAGGATTCCGGGAGTGGGCCGAGGAATGGCGTGGGAAGAAAAAAATCGTAGTGTGGATCGAGCCTAATTGTCAAGGCAAAAAACTGGATCGCTCGGGCTGGATCGAAACATCATTTCAAACGATAGAAATCAAACTCGGCAACAAGTTTTTTAAGTGGGGTTTCCACCATCAAGCCGTTTTATTGTTTGCCAATATAACATATTGAATTAAAAAAACATTTTATCCAGTGGCGTTGGTGGGAAGCTTTTTTGCTGTCCTTAGACTCAATTCTGCATCATAGGGAAGATGTTTATGGCGCCATGACGCGATCTTCTTTTGATCATCAAGAGTCTTATTTTGTAATGTAAAGATTGAAAATCTACCTTTGACATAAAGTGGTTAAAGATCGTTTTTACTTTCTTTCCGTTGGGGGGCGGGCCTATCTCTTCATAAGGTACGCCGGGGCAAGAAAAATTGTTTGAATCTCCTTTTTAAAACAATTTTTTATGTAAAAGAGGGAGTTATGTTTAAACAGGCCAGGGGTTGACTTTTGATCGAATGGATATTATCAATATCTTTTATTTTGCAGCATACAACTTTTAAGCAAGCAGGTTGTATGCAAACAATATGGCGGGCGGATTATATGACCCGGATAGACAACGGCGTAGCGCCCCAAGCGAAGGCATCAAGGAGACATCACCAGATTTGAGGAAAGCCTGCTCAGGGCATCCTTGGGCCGGGGAAGAGAAATGAAAATCTTGGAGATGGGCGTCCGGCCATCAAAAGAAGGGCAATGACGCCACAGCGTCTTTCAGCCGGTTGCCCGTAAGGCAGGGGGAACCTGTCCTTTCCGCTCCACAGGGAAAGGACATTTTTTTCGCCATCACGGCTTCGCGGCTCACATTATATAGAGATAAAAACAGGAAAAAATGGCTGAAATAATCGAGTTAAAAGGGATTTACAAGATCTTCGGGCCCCGCCCCGAGATGGCCATGAAAATGCTCCAGCAGGGCATGAGCAAGAATGAAATCATGGAAAAGACCGGCCACGGGGTGGGCGTGGCGAATGTCTCCTTCACCGTCGAAGAGGGTGAAATTCTCGTGATCATGGGACTTTCGGGCAGCGGCAAGTCGACGCTGGTGCGCTGCCTCAACCGGCTCATCGAACCTACCGCGGGCCAGGTGATCATCGACGGGGTGGACGTCACCGCCTTGGATCATGAAGAATTGCGCCTGTTCCGGCAAAAGCATCTCGGCATGGTGTTTCAGCACTTCGCCCTTTTCCCTCATCGCACCGTCCTGGAAAACGTGGCCTACGGCCTGGAAATCCAGAAGGTGGATCCCAAGAAACGCAACGACCGCGCCATGCAGGCCCTGGAACAGGTGGGGCTCAAGGGATGGGAATCCTCCTACCCGGATCAACTCAGCGGCGGCATGCAGCAGCGGGTGGGCCTGGCCCGGGCTTTGGCCCTGGACGCGGACATCATGTTGATGGACGAGGCCTTCAGCGCGCTGGACCCTTTGATTCGTCGTGACATGCAAGACGAACTGCTGGCGCTGCAGGATCAACTGCAAAAGACCATCGTTTTCATCAGCCACGATCTGGACGAGGCCTTGAAGCTCGGCAACCGGATCGTATTGATGAAGGACGGCTATGTGGTGCAGCAAGGCACGGCCGAGGAGATCCTCACCAGCCCGGCAGACGATTACGTGGCCAGATTCGTGGCCGACGTGGACATGAGCAAGGTCCTCACCGCCGAGTCGGTCATGGTCAAGCCATCGGCGCTGGCCTATCTGAAAACCGACGGTCCCAAGGCCGCTTTGCACAAGATGAAGGCCGCCTCCATTTCAAGCATTTACGTGCGGCACGAAGGCAAGGTGGTGGGGATGGTCACCGCGGACGACGCTGCTGCAGCCCTCAAGCGCGGCGAGAAGTCCCTCGAGGCGTGCATGCGCAAGGATTTTCTTCGCGTGGCGCCGGATACCCAGGCCATCGAGATGTTCCAGTTGCTCGCCGAAACCAGCCACCCCGTGGCCGTGGTGGACGAGGCCGGGAGGCTCAAGGGGGTGGTCATCAAGGGCTCGCTGCTGGCGGGGCTGGCTGAAACCGCACAAGCGGGGGAGACATCCTAATGGAGGCTTACAAAATACCGATCGGATACTGGATCGAGACGTTCATCAATTTTTTTTCCGACCGCTTCTCTTTTATCACCAAGGCGTTTTCGGAAGTCACCGAGCGGGGATTGGATTGGTCGGTGGACGCGATGATGTTCTTTCCGCCTTGGGTGCTGATTCTCATTTTCACCGCCGTCGCCTTCCTGCTGAGCCGAAAGCGGGGCGTGGCGGTGTTCACCTTCATCGGATTGATGCTGATCTGGAACATGGGACTGTGGAGCGCCACGGTGAGCACCTTCGCCCTGGTGCTCGTTTCCACTCTCTTTTCCATTGCCATCGGCATTCCGCTGGGAATCCTGGCGGCCCTCAGCAAGGTGGCCTACCGGAGCATCATGCCGATTCTCGATTTGATGCAGACCATGCCGGCCTTCGTTTACCTGATTCCGGCCATTCCCTTCTTCGGCCTGGGGCCGGTGGCGGCGATTTTTTCCACCGTTATTTTTTCCATGCCGCCGGCGATTCGACTCACCTGCCTGGGGATCAAGCAGGTGCCCAGGGAGCTGGTGGAAGCCGCCGACGCTTTCGGCAGCACCAAGGGGCAGAAGCTGGTGAAACTGCAGCTGCCCATCGCCATGCCCACCATTATGGCGGGCGTCAACCAGACCACCATGCTGGCGCTTTCCATGGTGGTCATCGCGGCCATGATCGGCGCCAAGGGGTTGGGCGGCGAGGTTTGGAAGGCCATCCAGCGCCTTCAGCCCGACAGGGGGTTTGAAGCCGGCATCGGGATTGTGATTGTCGCCATCATTCTCGATCGGATCCTGCAGCAATTTGGCGTCCGGAAGAACTGACGCCGCTTACACTGGATCGTTTGCAGCGAGAGCAAACGGAAACCAAAAAATCGTAGAAAAAGGAGGAACTCGCGTTATGAAGAAGAAATTTCTGATGTCCGTCATTGCCTTGATTGCCGTCGTGGGCCTTGTCTTCGGCCCGGGCACCGCCGCCAACGCCGCCAGCAAGGGGAAGGTGGAACTGGCTTACGTGGAGTGGGCCTGCGCCACGGCCAGCACCAACGTGGTCCGCGCCGTCTTGCAGGAAAAGCTCGGCTACGACGTGGAAATAACGCCGGTGAGTGCCGCTGCCATGTGGCAGGCCCTGGCCACCGGTGACGTGGACGGAATGACCACGGCCTGGCTGCCGGTGACCCACGGTCACTACCTTGAGAAAGTGGGGGACGATGTGGTCAATCTCGGCCCCAACTGCGAGGGCGCAGGGATCGGCCTGGTGGTGCCGACCTACGTGACCATCGATTCCATCGAGGAGCTCAACGCCCATGCCGACAAGTTCAAGGGCGAGATCATCGGCATCGACCCCGGCGCCGGCCTCATGTCCAAGACCGAACAGGTCCTCAAGGACTACCATTTAGACAAGTTCAAGCTCCTGGAAGGCACCGGTGCCATCATGACCGCCGTGCTGGGCGACAAGATCAAGAACAAGGAGTGGGTGGTGGTCACCGGCTGGACCCCCCACTGGAAGTTCGCCCGCTGGGACCTCAAATACCTCAAGGATCCCAAAGGGATCTACGGCGGCGAGGAGCATATTGCCACCATCGTCCGCAAGGGGCTCAAGGAGGACATGCCCGAGGTGTACAACTTCCTGGACAACTTCCACTGGACCCTGCCGGAAATCGGCCAGGTGATGGGCTGGATTGCCGATGGCACCGAGCCCTACGATGCCGCCAAGCGCTGGATCGACGAGAATCCGGACAAGGTGGCCGCCTGGATCAAGTAATTACCATCTCGGCAGCATGCGACGCATCGCCCCGCTGGTTAAAGGCGGGACGATGCTTTTTTCGGCTTCCTTCCGTCGCTTCCCTTTCTTTTGCTCCAAATATTTAAATCGGCGCATCGAAAGCGCCGGCATAGCCGGTCAGCTCCACGTACCCCGAGCCTTTGAGCGACTTGCCGTCGGCCGCGCTGATATTCACCGCGCCTTCCCAGTAGGTGACCCCGGTGCTGGCGCCGGTGCGCATCTCCTGGTCGTCGAGCAGGGGCTTGATCTGAAAGATCTCATCGCCCACCTGCAACAGCCAGCCGGCCGGATACACCGCCTGGCTATGGGGACTGCGCCAGTGGCGGGTCGTTTTCAAATCGATTTCATCGCGGGTCAGGTGCCGGGCGGTGCCGTCGGGAAGAATCAAGGTGCCGCTGGAAGCGGGGTGCCAGGTGCCGTCGCCACGGCGCAGCACGAAGAGCATCAGCTCGCGCTGGTCGTCCAGCTGCAAGCTGAACCAGTCCCAGCCCACCAGGCCCTCCGCCAGGGGGGCGGTGCTGAATTCGTGGTCCATCCAGGCCTGCCCTGAAACGTCGAGGAAACGGCCGCCGAGCTTCAACTGCCCCCGGGCCGCCAGGCGGGTGAACGAGTAGTAGCAACTGGCCTGGGACGGCGTATCCCCCTTGCGGCTGTAGCCGTGGATGCCATGGCGTGTCGCCGGTTTGCGCGGCATCAGTTCGAGTTCGAAGGCGAATTCGCCTCCGTCCGCCGCCAGGCGATGAAGCGTCGGCGCGATGCGTGCCGACCAGTCGTTGACCTTGATTTCGACGGCATTGTCGTCGTCGGCGACCCCCGCCAGGCCCAGGGCGGCGCGGGCGGACCGCTCGGCGCTCAAGTGGCGGCCGGCGGCCACGTCGGTAACGGCGGCATGGGCCAGGTACACCTGGTCGCTGCGCCATGCCGATGCGGGCTCAGGCCACTTTTGGCGCTCGGCCGGCGGAGCGATGCGGTAGCGAAAGAAGGTGAGTTGAAAGCCGAAACGCGCACCGTCATCGGCTGTCAGGTGGCCGGTGTAGTACCACCATTCGGTGCGAAAAGCCGGGTGGTCGGCATGGTCCCGGGGAAAGTGCAGGTCGCAGGGGCCGGTCACCTGGCCATAGTCTCCAGCCGCTGCCCAAGCCAAGGGACAAAGCAGAAGCAAGCACAGTGTCCAGCCCCACCTTCGCCAGCGTGAAATCATGGTGCATCTCCAGCGGGATGTAACGATAGGGTAACGCTATGATCGTTTCGGGTAACGCTCCGGCATGTGGCCCAAGCGGTGGTCCCTCCAGGCGCCTGACTCGACCTAAAATTATTAAATAAGTTTATATATTAAATGGTTATGGTTATATTGACGAATCCGTGCGCTTTTCCCGGGGCGCCTGGCACGCTTATTGATTTCTTGTCAAAGTAACGAAGCGGAAATGGTCAAAATCGTGGATCAGGCCATATGGGAAATCTGTACCGGCCAAAGTCGGCTCCCCAGGGATGTTCACTCGCATCGGAAAAAGGAGGTCAGTCATGGGAAAAATGAAAAAATTCATCGCGGTCCATCACAATCCGGGAATCGATTGCAACAAGGTGCAAGCCAACTGGCGTCGCCTGGCCCAGGTGGAGTCGGCCCAGTGGGTGCGCACCTACTTTGATGACAAGGACGGCTGGCGCTTTTGCTACTGGCTGGCGCCGGACGCCGACGAGCTGAAAAAGATCTTCGACGAGATGGACGTCAGCTTCGAACGAATTGTCGAGGTGGAAGAAACCGTGCCCGACATGTGGGGCGACAGGTGGGAGGCCCACCTCAAGGCTGACGCCGAGGCCAGCAACCTCGGTGACTGATTGTCGGTGGGTGTCGGCGGGTGGCGCCGGCGCCCACTTTTTTAAAAGGTTTCCTTAAAGTCGTTCAGCGCAGGGTCCGGCGGGTGCCGTCCCAGACCACCAGCACCACCGCTGCCAGAATCGCCGCGCTGCCGATGTATCCCGGCAAACTGAAGTATTCCCCCCACCAGAAGTAGGCCACCACCGCGGCCACCACCGGCTCGAGGGTGGCGGTGATGGCGGCCCGCGACGCTTCCAGGTAGTGCAACCCCAGATAGTAGCAAAAGTAGGCGCCGTAAGTGCAGAAAAAGGCCAAGGCGGCCAAGGCGAGCCAGGCCGTCGGCGTTTTGGGGCTGAAGTCCACCAGCGGGTAGAGGGACACGGCCCCGATGGGCAGCAGGTAAAGAAACAGGTTCGGCGAACTGTAGCGGCCGGAAAAGTGTTTGCCGTAGATGTAGTACAGCGCGTAGCAAAGGCCGGAGCAAAGACCGGCCCCGATGGCCAGCAGATCAAAGCCCCTTTCCAGGCCGGCATCGCCGCTGCCGGCGGCCACCGCCACCACCCCGGCCAGGGTGAGGGCCAGGGCCAGGAGCTTGACCGGTGTCAGGGCTTCTTTGAACACCAGGCGGGCCATCACCGTCACCCAGGCGGGGCCGGTGTACAGGAGCACGGCGGCCAGGGCGGCCCCGCCGCGATTTACGGCCACCTGGTAGCTGGCGTAAAAGACTGTCACCCCCAGGAGGGCAAAGACGACGATGTGGCCGATATCACGCCGCTCCATGCGTACTTCACGCCGAAGGGCGGCATGGGCGGCAAAAAGCCCCCAGGCCATGACAGCCCGCCAGAAGGCCACCTCCATCGGCCCGATTCCCTGGCTGAAGGCCAGCCGCGAAAAGGGGCCGATATTGCCCCAGAGCAAGGCGGCGGCGATGATGAACAGGTATCCGCGCAAGGCCATAAGATCTGTTTTCTCCTCCCTTGGCCAATCGGGGCAGCCCTAACATAGAGTCGCGGCGGTTCAAAGCAATTTTCCCGCTATTGCCGGCGGGCGGGACTTTACGCGGAGGTCAAAATTCATTATAAGCAATTGAATATCAATGTGAATTATGAAAATGGAACCGGGAAGGAGACACGATGGTGAAAAGCGCCGCCGCGGGCGAGCTGACGATGATCAAAAACGAGACTTTGGATGACGGTATCCGGCTGGAAGTCATCGATGCCAGCCGTCCGCTGGTGGGAGACAGGTGGCTGGTGGCAGCGGTGTTTCGCCTGGTCATTCCGGTGGACGCGGTGCTGCCGGCCGGGGGGAGCGCTGATCCCGCCCCGGAGCAGGTCCGCGGCCTGATCGGTGATCCGGTGGTTTTTGAAAAGCGCCTGGAGCGCACCTTTATCGACGCCGATCAAAGGGAAGCGATCCTGCAAGACATGGTGCGGCGCTACCTGGACGGCGTGCGCGCCTATATTTCCAGGCCGGCGTTTGCACGGAACTACGTCCTCAAGCAGTATGCCGAAGCCTTGGAGAGGGCCCGCTGGTACGCCGACAACAGCGATCGGCCACTGTCGACGCCCGAGGCGGCAGCGGTCTGACTCCTGTGCAGGCAAACGGCTTGATTCCTTGAATTCTTGCCGAAGAGGATTGAATGGTCCGTATATCCACGTGGGCTGTGGTGAGGCGCTGGGGATGGCACCTGGCGCTGGCGGCGGTGGTAATGGCCGCCTCGCCGCCGGCGTTGGCCGACATCTACCGGTACATCGACCGCAACGGGGTGATGCATTTTACCAACGTGCCCACCTCCGGCAAGTACAAGTTCTACCTGCGTGAGCCGCGGCCCGTTCGTCCCGCTCCAGGGCCGCCGAATCGATTTGACCCTATCATTGCCGAGGCGGCCCGGCGCCACGGCATTCCCCAGGCGTTGATCAAGGCGGTGATCAAGGCCGAATCGGACTTCGACCCCCAGGCCGTTTCCAGGCGTGGCGCCCTGGGGCTGATGCAGCTCATGCCCGCCAACCTGGAGATCCTGGAGGTGGCCGATCCATTCAACCCGCAAGAGAACATCATGGGCGGCGTTCGGTACCTGAAGGAAATGCTCGAACGCTTCGACCAGAACCTCCGGTTGGCCCTATCCGCCTACAACGCCGGCCCCCGCGTGGTGGAACAGTACCGCGCCATCCCTCCTTTTCCAGAGACCCAGCGCTACGTTCAAAAAGTCCTGCACTACTATCGTCTTTTCCAGAAAGCCTAACCGCTTGCCGCTTGCCGTTTTCTCGTTTTCCGAATCCGGTTAGGGCTGTCTGAAGCGCCGTCCGCGGCCGTCCGTTGGGGTCGGCGCGATCTTCAAGGCGCGGATCTTACGGTAAAGGGTGCTGGGATCGATGCCCAGCTCGGCGGCGGCCCGTTGCCGGTTGCCGTCGTGGCGGCGCAAGGCTTCGGTGATCATCAGCCGCTCCATGGCCTTGAGGGTCATGGGGCCTACGGTGCCGGTTTCGACGGGGTCGGCGGGCCGCAGTTCCGGCGGCAGGTGGCCCACATCGATGATGCCCTGCTGGCAGAGCACGAAGGCGTGTTCCAGGATGTTTTCCAGCTCCCGCACGTTGCCCGGGTAGTCGTGCTCCATCAGGCGCATGAGCACCGCCTTGGAAACGCCGGCCACCTCCTTGCCTTGCAGCCGGTTCAGCCTGGCGATGAAATGGTCCACCAGCAGCGGGATGTCCTCGCGCCGCTCCCGCAGGGGAGGCAGACGCAGCTCCACCACCCGGATGCGGTAGTACAGGTCCTCGCGAAAACGGCCTTGGCGCACCAGGTCTGCCAGGTCCTTGTTGGTGGCCGCCACCAGCCGAACGTCCACCGGCGTGGGATGAACGGCGCCCAGGGGCTCAACGCTGCGTTCCTGCACCGCGCGCAGCAGGCGGACCTGCATGGCGGTCGACACGTCGCCGATTTCGTCGAGAAACAGCGTGCCGCCCCGGGCCGCGACAAAGCGGCCGATCTTGTCCTTGCGGGCGTCGGTGAAGGCCCCCGCCTTGTAGCCGAACAACTCGGACTCCAGCAGGGTGTCCGGCAGGGCACCGCAGTTGATGGCCACGAAAGGGCCTTTGCCGCGGGGCGAGAGGTTGTGAACGGCCCTGGCCACCAGTTCTTTGCCGGTGCCGGACTCCCCGGAGATCAAGACGGTGCTTTCGCTGGCCGCCACCCGGGGCAGGATTTCGAAAAGGGACTGCATGGCCGGGCTGCGGCCGATGAGATCCTCGAAACTGTAGCGGGCCTCCAGCTCCTTTTGCAGTTGTTCGATGCGGGTGAGGTCCTGAAAGGTTTCCACGGCACCGACGATCCGGCCGTCGGCGTTGCGCAGCAGGGCGGTGGAGATGCGGATGGGCACCCGCCGGCCGTCAGCGGTGTAGATGCGCGCGGCGGCGTTGATCACCGGCTGGCCGGTTTCAAGGGTCCGTGCCAAGGCACAGTCGGTTTCGCAGATGTCGGCGCGGAAAACCTCGAAGCAGGGGCGGCCCATAGCCTCGGTGCGCCGGACCCCGGTGATGCGCTCGGCGGCCCGGTTGAACCCGGTGATCCGGCGGTGGAGGTCGACGGTGAAAACCCCCTCGTTGATGGCGTCCAGGATCGGGTGGGGAGTCGGTTCGGTGGGCATGGCGGATTCCTTCGAAATTGTGGTAATGCGCAATTGCCAATATGGCAAAATGCAATAAAAATGTTGATATATTCATTCAATATGCATTATTTTTCTTTTTTCAACTGGTGGGCCGCAATGCTTTAACTTGCTGAAATTATGTATAAAAAAATATATTTTGGCCGAAGGCTGAAACCCGGCATGCAGCTTGCTAAATGGGGGGCATGAAGATCGCCATCCCCCATTGGCAGGGGCGTGTGTCGCCGGTGTTCGATGTCTGCGGCCGGCTCCTGGTCGTAGAGACTGAAAGTGGCCGGGAGATCGGGCGCAGCGATGTCGCCGTTACCGGGCGCGATCCCCTGGACCGGGTGACGCAGCTCAAGACGTTGGGAATCGACGTCCTGATCTGCGGGGCGATCTCCAGGACCATGGAGGCGGTCTTGGCGGCAGCCGGAATCCGCGTTTGGGCGCAAGTCTGCGGCCCGGCGGAGGCGGTGCTGGCCGGCTTTCTGGCCCGCGGGCGCACCGCCGCCTGCCACCGGATGCCCGGGTGCCGCCGACGCCAGCGCCGGCATAGGCGCGGCCGCCATTGAAGTTAATCGTGCAATCTGCAAACGGAGGTTTATCATGCCAGGTGGAGACAGAACAGGCCCGTTGGGCCAGGGATCCCGCACGGGACGCGGCTTGGGATACTGCACCGGAAATCCTGCACCCGGGTTCGCCGCCGGCTTCGGCGGATGGGGCCGGGGCGGCCGCTTCGGCGGCGGGTTCCGGGGGCGCCGCTTTTGGGGCTACGGACGCGGCTGGGGCGCATGGCCGCCGGCTGCTTATCCCTATCCTTACAGCGGCGCCCCGGATCCGGAGGCCGAGCGTCGCGCCTTGCAGGATCAGGCCACTTTCCTGCAGCGGCAGATGGATGATATCCAGCGGCGTCTGGCGTCCATGGACAAAGGCGGGGAGTAGGAAAGCCCAGGCGCCCCGCCAGTGAATAACCCCAACCATCCTTCGGGCGTCGGGGAAAAATCCCGGCGCCCGGAGCGCCAAGGAATGAACCATGCCAACATACACGTATCGCTGCAATGCCTGCGGGCAGACTTTTCAACGCTTTCAACGCATGAGCGATGCCCCGGTGGCCGTCTGCCCGGACTGCGGCGGGGCTGTCGAGCGCCTCATTGAAGGCGGCGGCGGTTTTATCATGAAAGGTGGGGGCCACGGGGGCATCGCTCATGCGTTGAAAGCGTTGAAAAGTCTGCCCGCAGGCATTGCAG
>DQXI01000135.1 GCA_011042305.1 Desulfobacteraceae bacterium
GTGGTGGACATGGACGAGGAGAAGACGCCCCGGCTGTGCCAAGAGGCCCTGGCGGCCGGAATCGATGCCTACACGGCCATCATGGAGGGGCTTGCCGCGGGAATGGACACCGTCGGACGCTTCTATGAGGAAAAGGAGTACTTCGTCCCCGAGCTGCTCCTGTGCTCGGATGCCATGTACGCCGGGCTGGAGGTGCTGCGGCCCCACGTGAAAGTCGGCGAACACGCCGCGGCCGGCAAGATCATCATGGGCGTGGTTGAGGGGGACATCCACGACATCGGCAAGACCCTGGTCAAGACCATGTTCGAGGCGGCCGGGTGGGAAATTCACGACCTGGGCAAGGACGTGAAGCTGGAGCGCTTCGCCGAAACGCTCCGGGATACCGCGGCCGACGTGGTGGCCCTGTCGGCCCTGATGACCACCAGCATGATGGCCATGCCCAAGGCCATCGACATGCTCAAGGCAGTGAGTCCCGACGTGATCGTTCTCGTAGGCGGGGCGCCACTCAACGCGGAAATCGCCGAACGCTACGGGGCCGACGGCTATGCCCCCGATGCCATCGCGGCGGTGGAAACCGCCACCCGCCTGGTCACCAAGGCCGCCTGACGGCGGTGGCGGGCCGTGACCGAAGGAGTCCCGCAATGCATCTGAAACAGGACCGAATGACCAGCCGGGAGCGGATGAACGCCCTGTTTTCCGGCCAGGTCCCCGACCGGGTACCGCTCGGCGCCATGAGCACCGGCTTCAATACCCGCAACGCCGGGCACACGGTGGCCGACGCCTACAAGGACCCGGAAAAAAGTTTCACCGCCATGCAGTGGACCGCCGAGCAGTACGGCTGGGATCCGATCCCCCAGTATGCCGGGCACACCGTTCTGGGGGCCTGGGATTTCGGCGGCAAGGTCCGCATGCCCCAAGGCGAATACGAAGGGGCCCTGGTGGTCACCGAGTACCCGGTCAAAACGGAGCAGGACGTTGAAAAACTGGTCCTGCCCGATCCGCGAACCGCCGGGCGCATTCCCGAGGCGCTTCGCTTTGCCCGTCTCCAGGCCGACAACGATCTACCGGTCTATTTCTTCTCGCGCAGCCCGTTCACCATGGCGGCCAACATCGCCGGCATCGACCGGTTTCTGCGCTGGACGATGAAGCGGACCGAGCTGTGCGAACACCTGCTGCGGCTTTCCCTTGACCACATCTTCAACGTGCTTGCCATATGGGTGGACACCTTCGGCGCCCATCGGGTCTTCGCCTGGATGAGCAGCCCCACCGAGTCCAACCAGCTCGTTTCGCCACGCATCGTGAAAAAATTCGCCCTGCCGTATCATATCGAATACCACCGGCGGCTGGGGGAGCTGGGCGTGAAACGATTCGGGTTCCACATCTGCGGGGAGCAAAACCTTAATCTGCCGCTGCTGGCCGAGGCCTGCCCCTGGGCCCATCCCAGCGTGTTAAGCTTCGGCCACGAGGTGGATCTGGAAACGGCCGCCCAGCATTTCCCCCGGGACATCATCTTCGGCAACATCGAACCAGCCGTGATCCAGACCGGGACCCCGGAAACGGTCTACGCCCTGTGCCGCGCGGCCATCGAGAAAGGGCGCCAGGCGCCGGGCGGGTTCATCCTCGGCCCGGGCTGCGGCCTGCCGGTGGCCGCCCCGCCGGTGAACGTCTACGCCATGACCCGTGCCGTGCACGACTTCGGCTGGTATGTATAAAAGGACGCAATCATGCACCCGATGACCTCCAGGGAGCGAACCGAAGCCATCCTCGCGGAAAAGCCGGTGGACCGCATCCCCCACTTTCCGTTCATCCTCGGCTTCTGCGCCCGCAACCTCGGCCTGCCCATCACCACCATTTACCGCGACGCGGAAAAGAGCTTCGCCGCCCAGCAGATGACCTTCGAACAGTACGACGTGGACTGGGGCCCGATCTACGGCTACGCTTCCTACGGCACCTGGGAGTTCGGCGGCGAGATCGAGATGCCATCGGGCAACTACCAGCAGGCCCCGGCCCACAAGTCGTTTCCCGTCAAAACGGAAGCCGACGTCGACACCCTGGGCCTGCCGGATGTGCGCACGGCCGGCTGCCTGCCCATCGCCATGGCGTTCTCCAGGCTTCAGGAAAGTCACGGAACACCGATCTCGGTGGTTCTGGGCGGCAATTTCACCATCGCCGGCAATATCTGCGCCGTGGAAAAACTCTGCCGCTGGATGATCAAGAAGCCGGAACTGGCCCACCGGATCCTGCGCCTGGCCACCGACCACATTCTCCAGATCGTGGGCCACTGGGTGGACACCTTCGGCGCCGACCGGGTCATTCCCCAGTTCTGGGAGCCCCTGGCGGCCAACCGGATCATCTCTCCGCGCCAGTTCAAGCAGTTCGTGCTGCCGTACCTGGTGGAAACCGGCGAGCGGATCCGGGAACTGGGCGTACGTCACGTGTTGCACCACATCTGCGGAGACCAGAATGCCAACCTGCCCTTCTGGGCCGAGGTGCCCATGGGCGAATTGGGCCTGTGCAGCTTCGGCGAGGAGATCGACATCGAGCGGGCCATCGAGGTGCTCGGCGAAAAGGCGATCATGATCGGCAACGTGGACCCGAGCCTGCTGCTCACCGGAACCCCCGATGCGATTTACGAACGCTGCCGACAAGCCATCGAAAAAGGCAAACGGGCGCCGCGGGGATTCATGTTCAGCGCGGGCTGCGAACTGCCGCCGGAAACCCCCGGCTACCACCTGCACGTGGTGCAAAAGGCCCTCGACCGATTCGGGGCCATGCAGCAGCCATGAACCCTAACCCGGCAGGACGGACGCCGTGACCCGTGCCACGGTAGCCTGCGGGGCCTGCGGTTTTCAAGCGCGCATCGAGGTTGTGCGCGCCGGCCGCGCCACGGTGCGCATCCGCATCTTCAGCGACTGCGATGCCCTGCAACGCTGGGCCGGATCCATCGAAACCATCGATTGGCGCCAGCCGCTGGGCGCCATGGCCGAAACCGGGGACGCCTGGCAATCGGCGCTGCGGCAGTTGAAGCATCGCAGTTGCCCGGTCCCCATGGCCGTGCTGAAGACCATCGAGGTGGAAATCGGTGCGGCCCTTCCCGTTGACGTGCACCTGCGGTTTGATGGACCGGAGACGCCAACGGCAGCGGAGGGAAATGCGGATGTCTGAGCCGCCCGTCAAGGTCGTTTTCCTGCCGTCGGGCCGGCGCGGCCCGGTGGCCCCGGGCACCCGGCTCGACCAGGCGTCCCGGCAGCTCGGCGCCGATGTGCAGAGCCTTTGCGGCGGTCAGGGCAAATGCGGCAAATGCCGCGTGCGGATTGCCTCGCCCACGACGGCCGGCGCCTCGCTTTCGCCGCCGAGTGCGGCGGAAACCGAAGCCCTGAGCGCCGATGAACTGGCCGACGGCTGGCGCCTGGCCTGCCAGGCCGAGGTTCGCGGAAATGTCACCGTGGATGTGCCCGAGGAAAGCCGTGCGGCCCGCCAGGTCATCTGCAAGGCCCCCGCCATCAAGGCCATTACGCCAAATCCAACAGTCCGACGGCTTCAGGTCCAGGTGCCGCCCCCTGGTGGCAATCCCCCCATGGCGGACTGGGAGCGGCTCAAAGCCGCTTTAGCGTTCATGGACCAGGCGATTCCCCCGGCGCCGGACATTCCGGGGTTGAAAAGCTTGCCCGCCATCCTGCGGCAAGGCGAGGGGCGTGTGACGATAGCCGTCCATGCCGACGGCCGCTGCATCGGCATCCTGGAAAATGCCGATGCGCCGCTTGCCGGCGTCGCCCTGGACATCGGCACCACCTCCCTGGCCGCCCACCTTTGCGACCTGGCCACCGGCGATGTTCTAGCCACCGCCTCGGCCGTCAATCCCCAGGCGATCTTCGGCGAGGACGTGATCTCCCGCATCGCCCACGCCTCCGCCGGCACGGAAGCATCGGATCAACTGCATCGAAGCATCATCAAGGCCGTCAACGATCTCCTCGAGGCGCTTTACCATCAGAGCGGGATTTCACCGGATGCGACGGTGGAGATGGTCTGCGTGGGCAACCCGTGCATGCATCACCTCTTTCTGGGACTAAGCCCGGTCGGCCTGGGGCTGGCGCCTTTCGTCCCCATGATATCCCAGTCCGTATCCATTTCTGCGCGGGATATCGGGCTGCACATGGCTGCCGGCGCCGGCGTCCATTGGCTGCCGCTGGTCTCGGGCTTCGTGGGGGCCGACACCATCGGCGCCCTGCTCGCCACCGCCGCCGAATGGCACGACAAGACGGTGCTGATCGTCGATGTGGGCACCAACGGGGAAATCGTCCTGGCGCACGAGAACCGCCTGCGCTGCGCCTCCTGCGCCACCGGCCCGGCCCTGGAAGGGGCCACCCTGCGCCACGGCATGCGGGCCGCCGCCGGGGCCATCGAGCGGGTCTGGATCGAGCCGGAAACCCTGGCGGTGCACTGCCGGGTGATCGGCGACACCCCCGCGCGCCCGGTCCGCGCGGTGGGAATCTGCGGCTCGGGCATCATCGATGCCGCCGCCGCCATGCTCAAGGCCGGGGTCATCGGTCCCAACGGCCGCCTGAACCGGAACCTGCAAACGCCGCGGATGCTTGCGCAAGGCAACCGCCTGGCCTTCGTTCTCGTACCGGCGGAAGAAAGCGCCACCGGCAGTCCCATCGTGATTGACCAGGAGGATATCCGCGCGGTACAGATGGCCAAAGGAGCGATTCATGCGGCCGGGCGGCTGCTGATGGAAGCCGCCGGGGTGAAAACCGTAGACAAGGTCCTTCTCTGCGGCGCCTTCGGCTCGGTGATCGACCCGGTAGCGGCCACCATCATCGGTTTGGTTCCGGATATTGCGCCCGAGCGGATCGTCGCCATGGGCAATGCCGCCGGCGACGGTGCACGCCTGGCCCTGCTCGATCGCGCCAGGCGGATCGAAGCCGACCGGCTGGCGCGGCGCATGGAATACCTGGAATTGACGCTTCATCCGCGCTTCCAGCGAGAATTCGCCATGGCGATGTTTTTCCCACACAAGAAGGCAATACAATCTTTCAAGGGGTTATCATGACAACAGCCAAGGCCCATTGCGCCCGCTGCCGCATCCCCAAGGCCGAAAAAATCTGCCAAAATCCCGAGAGCGGCCGGGCCCCGGATTTTTGTCCCACCATTCATTACCGCGACATCATCGACACGGTCACCGCCCGCTACCAGGCGCCGGCGATCAGTGAATTCGCCCGCCTGGCCTCCGTCCAGGAAGGCGAGTGCTACGCCAACCGGGCGCCGGGTCCCTACGTGCTTCAGCCCGTCAAGACGAGAATCCAGGAAACCATGGAATTCGCCGCCAAGCTGGGCTGCAAGAAACTGGGATTGGCCTTCTGCGGCGGCCTGCAGAAAGAAGCCGGCATGGTGGCCGACATCATCGAGGCCAACGGGTTCGCCCTGGCCTCGGTGGCGTGCAACTGCGGAGCCGTACCCAAGGAGCGCATCGGCATCCGGGATGCGGAGAAGGTCCGTCCCGGCAGCCTCGAGACGATGTGCAACCCCCTGCTGCAAGCCGAGATTCTCAACCGCGAGCAAACCGACCTCAACATCGTCCTCGGTCTCTGCGTGGGCCACGATGCCCTGTTTCTCAAGCACGCGGAGGCTTACAGCACCGTGTTGGCCGCCAAGGACCGGGTCACGGGCCACAACCCCCTGGCGGCGGTGTACACGGTGCATTCCTACTATCAAAAACTCAAGCGACAGCCTTGATTTTCCTTGCCCTGGGCCCGGTCCTCGACGATGGCACGCGCCGGTCCCCTGGCGCCTCGTGACGCCATCGCGGAAACGGCGCCGCTCGTCGAATCCGATGATTCTGCCCGACGGGTCGCAGCCGGTTTGTGCCTCCGCCAGAAAAGACGTTACACGAACCATTCCTTCCATGAACTACGTCTACATGCGCCTCATAGGGTGGGGCGCCTCAAGGTATCCAATTTTTGCTTGATATTTTGCATTTGAAATGCATTCTCTCCACCGAGAAGATTGACCATGAGTCCCACCTACGCAACCAAGACGTTCCAGAAGGACTAAGGAATGCTCAATACTCTTCGGCGCCTTCAAGGAGGGATTCGGAGGCAGCGATAGCATTTTTCGTCCTTGATTTGTCTGAAACAGTACAATATGTTCAAATACTATTATCAGCCCCTGTTGATTGGAAAAACTCCTATTTTTCGAGGCTCCCTTTAGTTTTTAACCGACCTAAATTCAGGAGGAAATATGAATCACAAAGATAAAATCTGGAGAGATAAACATGGTGTCTGCCACGTTGAGGGCAAAAACAAGGCCGAAGTCTTCGGACTGATGGGGTATGCGCATGGAAAAGACAGGGGAATGCAGATTATATTGATGCGTATTCTGGGCCAGGGCCGGGCATCTGAAATCCTTGATTCGAGTGATGAAGTGCTTGAAATCGACAAATTCTTCAGGCGCATGAACTGGACCGGCGCAACGTCATCAGAGATTGAAAAATTGTCTCCTGAAGCAAAAGAAGTAATTGATGCGTACTGCGATGGCGTAAACAGGGCTTTTGCAGAAAAAATTCCATGGGAATTTAAACTCCTCGGTTATAAACCCGAGCCCTGGTGCGCGGAAGACGTAATTCTTATTTCACGAATGATTGGCTATCTCACCCTTGCACAGTCACAGGGTGAAATGGAAAGGCTGCTGATTGAGCTTGTCCAGGCAGGCATGGACGAAGAAAGATTAAACGAGCTTTTCCCGGGAATCCTTGGCGGACTTGATATTGACCTTGTGAAAAAGATAGAACTTAGCGAACGTCTCGTTGCCCCGACTTCTCTCTGGAATATTGCTGCGCCATTAATGATGGCATCCAACAACTGGGTTGTTTCAGGTAAAAAGACAAAATCAGGAAAACCAATTCTGTCTAACGATCCTCACCTGGAAGTAAACAGGCTTCCGAATGTCTGGTACGAAATGGTATTAAAAACCAAAGATACCTATGCAATGGGCGGAACCATGCCTGGCGCCCCGGCTCTTCTTGTGGGACGAAATCCAGACCTTGCTTGGAGTGCGACGTATACTTTCATGGACGGGACAGATTCCTGGATTGAAAACTGCAAAGGCGGCAAATACTTGCGTGAGCCGGACCAGTGGATACCTTTTACCGAAAGGGAAGAAATAATAAAAAGAAAGAAAAAAGATCCAATAAAAATAATCTTTTATGAAAATAACCATGGAGTCCTTGAAGGAGATCCGAACAAGGATGGATATTACATAAGCACTGCATGGGCACCTGCATTTTCCGGCGCTGCTACATTAGAAAGCATTATCAAGATGCTTGATGCAAAGACGGTTACAGAAGGAATGGATCTTCTTGGCCGCATAGAGACTTCCTGGAACTTTCTCCTCGCAGACAGGCAAGGAAATATTGGATACCAAATGTCCGGCCTGATGCCGAAAAGACGTGAAGGCGTCAGTGGATTTGTGCCCCTGCCCGGCTGGGAAAAAAGGAATGACTGGCAGGGGTTTGAAAAACCGGAAGACCTGCCCCGAAGCTATAACCCTGAATGCGGTTACTTTGTTACAGCCAACCAGGACCTTAATGAATACGGCAAAGTAGATCCTATTAATGTTGTCATGGGGCCCTACCGTTCAGACCGGATTGGCAAACTTCTTTCCGAAAATAATGAAATCACTTGTGAATACATGTATCAATTACATTATGATGTATATTCAACACAGGCTGAATTATTCATGAAGATTCTCAGCCCTCTTCTTCCTGACAAGGGCCCCGGAAAAATACTTAAAAACTGGAATTTTGAATACTCGGCTGATTCTGAAGGGGCAACTCTTTTTGACAGGTTTTATAAAGCACTTTACCTGGAAGTTTTCGGCAAACACGGTTTCGGCACAGATGCAGTGAGACATATTGACCAACACACCGGCATGTTCAACGATTTTTATATAAACTTCGACCGGATACTCCTTTCAGAAAATTCATCATGGTTTGGCAACAGTACAAGAGAGGAACTTTATTCACGGGCTGCTGAAAAAGCGCTGAACTCGCAACCGGAAAAATGGGGGAAGGTCAGGAAAGTAATTATGAAAAATATCCTTTTCAACGGTAAACTCCCAAAATTTCTCGGGTTTGACCGGGGACCAATCACCATCATCGGAAGTCTCGCCACACCGCACCAGGGGCAGATTTTTGAAAGCGCTGGCAGGCAAACGACTTTTGCGCCAAGTTTCAGAATGGTCACAGATCTTTCTACTGACGACATTTATACGAATTTAGCTGGTGGACCGTCTGACCGGAGATTCTCAAAATGGTACTGTTCGGATCTGGAAAGCTGGATAACGGGAAAATATAAAAAATTAAATGCAAATTCAGATCAGGAAAAACTTCCGTTTAAATAAAGTCGGTATGGCGTCAATAATCATTTATGGCGGACATGAAGATGATTGGCGTCGAAGTCCACGTCATCAATATCAAGGTCGACAAGCTGTCAATGGCCAAAAGATTTGATCCATATGGGTATAGCCGCCCGAAAGTCGGCTGAGTCTTACTGGATGAAAACCAAAAAAAACTTGCAAATACATTTATTGTTGTTTAGCCTGGTAATACCACCAGCCATAAGGGGGAAGACACCTCGAAGGAAGATGCCATGATAGACGGTCTGGGACCTATAAAAAACAACAGTCTAAAGGATGTTTGCACCAGGCGGTTTGAGGAATTGATCCTGTCCGGGACCCTATCAGTTGGTGAAAAGCTGCCCCCGGAGCGGGAGCTGGCCAAGAGGCTTGGCGTCAGCCGGCCGGTGGTGCACGAGGCGCTTGTCAATCTTGCAGCCAAGGGGCTTGTCTCCATGACCCCGAGGATCGGCACGGTTGTCAATGATTTCCGCCGCCAGGGATCGATCGCTTTGCTGACTTCCCTGCTCGAGTACCACAACGGCAGGCTTGACTCCGGCCTGCTTGAGGGGATGCTGAACATGCGCCTGCTGATGGAGGTGGAAAACGCCCGGCTCGCGGCAAAGAACCGCACCGAATCCCAGGTTGATGAACTAAAGGCTGTTGTCCGGCAGGAGGCGAAATCCGATCCCACCGACATCGAAACCATCACCGGCCTTGATTTTGAATTTCACCTCATCATAGCCATTGCAACCGGCAATCTTCTCTACCCGCTGCTGCTGAACTCCTTCAAGCCGGTATATACAAACCTTACCCAAAAATTTTTCCAGGACGAATCCGTGGTGCCGGTGGTTTTCGGTTTTCACAAAAAGCTGGCAGACGCGATATCCCACCGGGATGAACAGGCCGCGGCAGACATCATGCTGCGGATGCTAAAGCACGGGGAAAAACGATTGAAAAAAATCACATCCGGATAAACCAGGGGAGGCTGATCATGAATATAGCTGCAAAAGCCAAGCAACATCCGATCAAGGAGCCAAAGGGACTTTCCAGGCGGATCACAAGGCTGCGGGACTACTATTTCAAAGGAGCCCGGCGGGCCTGGAATAACGAAACCACAGCCTGGACCACAGGCACGCCCTGGGATGTTCAGTTTAACGAGATGACATTTTACATTGTCCCTGAAACCTACATGCTGATGCAGACCATGCGCAGTTCCTACCGGCAGGCCGCAAGGCCGGTCAGTCTGCCTGACGAGTTCTGGTCGTGGCCCCTGGTGGAGCGGCGGGCATGGTTTGTCCGGGAAGTCATGACAAAATACCTGCCCAAGGAGATACTTCCGGGCGACCTGATCGCCGGCGGCCGGTTCAACATCGTTGCCTCCATGTGTCTTACCGAAAAGGAACAAAAGGAGTTTGACGCTCTGACCATGGGAAAAAACGGCGCCCGAGCCGCGGTAAACTGGTTCCATAACCACGGGTACGGCAACAGCGGCGCCACCTGCGGTCATATCATACCCGGCCACGAGAGGGTGCTTTCCATCGGCTGGAAGGGAATTTACCAGGAGCTTGAGGCAGTGTACCAGGGATTATCACCCAAAGACCGCCAGGGGCCCAGGGGCGCGCAGCTCCGGGCAATGATGACTGCGGCCGGTATGCCGCGCGAGGTGGCGTCAGGATATGCAAAGGTTTGCAATGAGCTGGCGACAAAGGAGACCGACTCCGCGAGAAAGGCCGAGCTGAAACAGATGGCGTCCAACCTGGAACAAGTGCCGTGGAATCCGCCGCAGACCTTTTGGGAGGCGGTTCAGGCGCTCTGGATCAATCACATGCTTATCATGAGCGACGAGGGCTATCCAGGCCCTGGTGTGTCTTTCGGCCGCATCGATCAGTACCTGTGCCCCTACTGGGAGTCTTCCCTGAAAAACGGGATGGACCGGGATTTTGGCAAGGAGATCCTGAAATGCTTCTGGATCCATTGCAACACCGCTTACGATTCAATGATCCGAAACGGCAACCAGGGAATCACATCCGGGTTCGGCCAGCTTATCACCCTGTCCGGCATGGGCAAGGACGGGATCGACATGACCAATGACCTGACCCGTGCCATGCTGGAAGTGATAGACGAGATGAACCCCATACTCGAGCCTAAGCCAAACGTCCGGCTGCACAAGAACTCCCCGGATGAGCTTTTGGACAGGCTGATAGAGATGATTTCAAGCAGCCAGGGCGCTCCTTTCCTGCTCAACTTTGACGAACGGTCCATGGCCGGCATGCTGACAGAAGCGCGCAAGGCCGGTATCACCCATCTTATAAACAAGGATAACGTGCATGAGTATGCGCCGGTCGGATGCCTGGAGAACACCATGGTGGGCAACGACCGGTCCGGTACGGTGGACAACAACCTTAACCTGCTCAAAGCCGTGGAGCTGGCCCTCACCGGCGGCAGGGACCTGGTCCCGTTCGTGGATCCCTTGACCGGCAAGGCCGAAAAGATTCGCCGTGACGGACCAAATACCGGGGACGCGACAAAGTTTACCTCCTGGGACCAGTTCTGGGAAGCCTACGCAATCCAGACAAGATACATAATCAAAAAATGCGTGGACCTGTATGAAATGTCCGAGTCGGTGCGGGCAAAGTTCCTGCCAACTCCTTATTTGTCCTGCCTGGTAAAGGGGTGCGCGGAAAAGGGGCTGGATGTCACCCAGGGCGGCGCCGAGATCAGCTTCACCACCCTGGAGGGGGTCACGTTTGCCACAACCGTGGATTCCCTGCTTGCCATCAAGTACCTCGTGTTTGACGAAAAGAA
>DQXI01000044.1 GCA_011042305.1 Desulfobacteraceae bacterium
AGTGCCGCTGTACCCATACCCAGATCCGCCGCTACCGCGGCAAGATTTCCGGCCCCCTGCTCGACCGCATTGACATCCAAGTCCAGGTGCCGGCCGTGGCCTACCGTGACCTGGCCGGCCAGGGCCTGCGGGGCGAGCCTTCGGCCGCCATGGCCACCCGGGTGGCCGCGGCCCGCCGGCGGCAGGCCGAGCGTTTCGCCGATCTTCCCATCCACTGCAACGCCCAGATGGCCAACCGGCATATCAAGCGCTTCTGCACCGTGGACGCCGCAGGTCACCGCCTGTTGGAAAACGCTGTGGATCGATTCGGCCTCTCGGCTAGAGCCTACAACCGGGTGCTCAAGATCGCCCGCTCCATTGCCGACCTGGAGGGAAAGGAAGCCATTGACGCGCGTCACATCGGCGAAGCGGTGCAGTACCGCTGCCTGGATCGCCGCAGCCCGCTGTCAGCGTGAAATCTGATTCCTGGGGAAAACGAATAAATCGGATTCAGGGGAAACCGGTATCATCCTCGGGGCGCAACCAGGAGCGCTTGTCCTTGCCCCAGATCTTGGAAGTGCGCTCGGTGATGAAATCCAGGGGCAGATCGGCGAAGTGGCCGTAGCGCTCTACGTAATCGATGTACGGGCCACCATCCAGGGCCTTGTCCGGCAGCATGGCGTCGGTTCGGCCGTCGAATTCCACCACCGGCACGCCCACGCGCTGGCAAAGAGCGGCATCGAAAGTGGCCGCTGCCGACACCCACTGCCCGTCGAGCAGGAACTGGTTGTAGCCGTGGCCGGGAAACTCGTTGCGCCCCAGCCTTTGGCGGATCTTTGGCGGCACCCGGTGGTTGCGGATGCGCGCCAGGGCCAGGCGCGATGGAACCCCGGCGGCCCGGGCCAGGGCGCACAGCAGCACGGCTTTCTGCACGCAGTACCCCTTGCCGGCCTCCAGCACAAAGGAGGCCCGGAAATCGTCCGGGTGCATGGAGATCATGAAGAGGTTGTAAGGAATCTGGTCGCGGACAAAATAAAAAAGGCGCACCACCTTGTCCCTCTCGGTGGCCGCGCCCGCGGTCAGTTCGGCGGTCTTTTGCCGGATCAACGGGTGATCCGCCTCGATGGCCGGGGTGGCTTTCAGGTATTGATCCATCTGCCTTCCTCCAAATGCCCCCACAAGATTTTATGCCGGGATCGCCCCTCGCTTCCCCTTTTTTCATCCGCGCCACTCGGTGTCGTCCACCGTGGTCTTGAAATCCGGGGCCACCACGTCAGGCAGCTGTTCATCGCCCAGGGCCGCCAGATCCTTGGCGCTGGGCTTGCCCACCGCCACGATGCAGTGACGGGGGCATTTTTCCATGGCGCGGATGGCGTCGCCGAGGTCGTCGGGGCAGTAGGCGTCGTAGTCGATGGACGGCAGGTTGTCTTGCACCGTAAACAGGCTGCACGCGCGCTGGCAGGCCTTGCAACCGATACATCCTACCTCACAGACCCGCCGGACGTCCTTACCCGAATCCTTGTTGGAGCAGGCCACCGCCAGGATCCGCTCCGCCTTGAAGGGGGCCATGGTGATGATGTTGCGCGGGCAGGCCCGGGCGCAGGCACCACAGCCCACGCAACGGGTATAGTCCACCGTGGCCAGGCCGTCAATGACATGGATGGCGTCGAACGGGCAGGCCCGCTGGCAGTCCCCGAAGCCCAGACAGCCGTAGGTGCACCCCTGGACCCCGGTGACGAGGTTGGCCGCCGCGCAGGTGGGCTCGCCGTGGTAGGGCGCCCGCAGCAGCCGGTCCGCCGTGTGGGCGCCGCAATGCACCACGGGCCGGTAAGGCAGGCTGGGGGTCGGGTCTACTCCCATGATGGCGGCCAGGGCCTCGGTGCAGGATTGGCCGCCGACCACGCAGCGGTCCACCGGCTCCGCGTCGCACACCACCGCCGCGGCATATTCCCGGCAGCCGACAAACCCGCATCCGCCGCAGTTGGCACCGGGCAGGGCCTCGGCGCAGGCCTCGATGCGCGGATCCACCGGCACGTGGAAGGCCCGGTTGGCCCACCCGAGCACCGAGGTGAAAAAGACGGCCAAGGTTCCCATGGCCGCCGCCGACAGTCCGATGGTCACCCAGATGATCATGGCGTGGAAGCTCCATTGCCGGAATCGGCCTGAGGAGCCTGGGCCACTATCGCCGCGGGCGGCGTCAGGGCCGTCTTCAGGCCGTTGTCAACCCCGGTGAATCCCATAAAGGCCATGGCCAGAATGCCGCCCACCACCAGGGCGATAGGCACACCGCGAAACGGAGCGGGCACATCGCAGGCCTCCAGTTCCTCGCGAATGCCGGCCATGATCACGATGGCCAGGGTGAACCCGACACCGCCGAAGAGAGCCAGGGCCAAGGCCTGAGCCAGATCCCAGCGGGCCGCGGGATCATCGACACCCACCAGGCGGCTCATGATGGTCAAACAGGCAAACAGGATGGCGCAGTTGGTTGTGATCAGGGGCAGAAACACCCCGAAGGAGCGGTAGAGCAGCGGAAGGAAGCGCCGCAGGTACATCTCGACAAACTGCACCGAGGCAGCGATGGCGAAGATGTAGACGATGTAGCTAAGGATGCTCAGATCCACCCCCGCCGCGGCTTGCGGGTCGAGCCAAAGCCCCGCGGCCCACCGCGTCAGCGGTGCCCCGGGCATGAGCACGAAGCGGGTCATGGTCCAACTGATGGCCGCGGCGATGGTCATGACGAAGGTAACGGCGCAACCCATGCCGAAAGCCATCTCCACCCGCCGGCTGACGCCGATAAACGGGCAGATGCCCACGAAGTAGTAAAAAACGAAATTATTGATCAGCGCCGCGCCCAGGGCGATGAGCAGGATGTCGACAAAGTAGGTCATGCCTCCTCCTTGCCGCCTCGCCGGGCCGAGATCCAGTTAGCCAGCCCCAGCAGCAGGCCGAAGGTAAGAAAAGCCCCCGGCGGCAGCACCATGATGACCCAGTCGGGCCAGGCGGCCGGCAGCACCCGGAAGCCGAACCACATCCCGGTGCCGAGGATTTCACGCACCGCCGCCAGGCTCACCAGGGCCAGGGCGAAACCGAGGGATTGCCCAAGGGCGTCGGCCACCGCGGTGAGCGGTCCCTGCTTGGCGGCGCAGACTTCGCAGCGGCAAATGATGATGCAGTTGACGATGATTAGCGGGATGTAGGGCCCCAGGGCCTTGCTCATGGGATAGAGAAAAGCCGCCAGGAGCCGGTCGGCCACCGTGACGAAGGTGGCGATGGTCAGGGTGAAGATCACGATGCGCAGATGGGGCGTGAGCCAGTGCCGGATCAGGCTCACCATCAGGTTGGCGCACACCAGCACGAAAAGCACCGCCGCGCCCATGGTCACGGCTGACTTAAGATTGTTGGTAACCGCCAGCGTTGCGCACAGGCCCAGCATCTGGCGGTAAACGGGGTTTTCCGGCAGGATGCCCCGAACAAATCGCTGAGCGGCGGATGGGGTGCTCATGGCGCCGCCTTTCCGGCATCGGCGGCCAGTTGACTAGATACGTCCGCCAAGGCCCGATTGACGATGGCCACAACGGCGCGCGACGAGATGGTGGCACCGGTGATGGCATCGATCTGATTGGCGCCGGCGCCTCCCCCTTTGACCACCTCCAGGGGAGCTGCGGCAGGTTTACCCACGAACTGACGGCGCCACGGGGCGGTGGCGATCTTGGCTCCCAGCCCCGGCGTCTCCTTCTGGTCAAGGACGAACAGTCCGGTAATAACATCGGCTTCCGGGCTCAGGCCCACCAGCACCTCGATTCGGTCGGCGTACCCCTGCCCGGCGGTCTGCACCACCCAGCCGGCCAGTTGTCCGTCCCGCCTGGCCCGGTGCACCCGGTAGACGGCGGTCCGGCCGCCGCGGGACACCGGCAGCATCCGGGTGTCGATCTCCAGCTTGGCGGTTGCGGCCGCACCTGACGCAGGCGCCAGCAGGGCCGGCACCTGCGAGAGGGTCTCGTTGCGCTTGTTGGCAGCGATGGTCGGGCCGAGGGCGGTTTGCACGCCGGCCAGCAGGGCGCCGAAGACCACCGCCAACAGGAGCACAAGCCAGCCCTGGAACAGGGCGTTGTCCCGCCAGGGGCGCTTGGCGGGCATGGTATCGGTTGTCATGACGGCTGCGTTCATGTTCGGCAAGGCTCCTATTGTCCGCCGAAGGGGGTCGGGATGGTCCAACGGTTGATCAATGGCGTCAGGGCGTTCATCAACAGCACGGCGAACATCACCCCTTCCGGATAGCCGGAAAAAAGGCGGATCACCATCACCAGGGCGCCGATACCGGCGCCGTAGATAATCTGTCCCAGGGGCGTCAGTGGACTGGACACCGGGTCGGTGGCGATGAAAAAGGCCCCGAAAAGCATGGCACCACTGAACAGGTGGTGAGCGGCGGTCCAGCCCTCAACGCCCAGTCCGGTATCCAGCAGGGCGATGATGCCGGCGGCCGCCAGCATCGCGGCTGGAATGCGCCAGGCGGCGCTGCGCCGGATGCACAGAAACAGGCCACCGATCAGGCAGGCCAGGGCGCTAGTTTCCCCCAGGGAACCGTTGGTCCGGCCGAGAAACAGATCCGCCAGGCCGGCACTGACTCCCGATTGCTGAAAGGCAGTCAGCGGCGTGGCCTGGGTCATGACGTCGATGGAACTGCCGGGATCCTGATATCCGGCAGCGCCCAGGGCACCGGCGAAGGAAATCATCACGAAGGCCCGGCCCACCATGGCCGGATTGAACAGATTCATTCCCAACCCGCCGAACAGGGCCTTGCCGACACCGATGGCCGCTACCGACCCGATGACGGCGGTGTACCAGGGGGCCGTGACCGGCAGGGAAAGAGCCAGAATCAAGGCGGTGACAGCCGCCGAACCGTCGGCCAGCGGCGGACGGTGCCGGCGCATCAGGGCGAAGAGCGCTTCGGCGGCCAGGCAGGCGGCCAGGCAGATCGCCATCTGGCGCACCGCCGGCCAGCGGAAGAAATAGACGGCGGCCCCGGCCACCGGCACCAGAGCCAACAGCACGTCGATCATCATGCGCCGGGTGGTCCGGCCGGACTCGACCAGGTGGGGCGAGGACGCCACTTCTGTCAGGGCCGGGCCGAAACCTGCGTTCGCGGCCGCCGTTTTGTCGTTGTCTTTGTTTTTCATGCCGGATGTCTTCATGTCATCGCCCCTGGCTGCGGGCTACCTGGGTCTTGCCAACGCGGATCCATTGCACCAGCGGAATCCTTGCCGGACAGCTATAGGCGCAGGCGCCGCATTCGAAACAGGCCAGGATATTGTGGCGCCGGGCCAGGCGCAGGTCTCCGGTGCGGGCCGCCTGGGCCAGCTTAGTCGGCACCAACCCCATGGGGCAGACCTCCACGCAGCGGCCGCAGCGCACGCATGGACCGGCGGCGGATGTCTCGATATCTTTGGCCGTCAGCACCGTAATGCCGCTGGTTCCCTTGGTCACCGGGGTGGCACGGTCGGCCACGGCAAATCCCATCATCGGTCCGCCGGCCACGATGCGTGCTGCCTCGGCGGTCAGTCCGCCGCAGTAATCAATGATCTCACCGATGGAAATGCCGATGGGCACCATCAGGTTCTTGGGTCGGGCCACGCCGGCGCCGGTGACGCAGATCACCCGGTGGGTCAAGGGGCGGTTGCGCACCACGGCCCGGGCCACGGCCGCCATGGTGCCCACGTTGCCGATGGCCACCCCCACGTCGGCAGGCAGCCCGCCCAGGGGCACCTCGCGGCCGAGCACGGCCTTGATGAGGTGCTTCTCACTACCCTGGGGATACTTGGTCTTGAGTACCGCCACCTCGATGCCGGTGCGGCCCACAGCACGCCTCAGGCTCTCCACCGCCTCGGGCTTGTTGTCCTCGACGCCGATAACCACCCGCCGGGCGCCCACGGCGTAGCCGGCGAGGAAAGCCCCGGCGATAATGGCGTCCGGAGCCTGGCGCATCAACTGATCGTCGGCGGTGAGGTACGGTTCACACTCGCACCCGTTGACCACCAGGGTATGGATCGGCTTTTGGGTGTTGGGGTTGATCTTGACATGGGTGGGAAAGGCCGCCCCGCCCAACCCGACGATGCCGGCTTCCAGAATCGCTTCGTGGATCTGCTGCGGCTCGTAGCTGCCGATACAGTCGTTGGACCACGGTCCGCCGAAGACGGCTTCCCACAGATCCTGTCCCGTGAGCCCTGGATCTTCGGTGCGGATGGCGATGGCCGGCATGTGCCGCCCATTGGGCAACGTGGTCATGGCCGGGCGTTCCACCGTGCCGGCCACGGGGGCGTGCAGGGCCGAGGACACGAAAGCTTCCCCTCGCCCGACCAACTCTCCCCAGGCCACTTTCTGGCGGGGCTTGACCACGGGAGTGCACGGACCGCCGACGTTTTGCTGCAGCGGCAGCACCACCCGCTCGGGGCAGGGGACCACTTCGATGGCGCACCCGGTGGAAAAATGTTTGTTGGCCGGGGGGTGAATACCGCGGGCAAACGTGCCACCCCCCCCGCCGTGGGGGCCAAACCAACCCATGGTCGTGATACCTCTCAGACGTTTCTGGAATCGTCGTCCTGCCGTTCGGGGATGACCCGCCGGACCGGCCTTTTAACAGAACACTCAAGCCTGGATTCATTCCGGGACGGCGAAAAACCCGCCTCTTAATGAATCGTGGGCGGCTTGTCAAGAGAAACAAGCGACCGGTCGGTCGCGGGGCCGGCGCCCCGAGCCCTGAGCAAAACTTTATTTGATTGACCTACACGGCTTGGCGGAGTAGGAAAGAAAAATGATGGCCTGGTACCGGGCCGAAACGGATGGAATGGGGAGAAAACGATGAAAAACAAAGTACTTGTGGCCGTGGACGGCTCGACGCACGCCCTGGAGGCGGTGCGCTACGTGGCTACGGTGCTGCCGATGGCGACCACCGAGGTGGTGCTCTGCCACGTGGCCAACGAGCTGCCCGAGCTCTTCGACGACCTGAACGACAACCCGCTTTACCGCACCAAAACGCCGGCCATAAAGGAATGGATCGCCGACCATCGCCACACCGTCAGCCATTTCATGGAACAGGCGCGCGACCTGCTGGAAGGCGCCGGCATGGCGCCCGATGCCGCTACGGTCAAATATCTGCCCCTGCGCCTCGGGGTCTGCCAGGACCTGATCCGGGAAACCTACCAAGGGTACAGCGCCGTGGTGGTGGGCCGGGCCGGCATGAGCCGCATCAAGGACATCGTGTTCAAGAGCGCCGCGGTGCACCTGGCGAGCAAGGTACGCCACATTCCCGTCATCGTGGTGGGCGGGCCGCCGATTTCCAAGCGCGTGATGATCGCCTTCGACGGTTCCCACGAGTCCATGAAAGGCGTCTCCTGGGTCGGCTCCCTGCTGGCCGGAGGGGACAACGACGTCATCACTTACAGCATTTTGAGCACCACCGGCCATTTCTGGATCGGCGAAAAGGAGATCTGCCTCCCCAAAGACGCGCCCGACCCGCTGGCCGTCGGTCGGGAAATGGTCGGCGCCCACTTGGAAGTGGCCCGCGAATGCCTCGTGGCCGCCGGCATGTCCGCCGATCGCATCGCCTGCCGCCTCATCGCCCTGGAGCGCGACCGTGCCTTCGCCCTGGTGGAGACGGCCATGGGGTGTGGCTACGGGACCCTGGTGGTGGGCCGCCGCGGCCTGATCAGCTTCATCGAAGCGGTTTTCGGCGGGCGGGTGAGCCAGAAGGTGCTCAAGATGGCCGACGACCTCACCGTCTGGATCGTCTGACCGGCGTCGATGCGCCTTGGCGCTTGATTTCCGGCCTTCGGTTGCGCTATTTTTTTAATTCAGTCCAGTCTTTGACCAAACCTTCATCATCGCTGCGAAGGGCCGCGCTGCGACCATTTCGCGCCTGTTCGAGGAGGATCCATGCAGATCAAGGTCACCCGCGCTGCCCAGTTGAAGGCTAAGCCCGATGAAACTCGCCTCGGCTTTGGCCAGATCTTCACCGACCACATGTTCAACATGGACTACAGCCTGGACCAGGGTTGGCATGATCCGCGCATCGAGCCCTACAGCCCCATCGCAATGGACCCTTCGTCCATGGTGCTGCATTACGGCCAGGCGATTTTCGAAGGGCTCAAGGCCTATCGCAACCCGGCCGGCGGAATCCAGCTCTTCCGCCCCCGGGCCAACATCGACCGGCTCAACCGCTCCGCCAGGCGGATGTGCATCCCCGAAATGGATCCCGACCTGGTTCTGGAAAGCTTCAAGACACTGCTGCGCATCGAGCAGGACTGGGTGCCGCGGGCGCCGGGGACTTCGCTTTACATCCGGCCCACGGTCATCGCCACCGACCCGTTTCTCGGGGTGCGCGCCTCCCACACCTACCGCTTTTTCATCATCCTCTCGCCGGTGGGGGCCTACTATGCCGAGGGGTTCAACCCGGTGAAGATCTGGGTGACCCGCGACTACGTGCGGGCCGTGCGCGGCGGGGTCGGAGAGGCCAAGACCCCCGGCAACTACGCGGCCAGTTTGCTGGCGGGCGAGGAGGCCCACCAGGCCGGTTACACCCAGGTGCTCTGGCTCGACGGAGTGGAGCAGAAATACATCGAGGAAGTCGGGGCGATGAACATCTTTTTCGTCATCGACGACGAGCTGGTCACGCCGGCGCTCAACGGCAGCATCCTGCCCGGCATCACCCGCGACTCGGTGCTCGCCCTGGCGCGCCACTGGGGAATCAAGACCAGCGAGCGGCGCATCAGCATCGACGAGGTGGTAGCGGCCCACGAAACCGGCCGTCTCAAGGAGATTTTCGGCGCCGGCACCGCCGCGGTGATCTCGCCGGTGGGCGAGCTGCGCTACGGCGACCAGATCCTGGCGGTGGGCGGAGGTGAAGTGGGCCCTCTCAGCCAGCGTCTCTACGACGCGCTGGTGGCCATCCAGTACGGCAAGGCGCTCGACCCCATGGGATGGGTGGAACCGGTCTGAGGGGCCTTTCGCTTGCCGCAGGCCCAGCAATCGTGTAACCCGTGGCAAGCGAAAAGCGATTCATCACAGCGCTCCCCAACAACCGCTTCGCAGCCTGCAAACCGGACGCCGAGGAGCACATGACGCCAGCACACCTGGAAGCTTTCGAGGCCAAGATGCGCCAGGCGGACCTGCCCCGCGAGATCATCGACACCTTCGGCGACTATTATCGGCAGTTGGTCAATGGGGAAACCGGGCTGATCAACGACGCCGAGATCCAGCCGGTGGCCGACGGCGAGATCCCCCCCCTCGAAGCCCTTGAAGACTACGTGCCGGCCGGCGCCCAGGCCCTGCCCCGCTCGGTGATGATCGTGCTCAACGGGGGCCTGGGCACCACCATGGGGCTGACCCGGGCCAAGTCGCTGATGCGTGTCAAGGACGGGTTGACCTTCCTGGAGATCATCGTCCGCCAGGCGACCCGCAACCGGATCCGCCTGGCCTTGATGAACAGCTTCAACACCGACCGCGACACCCGGGAGGCCCTCGCGCGCATCGCCCCGGCCCAAGCGCCCCTGATGTTCATGCAGCACAAGTATCCCAAGGTGCTGCGCGACGGGCTGGCCCCGGCCCGCTGGCCCGCGGACCCGGAGCTGGAGTGGAACCCGCCGGGCCACGGGGACGTGTTCATGGCCCTTTGGGTGTCGGGCACCCTCGACCGGCTGCTGGAAGAGGGGATCCGCTATGCCCTGATCCGCAACGTGGACAACCTCGGGGCCACCATGGAAGAGGCGCTGCTGGGGTACCTGGCCGCCGAGAACCTGCCCTTCATGATGGAGGTGGCCCTCAAGACTCCCTCGGACGTCAAGGGCGGCCACATTGCCCGCCACCGCAGCGGACGGCTCATTCTGCGGGAGGCGGCCCAGTGCCCCCCGGAGCAGATGGCGGCCTTCACCGACATCGCGCGCTATCGCTTTTTCAACACCAACAACGTCTGGGTCAACCTCGAAGCGCTCAGGGCGCTCATCCGCCAAAGCGGCCGCGTGCGCCTGCCTATCATTCTCAACCCCAAGACCCTCGACCCGCGCGACGCCCAGAGCCCGCCCGTATACCAGGTCGAAACCGCCATGGGCGCGGCCATCGGGCTTTTCGAGGGAGCCGTGGCAATCCGGGTTCCCCGCACGCGCTTTATCCCCGTCAAGAGCACCAACGAACTGCTCGCCGTGCGCAGCGATTGCTATGTCTTTTCCGACCGGCAGCTGTTGGTTCCCAATCCCCAGCGCACGGTCGAAGAAATTCAAATCCGGCTCGATCCGGCCTTTTTCGGTCACCGCGAAATGTTCAACGCCCGGATCCCGGCGGGCGGCGAACCATCCCTGAAAGACTGCCGGTCGCTCTCCGTCACCGGGGACGTGCGCTTCGAGCCCGGCGTGCGGCTGGTGGGAACGGTGCGCATCACCAACAACGGCCGCACCCAGGCGGTGGTTCCCTCTGGATCGGTCATCGAAGGCGACATGGTATTATAGACGATGGGAAAACGCATCGGCTTCGTTTCCACCCGTTTCTGCGGCACGGACGGCGTGACCCTCGAGGCGGCCAAGTGGGCCGAGGTGCTCGCCGGCGCCGGGCATCAGTGCTTCTGGTTTGCCGGCGAGCTGGACCGCGACCCGGAGGCGCGGTTTTTTGTCCCCGAGGCCCATTTCCATCACCCGGAAAACCGTTGGATCGCGGCCCGGGTCTTCGGCTGCAAGCGGCGGGAGCCGGAGGTCAGCGAGCGGATTCACACCCTGGCAGGCCGCCTCAAGGAACAGCTGCACCGATTCATCGCCGAATTCGCCATCGACCTGGTCATTGCCCAGAATGTGCTCACCATTCCCATGCACATCCCCCTGGGCGTGGCGCTCACCGAGACCATCGCCGAAACCCTGGTTCCCACCATCGCCCACCACCATGA
>DQXI01000242.1 GCA_011042305.1 Desulfobacteraceae bacterium
TCCGACTTCTTCGAGCCGACGAATCCCCCTCCCCGTTTCCCGATCTTCAAGTTTCCAGTATCCAATTTCAAGCCTTGCTCCCCCACACGGTAAACACCGGATCGCCCACGCGCCGGGTATGGTACTTGTCGTTCTCCGGACGGGGCCGGCCCATGAGGGAGAAGGTGTGCAGGCTCCCGCCTTCATTCCGGGACGCGCACCGATGGAAACAGGGCACGGTTGGTGTGCGGCAGGAATTTGGCCGCCGAGAAGCGGTTCATGAAAGCCTGGTTGACGTTCAGCTCCAGGTAGGTGATCCCGTCACGGATGCGGTCGATTTCCGCGAGGCTGCCGGGCACCGTCAACAACCGGGTGGCCCCTTCCAGCGAGCTGTTGCCCAGGGGAATGAAGCGCTCCGGCGGCAGATCCGGCAGCATACCGATGGTCACCGCCGAGACCGGGTCGATGAACACACCGAAGGTGCCGGCCACGAAGAAGGCGGGCAGTTCGTTCAAGTTCATGCCCATGGTCATGGTGATGGTCTCCAGGATGGTGTACATGGCCGCCTTGGAGCGGATCAGGCTGTCGATGTCCGCCTGGGCGATCATCAGGTCCTCGCCGCTGGCCGTCTCCTCGGCCCAGGCCACCACCAGGTGGGCCACGTCGTCGATCATTTTCAGGCGCGCACCGCAGCGCGAGGGCACCAGCTTGCCGCGGATATCCATCATCCCGGCGCGAAACAGCACCGCCGCCAAATCGATCAACCCCGATCCGCAGATGCCCCGCGGCGGCTGGTCGCCGATGGTGTGCCAGGCGAAATCCCCTTTCTCTTCATCCCAGCGCACCCGGTCGATGACCCCCTCGGCCGCCGCCATCCCGAAGCGCGTCACCCCGCCCTCCAGCGCCGGCCCGGCCGCGCCGGCACAGGCCATGAGCCAGTCCCGGTTGCCAAGGACCACCTCGGCATTGGTGCCCACGTCCACCAGGATGGCGGTTTCCTCCCGGCGGTGCAGGCCGCTGTGAAAGATGCCGGCGATCAGGTCGCCGCCGAAGTAGCTGCCCACGTTTGGAAAAACAAAGATCCGAGCCGCGGGGTGAGCCTCGATCCCCAGCTCGGCCGCGCGCATCACCGGCGGCCGGTTGACGACGGGAATGTAAGGCTCCCGGATCATCCAGCGGCAATCGAGCCCCAGCAGCAGGTGGGTCATGGCGGTGTTGCCCGCCAGGCTGACGGCATGGACGTCGGCGGCATTGTGCCCGGCGACGGCGGTCAGCGTCTTGATTTCCCTGTTGAGCGCTTCGACGATGAGGGTTTGCAGCTCCCCGCCGCCGTCCCGCTCGGCGTGGTGGATCCGGGTCAGGATATCCGGCCCCACCCTGACCTGGGGGTTGTCGATGGTCCGCTCGGCGACGGTGCCACAGGCGCAAAGATCCACGAGACGCAGGCTGACCCGGGTGGTGCCCAGGTCCACGGCCAGGCCCAAGGCCGAGGATGGCTGGTGCGGGTCGCCGACATCCAGCAGGATCCAACGGTCGCGGTCCTCGAACAGAGTACACCGAACCCGGTATCCGGTTTCGCGCAACAGGGACGGCAGCCGGGAAACCACCTCCAATTCGGCGCGCACCGGTCGCCCGCCCAGGCGTCCACCGATGGCCTCCATGAGCCGCTCGCCGTCGGCGGTGTTGTTGCGCAGCGATGGCAGTGGCAAGTCGAGGTCAAGTATCCAGCTTTTCAACGAGGCAACGTCGTTCATGGCAGTCCTTCCGAGGCTCAAAAAAACGGCAGCGTCGCCAGCGACGCTGCCTCACCCGATCCTGGGGCCCGGTTGTCTAGCGGATGTCCTCGGCGTGTGGGCCGGCTTCGGATTCGGCCGCCAGTTCGGCCAGGATGGCGTTGAAGGTCTCACCGGCCTTGCCCAGGAGGCTGTAGTGGGCCACCTGGCCGGTCAGCGGGGTCGGCTCGAAGTTGATCTCGATCACCGTGGCGCCGGCCTGCCTGGCAATGGCTGGCATGAGCGCCGCCGGCTGGACCATGGCTGAGGTGCCCACCACCAGCATCAGGTCACACTGGGCCGCGGCGTTCTGGGAACGCGAAAGGTTCACCGGGGCGATCATCTCACCGAAAAAGACACATTCCGGCCTGAAAATCCCGCCGCAGGCGCACCGCGGGGGCATCTCGGCCATGTCTAATTCCGCGGTCGCTACCCGTTGACCGCAAGCCAGACAGCGCTGCCAGGCGAAGTTGCCGTGGAACTCGATGACATCGCTGCTGCCGGCGGCCTGATGCAACCCGTCCACGTTCTGGGTGATGATCGTCTTGAGCTTGCCCATCTGTTCCAGCCGTACCAGCCCCTTGTGAGCATCGTTGGGCCGGGCCCGGTCCAGGACGGCTTTCATGTCGGCGATCAGCGCCCGCCAGACCCGGGCCGGATCACGCATGAAGGCGTCGATATGGGCGTATTCCATGGGATCGAGTTTTTCCCAGATCCCGCCGGGGCCGCGAAATGGGGGAATTCCGCTTTCCACCGAAATTCCCGCTCCGGTAAGCGCCACGATGTGGCGCGCCCCGGCGATGTCCCGGGCGGCACGGCGATAAAGATCCTGCATCTTCGTCATACCTCCAAGACCATGCCCGCCGCCACGCCGAAGCAGTCGATATCGGCGCCTGCCTCGGCGATCAATTTCCTGCTTGCCGCCACGATGGCATCCATGTCGTCATCGGTTCGGTCCTGGTTGAGATGGAACAACCCCAACCTGCGGACCCTGGCCTTCGTGGCCAAAGCCACCACGTCGGTGAACACCGAATGGCCCCATTGCCGGGCGCTGCGATACTCTTCGGGCGTGTATTCGGCGTCATGGATCAACAGGTCGGCGCCGCTGCAAAAGTCGCGGTAACCCTCGAAATCCAGCCCCTTGGGATGAACGAAGCCCAGCTCGTTGTCCGTCAGGAAGACGAAGGACCGGCCGTTTTCGGTGAACTTGTAGCCGGTGCCTGAGTTGGGATGGCTCAACGGTACCGGGTGAATGGTGATGTCACCGATGGTAAAGTTGGTTGGGCAGTCGCGCCGGTAGTCGATCCTGGCCTTCAATTCCGCGTATCGCACTGGAAACGTCGGGGGTGACATGACTTCGCTCAAGATGGTTTCAACGAAGCAGTTTTCGAGGGGACAATTATACAAGACCAGTTTTGCGCTGGGAATAAAGATGGGCTTGAAAAAGGGAAACCCCATCACGTGGTCCCAGTGGGCATGGGTAAACAGCAGGTGGCAATGCAAGCGATTCTCCTCCACCATGCGGTTGCCAAGGCGACGAATCCCCGTGCCGGCATCCACGATGATGGTTTCACCGTCGCTGCTGCGGATTTCCAGGCAGGTGGTATCCCCGCCGTAACGCAGATACTCGGCGCCAGAGACCGGTATCGCCCCCCTCGAGCCCCAGCATCGAATCAACATACCGCCTTCTTTCCCGCCCGTCTTTTCCCCTGCTCCGTCGCCCCCCGCGGCTTCACCGGCGCTCCACGTAAAAAGTGTGCCAGATACCGTCGCCGACCCACTGGCGGCGGATCACCACGGGAAGCGCGGCCAGTTGTTCGCGCATCGCCTTGGCCTCACTGCGCAGCAGCCCCGAAAACACCATGCTCCGCTTGCCGGCCAGCGCCGTCGCCGACACCAGGCGGCGCAGGACATCGTAGTGGATGTTGGCCACCATCAGGTCCATCGCACCGTTGCTCCACTCCTCGGCTCTGCCCTGAAGGGCCATGACGCGATCCTCCAGGCCGTTGCGCCGGATGTTGTCGGCTGCGGTGCGAACGCTGAGCCAGTTCAGATCCACTGCCAGCACCTGCCGCGCCCCGCCCCGGGCCATGGCCAGCGCCAGCACCCCGGTCCCGGTGCCCAGGTCCACGGCGGTGCCCACCGGCCATCGGCTGCAGGCCATGGCAACGGCCTCCAGGCAATCGCGGGTGGTGGGATGCAGTCCATTGCCGAAGACCACGCCGGGATCGAGAAATATCGTCTCCGGCGGCTCCGATGGCCCTGCGCACCACGGTGCAACGATGCGGAAACCGGCGACCTCCAGCGGCGTCATCCGTCCGCCCTGCCACTGGTCGTAGTGCATGACCGTCTCGTCGAGCAGGGTCAGCTCGGAGGAAGCGGCCACCAGGGCCTCCACCGCTGCGCCCGCCGGTTGTCTGAAAAACAAAAAGCTGTACCCGTCCTCCTGCCAGCTGCCCAAAAAAGCGCGCCCGTCCAACTGGCAACCCCGGTCAACACGCCCCTTGAGACAGTAGATGTAGAGCCGGCCATAGGGACAGCCCTCCCCCACGGCCCTATCCATCCCGTTCATGACGGGGTAGCTGGTCGATGTACCATTCCATCGGGTCGAGCAGCTCGAACCCCAGGGCCTTGAGTTTCTGCTTGACACGAACCACGTTGTTGGTCAGCAGGTAGGGGAAGACGGCCCGCTTGTTCTCGTCCCAGTAGCGGGCCACCAGGACGCTGCCGAAGGAGATCCCCTCCTCGGTGATGGCGTCCACGATCTTCTTGAGCTGCCCCACCTTTTCTTCCACCAGGATGCACAGCAGCGTCCCCGGCTGACCGATGCCCAACACGTTGGTAAAGGCCCGCAGGATGTCGCGCACCGAGATGATGCCCTTCAGCCGCCCTTCTGCGTCGATCACCGGGAAGGCCCCCACCTTCTTTTGCTCGAACATCAGCAGGGCGTCCTCGATGGTATCATGCGGACCGATGGTGATGGGGTCGGGTGTCATGACATCCCCGACCTTCAGCTGGGAAGCCACCTCCATCTTCTTGCAAAAGTCCGGCAGCCTGACATTCTCCAGGGGCATGGCCCCGCGGATGTCGCGGTCGGTGATGATGCCGATGAGTTTTTGCTGCTCGTCGACCACCGGCAGGTGGCGGATATTTTTGTTCCGCATCAAATCTTTGGCTTCCAGCAGGCTGGCCTCTTTGCCGATGGTGATCACCCTGGGCGTCATGGATCGATGAACGAACATGGGTCCCTCCGCTTCTTTGGGATCCCGGCCTCAAGCCGGAATGTCTTTACCGAGCAGAATCTGAACATGGTTGCGGGCCAGCTCCGGCAGTCGCGCCAGGCAGTATCCGCCTTCCAGGACCGACACGATGCGTCCGCCGGCGTATTTTTCGGCAATGGCCACGATCTGCTCCATGACATAGCTGTAGCCGGCCGTGGTCAGCCGGATGTCGGACATGTCGTCCTCTTCGTGGGCATCAAAACCGCATGACACCAGCACCACCTCGGGTTTGAAGGCGTCAAAGGCGGGCCACAGGTCGGTTTCGATGAGCTTGCGATACTCGTCATCCCCTTGTCCCGGCAAAACGGGCCAGTTGCGGGTGGTCCCCAACCCCGGTCCCACGCCCTTTTCAAAGGATCGACCCGTGCCGGGAAAAGCGAAGGTGGGATGCTCGTGGCAAGAGTAATAAAAAACGGTGGGATCCTGCTCGAAAACGTGCTGGGTACCGTTACCGTGGTGCACGTCGAAGTCGAAAATCCCGATACGCGCCACCCCCCATTCTTCCTGGAGATAGCGTGCCGCGATGGCGATGTTGTTGAAATAGCAAAACCCCATCGCCTGGTTGACCTCGGCATGGTGGCCGGGCGGCCGTACGACGCAGAAGGCGTTGTCGATCTCCCCGGCCATCACCCGGCGCACCGCCTCGATGACGCCGCCGGCTGCCAGGAAGGCGATTTCGTAAGTCTCCGGGCACATCTGGTTGTCGGGAAAATCAAAAGTGCGATGGCCGCTGAGGCAAAGTTCCTCGAAGCGCCGGATGTAGCCCGGTTCGTGGACCGCCTCGATCCAGCGCATGTCCGCCTTGACCGCGCTGATCTCCTTGACCAGCGGCAGCAGTCCGCCGGTTTCGATGCCGCGGTGAATGGCCTGGAGCCGTTCGGCGCACTCGGGGTGATACGGTCCCGTATCGTGGAGCAGGTAACGCAGATCGTACAGATAGCCGGTTCGCTTCATATCCGTCCCGTGTCACCGCGATTTTCCAGGACGACGAAAAGAGCGCGCGAGAAGCTGTCCTTTCCCGTCAGGGAATAATCCGGTCGAAAATGGCCCAGGCGGCATTGAGTGCGGGATTGTCGTCGGGCAGAGCCACCGTGGGCTGTCCGTTTAAATCAAACTCGTACACTTGCCGGTCTTCGGGAATCGTGCCCGCCAACTTCAGCCCGTCGCTGCAAATCGAATCCAACAGCTCCTGGGGAAGCGGGTCGCGCACCTGGTTGACGATCAGGTAGCTCTGTTCCACGCCGATGTTCAAGTTTTTGGCCAGGGCATGGATCCGCTCGGCCGCCTGCAAACCGCGCCGCGAGGAGTCGGAAACGATGAGCAGCAGATCCACGTTGCGGGTGGTCAGCCGGCTGATGTGCTCCATGCCGGCCTCGTTGTCGGTGACGATGTAGGGGTAGTTGCCGGTGAGTTTTTCCAGAAAATTGGTCAACAGGCTGTTGGCGGCGCAGTAGCATCCGGCCCCTTCTGGCTGTCCCATGACCACCAGGTCGTAGCCGTCGGCCTCGGCCACGGCCTCTTCCATGCGCATGGACAAAAAGACGTCCTTGGTCATCCCGTTGGGCACTTTGCCCTTTTTCATGTCCTCGCGGGCATCGCCGATGGTGTCTTCCACCTTGAGTCCCAGGACCTCGTTCAAGTTGGCATTGGCGTCGGCGTCAACGGCCAGAATGGGCGATTTTCCCTTGCTTACCAAATATTTGATCAACAGGCCGGCCACGGTGGTCTTTCCGGTGCCCCCCTTGCCGGCCAAAGCGATGGAATACGTCATGATCGGTTGGATTCCTTTCTACGAATGAATGGACCATTTTCAGACAAAGCTTCTCAGGGATGAATTAGGCCAGCTTCCCCTTGGCGTCAAGCCCCTTTTCCCGCATCCTCGCCGGCCGGCGTAATCGGGCAGGACAACAGAACCGCCGGCGCGACGGACCGGTAAAACGCCTTGCATTCGAAGCGCTTATATGATAACTGGCCATAAATATTCGAAATAGGCCGCCGTCCCCCACCGGTGGCCCAGCGGTCAGAGCGGGTGGTCGCACCGCCAACAGATTTTATACATAAATCAGGCGGTGGGGCCACGGGCGGCCGCTAACCGGCTTGGCGCCGGAGGCGGACCAGCCTGGCAAATTACCATCGGAAAGTGAGGAAAAAGGGCATGGACTTCGAATTAACCAAGGAGCAGAGGGAAATTCAGAAGGCGGTACGGGACTTTGTCAAGGGCGAGTTCAAGAAGGATGTCATCGAGGACCTGGTGGAAAAGCATGAATACCCGGTGGCCATCTGGAAAAAGGCGGCGGACCTCGGTTTCATCGGCATCCATTTTCCGGAAGAATATTCCGGTCAGGGACTCCACGTGATGGAGAATATCCTGGTAGCCGAAGAGCTGTGCCGCGGCGACTCGTCGGTGGGGGCCTGCCTGATGCTGGCGGATTTTGCCTCGGAGATCGTGCTCCACTTCGGCTCCGAAGAGCAGAAGAAGAAATGGCTGCCCAAGGTCGCCGAGGGCGAGGTGCTTTCCTGCGGGGCCTTCACCGAACCGGACCACGGCAGCGACATCACCCGCATGGATACGGTGGCGGTCAAGGACGGCAACGAGTGGGTGATCAACGGTACCAAGATCTTCATCACCAACGGCGGCCCGCTGGCCGGCTTCTACAGCGTGCTGTGCCAGACGGATCCTGACGCCAGCCCGCCCCACCGCGGCCAAAGCCTCATCCTGGTGGAAGCCGACCGCCCCGGCGTAGGCACCATGGATGTCGGCCGCAAGATGGGCATCCAGTTGATGCATACCGCCGAGGTGACATTCAAGGACGTGCGCGTGCCGCTGGACAACCTCATCGGCAAGGAGAACCGGGGCTTCTACCAGGTGCTGGAATTTTTCGACGAGAGCCGCATCCTCATTGCCGCCCAGGGCCTCGGCACGGCTCAGGGGGCCTTCGATCGGGCCCTGGCCTACGTGAAGGAGCGCGAGCAGTTCGGCAAGAAGATCGCCCAGTTTCAGGTCACCCAACACAAGCTGGCCGAAATGGCCACGAAAATCGAACTGGCCCGCCTGATGACCTACAAGGCGGCCTGGAACTTCGACCAGGGGCGCATCGATCCCAAGCTGACCTCCATGGCCAAGATGTTCGCAGCCCGCACCGCGGTGGAAGTCTGCGACGAAGCGATTCAGCTCCTCGGCGGCTACGGCTACATCGCCGACTACGAGGTGGAGCGCTTCTACCGCGACGCCAAGATCACAGAACTGTACGAAGGCACCAAGGAAATCCAGAAAAACACCATCGCCAGCGCCGTGATCGGCAAGCTAAAGTAGATGTTTTTCGCCGGCCGGGTTCCGGCCGGCGAAAAACCCAGTAAAGTTATCAGGCGATTGCGTCTAACCACAGGCGAGAACCCCTCAATTGGGAAGAGGTGCCATCATGGCCGAATCGAACGACAGCTTCAACCCCGCCGAGAGTTTGAAAAAACTGGTCATCATGGGCCTTGGGGCGGGCCTGATGGCCAAGGATGAAATGGAAAAATTCGGTCGCGAGTTTTCCAAGAAGTTTGAAATGGGCGAAAAAGACGCCAAGAAATTCATGGATGACCTGGAAAAGCGCTACGAGAAAACCCAGAAGAAGCTCGAAACCCGGGTTGAGGAGATGGTGCGCGATTTTCTCAAGAAGGCCGACATCGTCACCAGCGATGAACTGAAGGCCTTGAAAAAGGAGATCCGGGAGCTGAAGAAGGCCGTCAGCGAAGGGACCGACGCCAGGGACGAATAGACGCCCGCCGGGGCCGCCCCCATGCTCAGCATCCGTAAAATCGGCGTCATAGGGCGGACTTACCGCCACATGAACCGCTACCGCCAGATTCTGGCCGCCCTTTTCAAGTACGGCTACGAGGATCTGGTGATCCGTCTGAACATCGACCAGTACCTCGAGTTCGGTCGCAAGATGATCCGCTCCCGGCCGCAAGAAGCCGGGGTACGCATCGAGCGGATGACGCGGGCCGAACGGGTGCGCTTGATTCTGGAGGAACTGGGACCGACCTTCGTCAAGTTCGGCCAGATCCTCGCCACCCGACCCGACCTGATCCCGGTGGATCTCGTCAACGAGTTTGCACGCCTGCAAGACGAAGTCCCCCCTTTCGGTAAAAGCGAGGTGCGGCGGGTGATAACCCAGGAACTGGGCAAACCGCCCGAGGAACTCTTTGCCAGCTTCGACCCGGTACCCGTGGCGGCGGCCTCCATCGGCCAGGTTCACCGCGCCACGCTTCACGATGGCGAACCGGTGGCCGTCAAGGTACAGCGCCCTGGCATCGCCCGCACCATCGAAATCGACCTGGAAATCATGCTCCACATGGCCACTCTGGCCGAGCGGCACGTGGCCGAGCTGGCCCCGCACCGGCCGGTGCGCATCGTGGAGGAATTCGCCCGGACCATCGAGCGCGAGATCGACTTCAGCATCGAGGCCGGCAACATGCGGCGCATGGCCCGCCTGTTTCTGGATGACGACACCGTCTTCATCCCCTCCGTCTACCACGACTACAGCTCCGGCCGGGTGTTGACCTGCGAATACGTCTCGGGCATCAAGATCTCCAAGATCGACGAACTGGACGCCGCCGGCCTCGACCGCCGTCTCATCACCCGCCGCGGCGCCGACCTGGTGCTCAAGCAGGTCTTCGTCCACGGCTTTTTTCACGCCGACCCCCACCCGGGCAACCTCTTCGTGCTGCCGGGAAACGTGATCTGCCTGCTGGACTTCGGCATGACCGGCACCATCGACCGCCAGACCCGGGAAGATTTCGTCGACCTGGTGGATGCCGTGGTCCATCGCCACGAAGCCCGCGCCACCCGGGTGCTGCTGCGTATCACTGATTGGGACCAGGAGCCGGACAGGCGCCACCTGGAACGCGACGTGGCCGATTTCATCGGGCTGCACCTGTACAAGCCGTTGAAGGAAATCGAGCTGGGCCCCCTGCTCAACCGCCTGCTGGAACTCGCCTCGCAGCACCGGCTGCGAATCCCCCCACCCATCTTCATGATGATGAAGGCCCTGAGCGCGGTGGAAAACGTGGCCCGGCGCCTGAACCCGGACTTCGACATCTTCGAGCAGGCCCGCCCCTTTATCGTGCATGTCAAGGCGGCACGCTACAAGCCCTCGCGCATCACCGGCGACCTGCTCAACATCGGCTCGGTCCTGATGGAATTTTCACACCAGTTTCCCCGGGACCTGCTCGAACTGGCCCGCCTGGCCCGCCAGGAGCGGCTGGTGCTGCGCGTCGAGCCCCTGGGCCTGGACCGCATTCTCGCCACCCACGACCAGACGAGCAACCGCATCGCCTTCGCCGTGATCATCGCCGCCCTGCTCATCGGCTCGGCCCTCATCGTCATCTCCAACACCCCTCCCCTGATCTGGGGCATTTCGGCCATCGGCTTGGCCGGCTTCCTCATCGCCCTGGTGCTGGGCCTCTGGCTGCTGGTGGCCATCTTGCGCAAGGGCAGCCTCTAACCGCGCCGCGTCAACCGCGCAAATCCGCCATCTGCACCCTTCGGGCGCCTTGCTCAAACCGGTCGCTCCAGTTGCCGGATGCAGTGTCAGCTTTCACAGAACGACCGAAGCAAATCGAGATTCACCCGGTCCATATCCCGCCCGGCGGCGTCCTTTTTCGGTGTTTCAAGAATCTTGGGGATCGACGCCAGTCGATCCTCCCACATGATTGCGGCAAACCCCCCGACCCCGATGCAGCCGGCGCCGATGGCCGCGTGCCGGTCCACCCGCGATCCCAGCGGCTTGAGCGAATCGTTGAGGTGGATCAACACGAGGTGCTCCA
>DQXI01000099.1 GCA_011042305.1 Desulfobacteraceae bacterium
CCGGGGGTGTTGTCCGGCAGGGCCCTGGCCAGCACTTCCTGATCCCGCTCGTTGCTCAAGCGCATGGCCAGGAGGGTGTTGCATTGGGACAGCACCGTCTCGTCGAGCTCCGAGGGACGCTGGGAGATGAGCGCCAGGGAGAATCCGTACTTGCGGCCCTCCTTGGCGATACGCGAAATGATGTTCCGGGCCGGTTGATAGGCCGTATGGGGATTTCTCGGGATGTACCGGTGGGCCTCTTCGCAAACCAGCAAGATCGGCAGTTTCCGGGCCTGGTCACGCCACACGGAAAAATCGAAAAGCAGGCGTCCGAGAACCGACACCACCAGGTTGACGATCTCCGACGGCATGCCGGCCATGGAGACCACGCTGATGGGCTTTTCATCCGCCGGGAGCCGAATGAACCGCGACAGGATCTCGGCCATGGTGTCCTTGACGAGCATATTGGAAAACATGAAGTTGTAGCGCCGATCGCTTTGCAGCGCCTCGATCCTTGATTTCAGGCGTAGATACGGCAGCGCCTCCCCCGGTCGATCCAGCTGTCCCATGGCCTCCTGGATCGACCGAAGCACCCGGCTGAGCCAGTAGGGCACCGGCGTGTCCACCTTGACGGGATAGCCGATGCCCTGGCCTTCCAGGTACTCGCGCTTGGCGGCCTCCACCGCCACCCTGAGAATGGCGGCTTCCGTCTCCCGGCTCACCGGATCCCCGCTGCACATCAGGCCCTTCATTTCTTCGAAATTCAGCAGCCAGTAGGGCAGGTCCAGGTCCTCGACCGTTATCACCTCGCAGATGTCACCGAAAGCGGCAGCGTATTCGTCATGGGGATCCAGGATCACCACATGCGCGTGGGGATACTGGTCGATGAGCGAGCGGATGATCACCACCAGGCCGGAGGACTTGCCCGAGCCGGTGGCCCCCAGGATGGCGCAATGCTTGCCCAGAAGCTCGTCGGTGATAAGGTAGGCTGGCAGTCTCGATTCGAAATGCAAGGTGCCGATGTTCACGCTGGGAACGTTGGGCCTGGCATAGATGAGTGCCAGGTCTTCGGCGGACGCCCTGAACACCGAGGCATTGAGTCCCGGGTACACCGACACGCCGCGTTGAAACGAAACATCCCCCGCGGCGTCCCGGGTGCTTTCCCCGATAAGATCCATGTCGAAGAAAGCGCCGGTCGCGGGCTCGCCGGAGCGAAAGCCCCTGGTTTCCATGTTGCTGACGATGCCGAAGACAGTGGAACCTTCGCAGGGGATCCGCAGCACCGTCTCCAGGCGCACCTTGTCGGCCCCGTCGTCGACCAGGGAACCGGTAATCCGGGATCCAGCCACCTTCTGCACCAGCCCCACGACCGAGGCGTCCGTCGAATTTTCCTTTTTTTTGGACGTGTTTCGCGAGAAAGGCTTTGGGACCATCGCTTCCATGTGATTTCCAGCCTTTTCCATCAATGTTTCCAGACTGTTCAAAAATACGGGACATGATCGTCCCGTATTTGATTTTAATAACGATTCAACCGATTTTTGAATCGAGACTACTCTGCGCCTTGCGGGCTGTCAATACGCAGCCGCGAGGCGGGCCCGGCGCGGCTGGAAGCAGTCTGCCGAGGGAAGCGCCCGTGTCTTGACAACCGCTTGCAACCGGCAGTAGCTTCTTTAATAAGACTGATCCTTTCCTCCACCCATCGGCGAGGTGATGCCATGTACAAGAAGATCATGATTCCGGTAGACGGATCGGAGCCCTCGGACAGGGCGGTGCAACACGGCGTCGTCCTGGCGGAAAAGTTCGGCGCCCGGGTGTTGATCATGAACGTCATTCAACCTGTTTCGTTTCAAGTGCCGGAAAGTTTCCTCTACGCCGACCAGTTGATGGAACAGCTCACCGCCCAGGGGGTGGACATCGTGGAAGGATACAAAAAGAAATTCCAAGAGGCTGACTTGGACATCCAGGCGGAAACGCTGGTCGGGCTCGCGGCCGACGTGATCTGCGAAAAGGCCGAGGCCGAGCACTTCGACCTGGTGGTGATCGGCAGCCGGGGCCTGAGCCCGGGCATCGGCTTCCTGCTGGGGAGTGTCAGCGGCCGGGTGTCGCGTCGCTGCCCCTGCCCGGTGCTCATTGTCCGGTAGCGCCGTTCAATCATCGCTATAAACGGATGGCGCTTCATGGGATCCTTTCCTGACGGGCCCTTCGCCGCCGCGGTGCGCCGGCCTACTTCTCCCACGCGGCCGAGATGATGGGCGCGCCCGGAGGAATCTCCCGCTTGGCACCGGTGACCAGGGCCGTAGCCGTGGTTTCCTCGACACGCAGCACCAGAAGATCGCCGATGGCCGGCGACAGGCCGGTTCCGGGATCCAGGGTGGGATCACAAATTTCATAACGCTGTCCGACGGCCACGCCGTCGCGGCGGCCGCGGTTGATGAACACCACGGAATAATCGCCCAGAAGAACCAGATCCTCTTCGGGTCGGAGAATCTTTCCCGCAAGCCCCGGCGGCGCATCCACCAGGACGATCTCGGCATCGGGCGCCGGCACCGCTCGGGGCATAAGCTTGTCACCGACGCGCATCTCCCTGAAAGACCGAACGACCTCGGCCTTAACCGACTCGCCTGAAACGGCGGCGATTTCCACAATTCCGAGCAGGTAGTGGGGATAGCCGATAATTTTTTTGCCCGCTTTGTCCACGATCCGCGCCAACGCCCGGTACACGACGAACTGCTGGCCCGGCAGGAGGATTGTCCCTTCAGACGGCCGCACCCAGATCGATTCCCACAGGCCAGCGATGGTTTTGTCCCCGGAAAGCCTGGAGATCGTCGCCGCCGGCGCCACCGGCTGAGGCCGAATGAAACCGATGGCCTCGATGCCGGGAAAACGGTAAGAGGGCGGAGCAGCGGCCACTTCCTGGAATCCAGACGGCTTGATGGAGGCCTCGGCGGAAGGGGGTACGGCAGGTACAGATGCCGGAAGCGGCGACATTCGGATCCGGTCGCCGGGGAAGATGCGGTGCGGGTTTGGGATCTGGTTGTTGTGCTTCCATATCCAGGGCCAGTCAGTGGGGCTGCCGACAAACCGGCGCGACAGGTCCCACAGCGTATCGCCTTTTTTAACGGTATAGTCGAAACCGGGCCCAGGTTGAACCGCGTCGACGGGCGAAACAGGTTCCTGCCCAGCGGCGAATGGAGCGACGACCAGAAGGGCTACGATGAAAAAAAGCAGGCTCCCATGAAAATATGACGAGACGCCGCGGCCCGCCGAATGCCCCGCTGGCAAGGCCTTATCCTGGTGGTGGTTCATCGTATGCCCCGCTGCAGTAAAGGGTTGAGGTAACGCTGCTTTCTATTTAGGCCGCCTTCCGGATAGTTGTCAAGCAGTTGAATTCCCGAATAAAAACCCCCCGGCGCACCGCTGGCGCCGGGGGGCTCAGTCTGCAGAAAAGCTGTGGTGAGGCGATTACATCATACCGCCCATACCGCCCATGCCACCCATACCACCCATGCCGCCGCCCGGCATGGCCGGCGCAGCGTCCTTCTCCTCGGGTTTCTCGGCCACCATGGCCTGGGTGGTGAGCATCAGGGAAGCCACGCTGGCGGCATTCTGGAGAGCAAAGCGCACCACCTTGGTCGGATCGATGACGCCGGCGGCGATCAGGTCCTCGTAGGTGTTGGTCTCAGCGTTGTATCCGAAGGGACCTTCCCCGTTCTTGACCTTGTCGATCACCACCGAACCCTCGAAGCCGGCGTTGTTGGCGATCTGGCGCAGCGGTTCCTCCATGGCGCGCATCACCACCCTGACGCCCAGCTTCTGGTCGGCCTTGATCTTGATCTTCTCCAGGGCATCCAGGCACCGCACCAGGGCCACGCCGCCACCGGGGACAATGCCCTCTTCCACGGCAGCCCGGGTAGCGTTGAGGGCGTCTTCCACGCGGGCCTTCTTCTCCTTCATCTCGGTTTCGGTAGCCGCGCCCACGTTGATCACCGCGACGCCGCCGATGAGCTTGGCCAGGCGTTCCTGGAGCTTTTCACGGTCGTAGTCGCTGGTGGTCTCCTCGATCTGGGCCCGGATCTGCTTGACCCGGCCCTCCAGGGCGCTGCGGCTGCCGGCGCCATCGACGATGGTGGTATTGTCCTTGTCGATGGTGATTCGCTTGGCCTTGCCGAGATCCTGCAGGGAAACATTCTCCAGCTTCACCCCGAGATCCTCGCTGACCACCTGGCCGCCGGTGAGGATGGCGATGTCTTCGAGCATGGCCTTGCGGCGGTCGCCGAAGCCGGGCGCCTTGACAGCCGCCACCTGGATCGTGCCGCGCAGCTTGTTGACCACCAGGGTCGCCAGGGCTTCGCCCTCGACATCCTCGGCGATGATCACCAGGGGCTTGCCCATCTTGGCCACCTGCTCCAGGATCGGCAGCAGGTCCTTCATGGAGCTGATCTTCTTTTCATGGATCAGAATGTAGGGATCCTCGATGGAAGCGAGCATCTTGTCCGGATCGGTGACGAAGTAGGGAGAGATGTAGCCGCGGTCGAACTGCATCCCCTCCACCACCTCGAGGGTGGTCTCCATTCCCTTGGCCTCTTCGACGGTGATGACGCCCTCTTTGCCCACCTTGTTCATCGCGTCTGCGATGATATTGCCGATGGTCTCGTCGTTGTTGGCCGAAATGGTGCCCACCTGGGCGATTTCACGCTGGTCCTTGGTAGGCTTGCTCAGTCTCTGCAGCTCCTTGACCGCCACTTCCACGGCCTTGTCGATGCCGCGCTTGATGGTCATGGGGCTGTTGCCGGCCACCACCAGCTTCTGGCCTTCCTCGTAGATGGCCCGTGCCAGGACGGTGGCCGTGGTGGTGCCGTCGCCGGCCATGTCGCTGGTCTTGCTGGCCACTTCCTTGACCATCTGGGCGCCCATGTTCTCGAACTTGTCCTCCAGCTCGATCTCCTTGGCCACCGTGACGCCGTCCTTGGTCACCGTGGGCGATCCCCAGGACTTGTCAATCACCACGTTGCGTCCCCGTGGGCCGAGGGTTACCACCACGGCGTCGGCCAGCGTTCTGACCCCCCTGAGCATGGCCTCGCGGGCCTTCATGTCATACTTGATCTCTTTTGCCATTTTAATCACTCCTCCTTACCGTCGATCTTTAAGATTGATCAGAAACGAGCAAATGCGAACCGTTGGCGGCGATCGATCAATCGACGATGCCCAGCACGTCGTCCTCTCGCAGGATCAGGTACTCTTCGCCCTCGAGCTTGACCTCGGTACCGCTGTACTTGCCGAACAGGATGCGGTCGTCCTTCTTGATTTCCAGCGGGATGCGCTTTCCGTCCTCCCCGCGCCGCCCGTTGCCCACGGCGATCACCTTGCCTTCGGCCGGCTTCTCCTTGGCCGAGTCAGGGATGATGATGCCCCCCTTGGTCGTGCTCACTTCTTCCAGGCGCTTTACCAAAATACGATCGTTCAATGGTCTCAATTTCATCTTCCAACCTCTCCTTTTGTTTTTTTCGCTTCAGTCGCTCTTTTCACTCCTGGCGTTGCTCTGATCGCTGCCGCCGGCAGATGCAGCGTCCGCACCGCCTGCGGCCGGTTTGTCGGCCGCCTTGTCGCTGCGTCCGGCGTCTTTACGAGCGTAGTCCGTCACGTACCATCCGGCCCCCTTGAGATGGAACGCGCTCTGGGACACCAGCTTGTGCAGCTTGCCGGCGCAGTGGCGGCAACGGGTGAGCGGCTTGTCTGAAAATCGCTGAAGGACTTCTTCTATCCGGCCACAGTTTTCGCATTCGTACTCGTAAATGGGCATGGCTTCACTCTCCTGAAATTTTTGCGAAACACTTCAGGTTGGCGCAAGAATGCGTAAATATAGGTCCCTCTTTCGAGTTGTCAAGCGCGGTAAGATCGAGAGGATGCCGTCTTACCGGATTTTGGGGACGATGGCGTCGGGCGTGTGCAGGGCATCGATGGGACCGTGCCAATGGGCGAAAAAATGCAAGACGGCATCGATGCCGGCCACCGGCAGGTTTTCGACGATTTGTCGAGTAAGGCGGTGTACCCGGGCCTCTTCGCTGTGCGTCTCTTCAGGGGTGGCCTGGAAATTCTGCTTGAAACGGCTGAAGCGCTCGATGTGGATCAGTTCGTGGACGACAATGTAGAGGACCAGGGCAAAGAGATCCAGCCACGGATGGGCTTCCAGGGTTTCGAGGATGGCATGATCCTGCAGGCAGATCAGGTAGACATCGACGCGCTGGGATCGCAGGCACGAGTCGCTGCGCTGCCGGGCCGCAAGGATCACCTGGGCCAGGGGGCCGGGGTCGGGCTCGACATCGTTCATCGTATCGAGGGTCTTGATGTCGTAGCGCCACTGCCCCGACGACAGCTTGAAGGTGTCGCTGACCACCTCCTCGGCCATCGTCGCCGCTTCCCTGACCGTTTCGACCTGTTGTGGTGAGAAACGCCGGACGCCCTTCATGACCCGATCGATATCAAATTAAGGGTGGACAGGCCAAACAAAAAAGTGCTAATTGGGGTCGATTACACGAAATCGCCGCACCACGTCCGCCCCCATCCCCAGGGGGCGGACGCGGCCTAGATCGGACAACGGGAGGTGATCTGTTGGGCAGTGTCATCAAGAAGCGTCGTAAGAAGATGCGCAAGCACAAGCACCGCAAGCTGCTGGCCCGTACCCGGCACCAGCGGCGCAAGGGCAAGTAGGAGACCCGCCGCCGGGCGCAAGATTTACCCTCAGACACAAAAAAAGCACCGCCGCACAACCCAGTAGCCGTTGGCAGCGGTGCTTTTTTTGTCCATTTGCGCGGGCCCGCTAGTCGGCCCGGTAATCCTTCAGGTACTTGAAAAACTCGGTATCGGTGGAAAGGACCACCGAGGTGTTCTTGTCCATGGCCTCGCTGTAGGTCTCCAGGGTCTTGGTGAACGAGTAGAAATCGGGATCCACCCCGTAGGCTTCCGCGTAGAGGCGGGTCGCCTCGGCATCCGCCTTGCCCTTGATCTCCTGGGCGATGCGGTAGGCTTCCGAAGTAATTTCCTTCAGATCGCGTTCCTTCTGCCCCAGGATCTTGCGCGCCTCGCCCTGCCCCTCGCTGCGGAACTTCTCGGCGATCTGCTTGCGCTCGGCGATCATCCGGGCGTACACCGATTCGCGCACCTCCTCCACGTAGTTGATCCGTTTGAGCTTGACGTCCACCAGCTCGATGCCGAACTGGTTGAGCTTGGGCTGGGCCTGGGCCACGATGGCCTCGGTGATCTTTTCGCGTCCGGTGGTGATCATGAAGACCGAAACCGGCGCTCCCTCTCTTTTCATCTCCTCGAGACCGACTTCGAAGGTGTCCAGCCGCCGGTTGGTACGCCGCACGGCTTCAATCAACCGGTTTTCCGTGATCAGGTTGCGCACCGCCGGATCGATGATGTTGTCCAGGCGGGCCTGGGCCCCCACCACGTTGTTGACCGTCTGGAAGAACTTGACCGGATCGATGATCTTCCAGCGGGCGAAGGCGTCCACCCAGATGTAGGTCTTGTCCAGGGTGGGAATCTGGCCCGGGTCCCCGTCCCAATGCTGCAGGTTCTTGGGAAAATAGGTCGCCTGCTGAATCACGGGAAGCTTGAAATAGAGCCCGGGTTCGGTCTTGGGCTGGCCGACGACCTTGCCGAACTGGGTAACCACCACCTGCTCGGTCTCATCGACCACATAGGCCGCCGTGAACAGAAACAGGCCCACCACCACGATGGCGGCTATAATGATTCCTTTGAGTTTCATTTGGTCAATTCCTCTACAGGTACCGGCTTGGCGCCGAGGTTGAGCAGCGGCAGGACGTTCTTCTGGTCGGCGTCCAATATGTATTTCTGCCCGAGCCTGGGCAGCAAGGACTTCAACGTCTCCAGGTAGATGCGCCGCCGGGTGACATCCTTGGCCTTGACGTACTCCTCGTAGATGGCCTGAAAACGGGCCGTGTCTCCTTTGGCCCGGTTGACCACTTCAAAGGCATAGCCTTCCGCGCCGCGGATCACCCGCTCGGCTTCGCCGCGGGCCGCCGGGATGGCCTTGTTGTAGTCTTCCCGGGCCTCGTAGATCATCCGCTCCTTCTCCTGGCCGGCCTGGTTGACCTCGTTGAAGGACGGCTGGACCGGCCCGGGCACGTTGGTGCGCTTCATCTCGATGGTGACGATGCTGATGCCCGATTCGGCGTCGTTGAGTTCCTCCTGCAGCAGTTCACGGGCCTCGACGGCGATCTCCTCGCGCTTGCTGATCACCTCGTTGATGCTCCGGTCGCCCACCACCAGTCGCATGGCGGCCTCGGACATGTCCTGGAGCAGGCGCCGCACGTCATCGACCTTGAACAGGTAGTTGTACGGGTCGTTGATCCGGTACTGGACGATCCAGGGCACAAGGGCCACGTTGAGGTCCCCGGTGAGCATGAGCGACGCCGAGGCGCTTTCGTCGCCGGAGCCGAAACGCACCCGGCCTCGTTCGTCGGTACCCAGGCCGAACTCCTCGGCATAGACCCGCCGCACCTTGACCTTGGTGACCGTCTCGATGCCCGCCGGTAGCTTGAAGTTCAAGCCCGGCTGGGTGGTGCGCACGTACTTGCCGAAGCGCTGCACCACTCCGACCTCCTCCACCGCCACGGTGTAGAACATCGACGTCCCCAGGATGATCGCCACCGCCAGGAGCAACACCAGCGGCCCGCCGGGAAACCGAAAATTCTTCAACCGTTGCAGCAGCTCGTCCATCTGGGGCGGCACGGGGCCACCGGTGCGCCGCTCCTGCTGTTCTTTCAGCTTTTCCCAATCCCAACTCATGATTTTTGCCGTTTCCTTCGGGTTGATGGGCCGTTTTTTCAACACGTCCCGGAAGTTATTGATATTGGATCTGAAATTAGATGAGCCGGCCGGGTAAGTCAAGGGTAAAACGCTGGCCGGCAGCCAAACGCCGCTCCCCTGGCGCACCTTGACAGGGGCTGCACGGGCCGATAGATCAAGACGATGGACAGCGATTCACCGCCGACCACCGCCCCGGTTCATATCGGCCGCCTGCTCGAGGATGCCCTGGAACGCTTGCGCCCCGGCGGCGACAAGGTGCTGCTGGACATTTGCCGCCGCTGGGAAATGCTGGTGGGGCCGGCCATCGCCGCCAATGCCCGCCCCGTGGGCCTCAAGGACCACTTGCTGCTGGTGGACGTGGCCAGCAGCGTCTGGATGCAGCAGCTCCAGTTTCTCAAGGCCGAAATGATTGCCCGCATCAACGCCGGCCTCCCCGAAGCGGGCATCGAAAAAATCCGCTTCCGGGTCAGCCGCTCATGAAACCCACGACCTGCGATCCCTTTTTGAATGGCCGGCTCAAGGTCAGGCAGCACCGGGACGGCTACCGCTTCTCCCTCGACAGCGTGCTGCTGGCTGGCTTCGCCCGCTTCAGGCCCGGCGACCGGGTGGTCGACTTGGGCGCCGGCTGCGGCATCGTCGCCCTGGTGGCGGCCCTTTTGCACCCCCGGGTATCCGTCGTGGCGGTGGAAATCCAACCGGACCTGGCCGCCCTGGCCCGCGCCAACGCCGCCGACAACCAGCTTGCAAACCGGGTGACGGTCATCGAGGAAGACTTGCGGCGGCTGAAACGCCCAAGGTTGGGCGCCGTCAATCACGTCCTCGCCAATCCGCCCTACCACCCTTCCGGCAGCGGACGCCTCAACCCGGACGACGAGAAAGCCGCCGCCCGGCACGAAATCCTCGCCAACCTGGGGGATTTCATCGCCGCCGGCCGGCGCTTGCTCGATCTCGGAGGCCGCTTCAGCGCCGTCTACCCGTCCGAGCGCGGCGTGAACCTGGTCTGCGGGCTGAGCCAGGCCGGGCTGGAGCCCAAGCGCCTGCGCCTGGTCCACCCGGCCCCCGGCGCCGAGGCCGGCCATATCCTGGTGGAGGCCGTGCGCGGGGCCAAACCGGGACTGCACATTGAGCCCCCCCTTTTCGTTCGCGAGCGCGCCGGGGGACCGTATCACCCGGAGGTGGCGGCGATGCTGCGCCCTTTAAACGCCTGAGCGCAGGTTTTTCAGCGGGTCTTCTTTATCCATATAATCGACAGGCCATCGCATTCCGGTCCATGACAATCGAAGGCGGAAAACCGCCGGCGCCTTGACAGGACCCGCCAAAAACGGTTAAAGAGGCCCTTTACAAGCAGCCGGTGTCTTGCGGAGAGGTGGCCGAGTGGCTGAAGGCCCCGCTCTCGAAAAGCGGTATCCTGGCTAAAACCGGGATCGTGGGTTCGAATCCCACCCTCTCCGCCATTTTTCTCATTGCTTTCGGGCCTTTCGCCCAGGCAATGAAGCGGCGGCAGGAAAGGGTCTTATGTTTTATGGGCCCTGCCGCTGCGTTCCCATCGATACCTTCCGTAACCTTCATCCAAAAGCGCCTCAAATCGAGCGACACGATCCGCAGATTCTCTCCGGATGCCCGCAGTTGATCCGCAAGCGAGTGCCGGAAGGAAAAGGCGCACCTATCCCACCTGTGTCTCAAATCCGTCGCTACCGCCAGACGCCACCGGCAGCCCTTGAGGCGCTTGGCCCGCTGGGCATTGTTTTTTCATTGATTTGCTTATGCTCCCGTTTGGGATTTGCAGGAACGCGAATTTGGCGCAAACGCATACGCAGCGGGGCTTTGCCGCAATGAACGATATTCAGCGTTTGTCTGCCTTTTTCGCCCGATTTCAGGGCTGATTTTCCAGTGAGAGGACCTGTGGTAGAG
>DQXI01000059.1 GCA_011042305.1 Desulfobacteraceae bacterium
CACGGCCCCGGCGTCGAAGATGCGCCAGGACAGGCTCGGCCCCAGGTTCCAGGATCGACCGGCCCAATCGGCCAGATCGTTGGTGTTGGCGGCGTTCAGACCGAACGAGCCGGCCAGGCGCAGCCGGGGATACAGGTCCGCTTCGGCAATCCCGATACGGGCCGTCTGGGCGGCCAGCCGCCGCTCGGCCTGGCGCACGTCCGGCCGTCGGCGCAGCGTTTCGGCCGGGATGGCCACCGTCACCGCCGGCGGCACCACCGGCAGCGGCCGCACCTCGGCCAGCAGGTCGTCCAACGCGCCGGGCGTCTCGCCGGTCAGGACGGCCAGACGGTTGAAACTCGCCGCCAGGCTATCCTCCAGCAGCGGGATCTGGCCGCGGGTGGCCTCCAGGTTGGCAAAGGCCTGCTGCACGGCCAGCGCATCTCCTAATCCGGCTTGCGCGCGTGCGCGCGCAAGGGCGTAGGTCTCCTCCTGGACCTGCCGGTTGGCCCGGGCCACCTGCAGGCGGTGCTGGAGCGTGCGGGCCTCCATGTAGGTGCGCCCGATCTCGGCCGCCAGGGTCACCATCACGTCCGCCAACCCGGCCTCGGCCGCGGCCAAGTCCCCCTCAGCGGCCTCGATGCCGCGGCGGACCCCGCCGAAGATGTCGATTTCCCAGCCGGCATCGAAGCCGACGCTGTACAGGCGGCTCTCACGCCCCCCGCTGCGGCTGCGGCCGGCCGCGGCGCTGCCGTCCGCAGCCGGGTAGAAATCCGCCGCCTGGAGGCCGCGACGCGCCCGGGCCTCCTGCACCCGGGCCCGGGCCTGGGCCGCATCGCGGTTGGCGTCCGCCGCCTTTTTCACCAGATCGCTCAGCACCGGGTCCTGGAAAACCTGCCACCAGGCGGCCAGGTCCGGGTCGGCGGCCCCTTCCTGAAGGCAGTTTTGCAGTGGCGCGTTCCAGGCCGCCGGCACAGGGGCTGCCGGCGGCGTGTAGTCCGGGCCCACCGCGGCGCAGGCGCTCAGGCAGGCCAGAAGCCATAGGGGCATCAAGAGACGGCGGGTTCTCGAGGCGTGCGGGTGTTGGCATTTCATCGCATGGGACCTTATATTCAGAATTGACATCGGGATTTTCGGTCTTTTCTTTAAGTGTTACAGGTTGATTCGTTCGGGTTCCATCCCCGCGCACCGTGCCGCGGTCCCCCGCCCCCCGAAAGTCGGGCCGGGAGTCCCGGGCAAGGGCAGCGAATTGTCCTGTGGCCCATCCGGGCCCCTTTGACAAGCTCTTTCCGTGTAAGGTCGTTTGTCCTTGCGTGGAAGTTACGTTGTTTGATCGTATCAACCGTAGCGAGGAGAATCATGCCCCGTTCCGCACCACCGCCCTACCAGGGCTTCGAACAAGGCCCGATCCGTCCGCCCAGTGAGGCCGACAGCCTGCTGATCCGCGTCACCCGCAACTGTCCCTGGAACCGCTGCACCTTCTGCCCGGTGTACAAGGGGACCCGATTTTCCCTGCGCCCGGTGAAGCACGTCAAGCGCGACATCGACCAGGTGGCCGAGGCCGTGGACAAGCTGCGCGAGGCCATCGATGGCCGGGGCCACCTGACGCGGGAGGCCGTCACCCGGCTCTATGCCGGTTTTCCCGACGAGTGCACCGATGCCCTCAACGCCGCCTTGCACTGGGCCTCGGGCGGGTTTCGCGCCATCTTCCTCCAGGACGCCAACAGCCTGATCGTACCACCGGCACAACTGGTTGAAATCCTGGAGCACCTGCGCCGCCGCTTCCCCTGGCCGCTGCGGATCACCGCCTATGCCCGCTCCCACACGGTGGCACGCATCGCTCAGGCGGACTTGGACGCCATCCGCCGCGCGGGCCTGGACCGGATTCACATCGGCATGGAAAGCGGCTGCGATGAGGTCCTGGCCCGGGTGCGCAAGGGCACCACCCGCAACCAGCAGATTCTGGCCGGCCAAAAGGCCAAGGCCGCCGGCATGGAACTCTCCGAATACGTGATGCCGGGCCTGGGCGGCCGGGACCTGTCCGAGCGCCATGCCCTGGACACCGCCGACGCCCTGAACCGGATCAACCCGGACTTCATCCGCCTGCGCACCCTGGCCATGCGCCGCGGCATCCCCCTGGTGGAAGAGTGGGAGGCCGGCCGCTTCGTCAAGCTCACCGATGTGGAGACGGCCCGGGAAATCCGCACCTTCCTCGCCTCCCTGGACGGCATCACCAGCTACGTGGCCAGCGACCACATCCTGAACCTGTTCCAGGAAATCGAAGGCCGGCTGCCCGAGGACCGGCCGGCCATGCTCGCCGTGATCGACGGTTTTTTCGCCCTGCCCCCCGCCGAGCAGACCCTCTACCAGGTCGGCCGCCGCATGGGGCTCTTTTCGCGCCTGGACCACCTGGAACAGGCTGGCCGGCGCCGTCAGGTCGAGGAGGTTTGCCGACACTACGGCATCACGCCGGACAATGTCGACACGGTAATCACCGAGATGATGCGCCAGTTCGTGTAGCGGGCACCGTGTTTTACTTGACATTCCCACCCAAAGCCCCTAAAGCTCGGCCTAGGAAGTAACAAAATCCTTGCAAAACGAAGGGTTGAATTTCTTTTAGACAGCCGCGGCCGACGTCGGCGCCGGCAAGAAAGGAAGGCATGGTCGAAACGCAAACGAAACCGAAACTCAAGGAACACCGCATCAACCGGGCCTGGTGCAAGGGGTGCGGCATCTGCGTGGCGTTCTGCCCCAAGCAGGTGCTCGAACTCGACGACCAGGACAAGGCGGTGGCGGCGCGGCCCGAAGACTGCATCGCCTGCAAGCTGTGCGAACTCAGGTGTCCCGACCTGGCCATTGAAATCATTACGGAGTAATCTTTTGCGATGAAACCAAACATCAAGTTCCTCCAAGGCAACGAAGCCTGCGTGGAGGGGGCGATGTACGCCGGGCTGCGGTTTTTCGCCGGCTACCCGATCACGCCGTCCACCGAGATCGCCGAGGCCCTCTCGGCCCGCCTGCCCCAGGTCGGGGGAAGTTCATCCAGATGGAAGACGAGATCGCCTCCATGTGCGCCATCATCGGCGCCTCGCTCACCGGCCACAAGGTGATGACGGCCACCAGCGGTCCGGGCTTCTCCCTCAAGCAGGAAGCCCTGGGCTACGCGGTGATGGCCGAGATCCCCTGCGTGGTGGTCAACGTCCAGCGTGGCGGCCCGTCCACCGGCAATCCCACCCACGTGGCCCAGGGCGACGTGATGCAGGCCCGCTGGGGCACCCACGGCGACCACGCCATCGTGACCTTGACGGCCTCCAACCACCAGGACGTGTTCGCCATGACGGTGGAGGCCTTCAACATCGCCGAAACCTACCGCACCCCGGTGATCCTGCTCTTCGACGAGGTGGTGGGTCACATGCGCGAAAAGCTCGTCATCCCCGAGCCGGGGGAAATCCCCCTGGTGGAGCGCCTGCGCACCTCGGTGCCCGGCGGGGTGGACTACCACCCGTACCTGCCGCGGGAGGACGGCCGCCTGCCGATGAGCGACTTCGGCGGGGTGCACCGCTACAACGTCACCGGCCTGTTTCACGACATGTGGGGCTTCCCCTCCGACAACCCGGGGGTGGTCCACGGTCTCATGCGTCATCTGGTGGACAAGATCGAAAACAACGCCGGCCAACTGGCCCGCTACAAGGAATTCGAGCTCCAGGACGCCGACACCGTCCTGGTCTCCTACGGCAGCGCGGCCCGCTCGGCCCTGCACGTGGTGCGCAACCGGCGGGCCCGCGGTGAGAAGATCGGGTTGCTGGAGCTGCAGACCCTCTGGCCCTTTCCGGCGGCCGTGGTACGCGAAAAATGCGCCCGGGCCCGTTCGGTGGTGGTGGTGGAAATGAACACCGGCCAAGTCATGCGCGAGGTCAAAGCCGCCGTCAATAATCCGGAAAACGTCTTTTTGGCCAACCGCATCGACGGCACGCTGATTACGCCCACCGACATCCGCAACATCCTGCGGCTCATTCAGGGAAGAGGAGTCTGATCCATGGCTGTCAAAGATTTCATCCGCGAACGGTTTTTCCCGCACATCTGGTGCCCCGGCTGCGGCCACGGCATCGTGCTCAACAGCCTGCTGCGGGCCGTCGAGTCCCTGGGGATGAGCAAGAACGAAATCGTCATGGTCTCGGGGATCGGCTGCTCCAGCCGCATCTCGGGGTACCTGGATTTTCACACCCTGCACACCATCCACGGCCGGGCCCTGGCCTTTGCCACCGGCGTCAAACTCAGCCGGCCGGAGCTCAACCTCATCGTGCCCATGGGCGACGGCGACGCCCTGGCCATCGGCGGCAACCATTTCATCCACGCGGCCCGGCGCAACATCGACCTGACGGCCATCGTGATGAACAACCGTATCTACGGCATGACCGGCGGGCAGTTCTCACCGCTTTCCGGCTGCGGCGTCATGGCCACCACGGCCCCCTTTGCCACCGTGGACGCCGGCTTCGACGTGGTGGAACTGGCCCGGGCCGCCGGGGCCACCTTCGTGGCCCGTTCCACCGCCTATCACGTCCAGCAGCTCACCAAGCTGCTGCGCGATGCCATCTTGCACGAGGGCTTCTCGGTGGTGGAGGTGCTGACCCAGTGCCCCACCTACTTCGGCCGGCGCAACAAGATGGGCGGCGCGGTGGAGATGCTGAAATGGTTCAAGGAGAACACCACCCCGGTGGGCTCCAAGGCCAAGGCGGAAAACCCGGCCCTCATCGAGCGGGGTATCTTCGTGCAAAAGGAGATGCCCGAATACTGCAAGGCCTACGACCAGGTCATCGAGCGGGCCCAGAAAGGAAAAAAATAGCCATGGAACGATGCAGACTCGTGTTCTCCGGCTCCGGCGGCCAGGGCGTGATCACCGCCGCCATCCTGCTGGCCGAGGCGGCGGTGCTGGAAGAGGGGCTCAACGCGGTGCAGACCCAGGTGTACGGGGCCGCGGCCCGCGGCGGTGCCACGCGCTCGGATGTCATCGTCAGCGACGAGGAGATCCACTTTCCCAAAGTGATCCAGCCCAACGTGCTGGTTTGCCTGACCCAGGAAGCCTACAACAAGTTCTACCCCATCATCCGGCCCGGCGGCATGCTGCTCACCGATCCGCGCTACGTTCAACTCGAACGCAAGGTGGACGCCCGCCAGTGGGAGCTGGAGATGTTTCGCACGGTGATGGACCGTATCGGCAAGCCCATCGTCTTCAACATCTGCATGCTTGGCGCCATACTGGGCCTGACGAACCTGCTCAAGCCGGAGTCGATTCTCAAGGTGCTCGAACGTCGCATGCCGTCAGCCTTTCTCGACATGAACCGCCAGGCCCTGGACATCGGGCTCGAACTGGCCCGGGCGGCCTGAAACGCCTTTCTTGGGCACCGGCTGACCAAACCCCCGAATGCCGGGTGCGGCCTTCGCACCCGGCGTCTTTTCCCTGACTGCCCATGCCCTCCCCACCGGCCGGCATCTACATCCACCTGCCCTTCTGCCTGCGCAAGTGCCTGTATTGCGATTTCTACTCCGAAGTCGGCACGGAAGAACGCCGCAGATGCTTTCTCGCCGCCTTGCGCCAGGAACTGCTTCTGCGCGCAGACCGAGGCCTCGCCGCCGACAGCCTCTACTTCGGCGGGGGGACCCCCTCGCTGTTTGCCCCGACGCAGCTCGGCGGGCTCATCGATGGGATCGGCGCATCCTTTCACCTGAGCGGTGACAGCGAAATCACCCTGGAAGCCAACCCCGGCACCGTGACCCGGAGCACCTTGCAAGGATTCCGAGCGGCCGGGGTCAACCGGCTCAACCTCGGGATCCAGTCGTTCAACGACCAGAATCTCGCCTTTCTCGGCCGGGTTCACGACGCCCGGGCCGCCCGCCGGGCCATGGACAACGCCCGCGCGGCCGGATTCGAAGACATCGGCCTCGACCTGATCTACGGCCTGCCCGGCCAAGATCCGGTCAGTTGGCAGGCCGATCTCCAGGCGGCCCTGGAGGCCGCGCCGGCCCACCTGTCCTGCTACATGCTTACCTATGCCCCCGGCACCCCCCTTAACGCCGCCCGGATCGCCGGGCGCATCCATCCGCTGCCGGAAGCGGCGGTGGCCGATCTTTTCGAGATCACCGTGCAAATGCTTACCGAAAGAGGCTTCGTGCACTACGAGATCGCCAACTTCGCCCGGGCCGGCAGTCCGCCGTCCTGGTCGCGCCACAACCGCAAATACTGGAACCAGGCACCGTACCTGGGCTTCGGACCGGCGGCCCATTCGTTCGACGGAAGCCGCCGAAGCTGGAACCACGCCGACCTGGACGCCTATCTCGAGGCCCTGGAAAACAGCCACCTGCCGCCGGGGGGCGAAGAGATCCTCACGCGAGAGCAGCAAATGATCGAGGCGGTCTTTCTGGGCCTCAGGCAGATCGCCGGCATCGATGTGCGAAAATTCGAGGCAGACTTCGGGGTTGAATTCGACGCCGTCTTCGGCCCGGCCCTGGCCGACCTGGCCGAGGCCGGGCTGGCGCTGCGGGAAGCCGGGTTCTGCCGGCTCACCCGCAGGGGCCTGCTGGTGGCCGATGCCGCCGCGGCCCGCATGGCGGCCTGCTGCTGAAGATTTTCTCCGGAAAACACGAATTCAAAGATGCCGCAGGCGCACCAGCCAGGCGAAGACCCGCTCGAAGGTCCGGCCGTACGGCGGATACATCAACGCCACGGTGGTGCGCGGCGCCTGGGCGAACACCGGACGCAGCTTGGAAAACTCCAGGAACCCCTCGTGGGCGTGGTACTGGCCCATGCCGCTGCGGCCCACCCCGCCGAAGGGCAGGTCGTGCTGGGCCACGTGCAAGGCGCAGTCGTTGATGGCCACCCCGCCGGACAGGGTCTGGTAGATCATCCGGCGCTGCACCGCCTTGTCGTTGGTAAACAGGTACAGGGCAAGGGGCCGCGGCCGGCCGTTGATATAGGCGACGACGTCATCCAGGCTTCGGTAGGTCCGGATCGGCAGCAGCGGCCCGAAGATCTCCTCCTGCATGATGCGCATCTCGTCGCAAACGTTCAGCACCAGGGCCGGCGGAATCTTGCGCAGGTCGGCCATCGGTTCGGCCTGGGGGCCGGGATAAACGATGCGCGCCCCCTTGGCCTCGGCGTCGGCCAGGGTGTCCAGCAGCCGCCGGTAGGCCCGCCGATCGGTGATGGCGGTGTAGTCGTCGGATTCGATGCGCGGGTAGCGGGCCGCCACCAGGCGACGGGCCGCGGCGATGAACGCCTCCTCACGGCCTTCGGGCAGCAAGAGGTAATCCGGCGCCACGCAGGTCTGGCCGGCGTTGATGAGCTTGGCGTACAGGATCCGGTCGGCCGCCAGGGGGATGTCGAAGTCCCGGGCCACGACGGTGGGCGATTTTCCGCCCAGCTCGAGGGTTACCGGGGTGAGGTGGTCGGCGGCGGTTCGCATCACGGCCTGGCCAGAAGGGGGCGAGCCGGTGAAAATCAGGTGGTCGAAAGGCAGGGCGGTGAACTCGGCCGCCGGCACCCCGGGCAAAATCGCCACCAGATCCTGGGGCAGCGCGGCGCCGACCAGCTCGGCCATCAGGCGGCAGAGGGTCCGGGCCTTGGTGGCCATCTTGACCATGCACCGGTTGCCGGCCGCCAGGGCGCTGGTCAGCGGGCTGAAGGCAAGCTGGAGCGGGTAGTTCCACGGCGAGATGATGCCCACCACCCCCTTGGGCTGGGGAATCACCCGGTTGCGCGCCCCGGCAAACAGCAGCGAGGTGCGGCGGCGTTGCGGGCGCATCCATTTTTTCAGGTGCCGCCGGGCGTGGGCCAGGCCGGAAACCGTCGGGAAAACGTCCAAAAGAAGGGTCTCCTGGCGGCTGCGCTGGCCAAAGTCGCGGTACACGGCATCGGCGATGTCGTTCTGGTGGGCAATGAGCAGCGTCTCGATGGCCTGCAGGGCGTCGCGACGCTCCGCGTAGGGCAGGAAGGGCCGGGCCCGCCATGCGGCCCGCTGGCGCTCGAACACCGCCCGGGCCAAGCCTGTTTCATGTTCCACCGCAACGCTTCCGACTCGACTCATCCGACCTCCTTTTCCAGCCCATGGAGCAGGGCCAGCGCGTTGTCTCCCAGCACGCTGTGGTTGTACCCGCCCTCCAGCACGGCGAAACAGCCGCCGCCGCTGCGCAGGGCGGCCTCGCGCACCAGGCGGCCGATGCGGGTGTAGTCCTCGGTGGCCAGCAGCCGCCCCCAATCCTGAAGATGATGGTCGAAGCCGGCCGAAATGCCGATGACGTCCACCCGGAGATCCGCCAGCCGCCGCTCCACGGCCAGCAGGTATTCCTCGCGGCTGCGCGCCGAGGGGTTTTCGATCCGGACCCAGCTGCGGTGGCCGAGGATGTTCACCGTGCCGTCGCCGTAGTGCAGGTCGATGTCCAGCACCAGGGCGCTGTCGACAAGCTGCTGCTGGTGCAGGTGCTGCAGGGCAATGGCCATGTTGTTGAAATGACAGAACCCCCAGGCCATGTCGGCCGAGGCGTGGTGGCCCGGCGGCCGCACCAGGGCGAAGCACGGCTCATCGAGGCCGATCTCCGCGGCCTGGGTGGTGGCCCCGGCCGCCAGGGCGGCGATCTCGTAGAGCCCCTGGCGACGCACCGCCTCGATGTGCCCGTCGCTGTGGACGGCGCCGATCTGGGCCTCGCTGGCCGGCACTGCGGGAACAAATTCAACCTCCCCCTCGATGACCCGCACGATGGACTCCATGCGCCCGGCCTCGGCGGCCGGGTCATGGTCGTAGACCTGGTAGAACGCCTCGTCGAAAACCACTTTGATCATCGCCACCTCCCATTTCCGGGTTAGCCGGCGCCTACCCGTTTAAAGCCAATATTCCCTTGACACGCAAATTGGCGGGCGCTTAAAATTTTGGGCAAACGAAATCTTATTGAAAACAGGACGCCTTGAACCATCACAAAAAGGGAGGATCCGGTCATGCTGAAAAATTTTCGCAACGCCACCTTGGCTTTGGGCATCGCTGTCTACCTGATGTGCCTATGGACCGCTCCTGCCGCCGCAAGCCTGATGGGCTCCAGCCCGTCCAACGGGTCTCCGTCCGACTCGGTACGAATGATTGAAGTCGAGAAAATTCAAAAGGCCCTGGAGCAGCGAATCGTCACCGACAAACTCGTCGCCTGCGGCATGAACCCCGCCGAGGTCAAGAGCAAGCTTTCCCAGATGAGCGACGATCAGATCCATATGCTGGCCCAGGCCTCGGACAACGTGCTCGCCGGCGGCGATGGGATCGGGGTGGTAATCGGCGTCCTGGTCATCATCCTGCTGGTCATCGTGATAATGAAACTGCTGGACAAAGAAATCATCATCCGGTAGCTGGAATTTGAAGCAAACCTGCCTGCTGGCGATCCTTTTGTGCCTTGGATGGACAGGCCATCCGGAGGCGGAAGTCATCGAGGAGGTGCCTTTTTTCGAGCAGCAGCGGCATCAGTGCGGCGCAGCCGCCCTGGCGACCGTCTTGGCTTACTACGACCGACTCGTCCCCCCTGATCAGATCAGCCAGGAGATCTACAACGAAACCCTGCGGGGCGCCCTGCTGCCCGACCTTGAAAACTATGCCGCACGCCTGGGGTTTAAAACCGAATCGGGCCAGGGCACCCTGGCGCGTCTTAAAGAGAGCGTCCTGGCGCGAAAACCGGTGATCGTTCTCATCGACAATGGGGTCTGGCTGGCCAGCCGACCCCACTATATCGTGGTTTTCGGCTTCAATGAAGAAGGATTCATCGCCCATGACGGAAACCGTCCTGCGGTCTTGATCGGCTACGAGGCGTTCCAAAAGCGATGGCAAAAGATGGGGGCCCCATATCTGCTTGTCTATCCATGAAATCCCTTCTGCTGACAGTCGTCATCATCGGATTGATGACGGGATGCAGCGTGCTGGGAATCCACGTGGTCGACGATTCGCTCACCGCCGCCGAACACAACGACCTGGGTTTTTCCTATGAAACCCAGAACAAGCTCCAGCTGGCCGAAAAAGAATACAAGAAAGCCTTGAAAAAGGACCGAAACTGGCACATTCCCTGTTTCAACCTGGGGAACGTCTACTACAAGATGCACCGGCCGGACAAAGCGGCGACCTATTACCGGCTCAGCCTGGAAAGAAATCCCGATCACGCCGAAAGCATGAACAATCTTGCCTTTGTGTTGATGCAGCAGGGCGATTTTGCCCAGGCGCGGCAGTGGATCGAACGCGCCATTGCCATTGAAGCCAAGCCCGAATACCTGGATACCCGCCAAAAGATTGTGTCAAAGGCCACCGGCGCCTCCTGAAGCCCTTGCCGCAAGCGCCCTGCCGGCTCGAGGCGGCCGGGGATTTCCATGGTGGCCCGGGCCGTTCGTCCGGACTCCCGCTCCTCCCAGGGGCGGCAGGCACAAAAGCTCGTGTCCATCCAGAAATGAGAACCATTTATGGACGGACACAAGCTAGAAAATGAGGCCAGCGTAGCCCACGAAGCTCGGCCCCGGGCTCTTCTCGTGGCTGGTGGTGTAGGCCAGCAGGTGAGCCGTATCCGCCCCAAGCCGCCGTCCGGTCTCGATGGCGGCGGCCGCCGCCCCGGCGCAGCAGGCGTTATGGCGGGCCAGGGCTTCGCTGATGACCGTTTCAGGTTCCAGGCGCAGCATGGCATCCACGATGCGCCGGTCGTTTTCGTCCCTCACCCA
>DQXI01000060.1 GCA_011042305.1 Desulfobacteraceae bacterium
ACGGGCCACTTCGAGGTGGAAGACTTTGAACACCGCCGTGCCGGCGACGCCCTCCAGTTCGGTGGGACGCCCGCAGACATTGTCGGCCGCGGCCCAGCCGGCCCGGTTGGCCCGCAGGGCCAGGGGGATGTAGACCCGCCGGCCCGTGACCACGTGGAAGGCATCGGCGCAGTCACCGGCGGCGTAGATGTCCGGCACCGAAGTCCGCACGCGCCGGTCCACGGCGATGGCCCCACCGGGCCCCAGGGCCAGGCCCGCCGCCGCGGCCATCTCGCTGTTGGGCACAACACCGGTGGCCACCAGAACCATGTCGGCGGGCAGGTCGAGCCCCTCGCCCACCACCCGCAGGCGATCTCCCCGGGCCTCGATGCGCTCTGGCCGCTGGCCGTCGTGGCGCACCACGCCGTTGGCCGCCAGCGCCTCGCCCACCACTGCCGACAGCTCCGGCGCCATCCAGGGCAGCAACCCCGGCCGCGGCTTGACCAGGGACACCGCGATCCCCCTGGATCGCAGGGCCTCGGCCATCTCCAGGGCGATGTAGCCCATTCCCAGGATCACCACCCGCTCGGCGTTGCGCCCGCGCAGCAGGGCCTTGATGCGGCGCCCGTCCTCGAGATTTTTCAGGGCCACCACCCCTTCGTTGTCGATGCCGGGCAGATCGGGCATCGCCGGTCGGGCACCGGTGGCGATGAGCAGCCGGTCGTAGGCGACCACAAACGGGCGCCGGTCGGTCCCGGTCCCTGAAACGGTGCGCCGGGACGGGTCGATGGCCTCGACCCGGTGGCCGGTGCGCAGGTCGATTCCCTGCTTCTGGCGGAATACCTCGGCCTTGCGCACCACCAGCTCGTCGATGGAACGGCCGGGGTCGGCGATGTTGTAGGGCATGCCGCAGGCGCTGTAGGAGACGTCTTGCGTCTGTTCCAGGACGATCACTTCCAGGCCGGGGTCGGTGCGCTTGGCCCGGCTGGCCGCACTCATGCCGGCGGCGTCGCCGCCGATAATGACGAATTTCATGGATGCCTCCGCAGGTGATCCATTCATGATGGCGCCGTTTTTTCAACCCGCCTCTTCACGCGAGGACGCAACGACCGCAAAAGACGAGCCATCTCCACGGGCGCTGCGGCCTCGGTGGTGGCTTCCGGCTTTTTCGCCCTTGCCAAACACGATGATCCGGCAATATGTGCCCCCCCCGATCGGCCTGTCAAGAAAATCCCGCTTTCCCGGCCCCCTGCCCGCCTGGCCTTTTGACGGATGATACGGTAAAAGACGGCCCCATGACGCTCCGAACCATCGACACCCTGCGCCGGCGGCTGCCGGCGGCCATGGCCGTCGAGCGTGCCCGCGCCGGCCGCGAACTGGCCCGGTTGCGCCGCCGGGCCGCCGCCGGAGAGCCGGTGCCCGAGAGGCGGCTGCGGGTCATCGCCGAGCAGTTGCGCCATTCGGCGGACCGCAAGCAGGAGCGCCGCGCCCTGGTGCCCCCGCTGGCCTATGACCCGGCCCTGCCCATCAGCGCCCACCGGCAGGCCATCGTGGATGCCATCCGCCGTCATCCGGTGGTGATCGTGGCCGGCGAAACCGGCTCGGGCAAGACCACCCAGTTGCCCAAGTTCTGCCTGGAAGCAGGCCGCGGCCTCGATGGAATGATCGGCTGCACCCAGCCGCGGCGCATCGCCGCCCTCACCGTGGCGCGCCGCATCGCCGAGGAGCTGGGCCAGGCGCCGGGCCAGACGGTGGGCCACAAGATCCGCTTCCACGAGAAAACCGGGCACCGGACCCTGGTCAAGATCATGACCGACGGAATCCTGCTGGCCGAGGCCCAGCGGGACCGGGACCTGCTCGCCTACGACACTCTCATCGTGGATGAAGCCCACGAGCGGAGCCTCAACATCGATTTCATTCTCGGCCTGCTGCGCCGAATGCTGCGCCGCCGGCGGGACCTGAAGCTTATCGTCACCTCGGCCACCATCGACACGGAAAAATTCGCCGCGGCCTTTGACGACGCCCCGGTGATCGAGGTTTCCGGCCGCATGTACCCGGTGAGGATCCACTACCGTCCCCTGGATGAGAGCGGCGATGAAGACGCCTCCTCCCACGTGGAGGCCGCCGTGGCCGCGGTGGACGAAATCGAGCGCCGGGGACCTTTCGGGGATGTGCTCGTCTTCATGCCCACCGAGCAGGACATCCGCGACACCGTCGAACTGCTCGCATCGCGCGGCTACCGGGGCTCGGTGATCCTGCCCCTGTTCGCCCGCCTCTCGGCCGCCGACCAGATGCGCGTCTTCGCGCCGGCGGCCGGGCGCAAGATCGTGGTGGCCACCAACGTGGCCGAAACCTCCCTGACCATCCCCGGCATCCGCTACGTGGTGGACAGCGGCCTGGCCCGCATCTCCCGCTACAGCCCGCGCACCCGTACCACGGCCCTGCCGGTGGTGCCCATCAGCCGGGCCAGTTGCGACCAGCGTGCCGGCCGCTGCGGCCGGGTGGCCGACGGGGTCTGTTTCCGGCTCTACAGCCAGGCTGACTACGAGAGCCGCCCCCGCTTCACCGCCCCGGAAATCCTGCGCACCAACCTGGCCGAAGCCGTACTGCGCATGATCGCCCTCAACCTGGGCGACATCGCCGATTTTCCCTTCATCGACCGGCCGGCGGACAAGAGCATCCGCGACGGCATCGCCCTGTTGGAGGAACTGGGGGCAGTGGCGCCTACCGACACCCCCCGGGCCGCCGACGCCCGCCTCGGTGGCCGCCGGCTGCGCCTCACCCCCATGGGCCGCCGCATGGCGCGCCTCCCCCTGGACCCGCGTCTGGCGCGGATGCTCATCGAGGCCCGGCAGCGAGGCTGCGGGCCGGAGATGGCGGTGATCGCCGCCGCCCTGAGCATCAACGACGTGCGCGAGCGGCCGGCGGACCAGAGCGCCGCCGCCGACCAGGCCCACGCGGCCTTCGTGGACCGCTCCTCGGATTTTCTCACCCTGTTGAACATCTGGCGCGCCTACCAGCAGGCCCTGGCGACGGAGAAGACCGCCAGCCGGGTGCGGCGTTGGAGCAAGCGTCACTTCCTGTCCTACAAGCGGCTGCGTGAATGGCGCGACATCCACGACCAGCTGGCCGCGGTGATGGCGGAGCTGGAGGCCGACGGCCCGGCGGCCGACGCGCCCCCGGACGCCGGCAACGTCCATCGCGACGCCTTGCACCGGTCGATTTTGGCCGGCTTTCTCGGCAACATCGCGCGGCGCCGGGACAAGAACCTCTACCAGGCCGCCCGGGGCCGGCAGGTGATGATCTTTCCCGGCTCCGGGCTCTTCAACCGGGCCGGCGAGTGGATCGTAGCCGCCGAAATGGTGGAAACCTCGCGCCTGTTCGCCCGCACCGTGGCCAACATCGACCCCGCCTGGCTGGAGGCCGCCGGCGGCGACCTGTGTCGACGCACCTACACCAACCCGCGCTGGGAACGCCGGCGGGGCGAGGTGGTGGCCGACGAGCAGGTCACCCTCTTCGGCCTGGTTATTGTCGCCGGCCGGACCGTCCCCTATGGTCCCATCGATCCCGCGGAAGCCTCGGAGATCTTCATCCGCAGCGCCCTGGTCGAGGGCGATCTGCGCCGGCCCCTGCCCTTCATGGTGCACAACCGGGCCCTGGTCGAAGAGGCCCGCGGCCTGGAAGACAAGATCCGGCGCCGCGACGTGCTGGTTTCTCCCGAAGACCTCTGCCAGTTTTACCGCCAGCGCCTGCCGGCCATCTGTCGTCTCGCCGACCTCAAGCAGCACCTGAAGCAGGCCGGCGAGGACGCCCTGCGCATGCGCCCCGAGGACGTCCGGCGCTATTGCCCCGACGAGGCCCACCTTTCCGAATTTCCCGACCGGGTGTCCATCAACGGCCAGTCCTTCGCCTGCGCCTACCGCTTCGCCCCCGACAGCCAGGAAGACGGCGTGACGGTGAATATCCCCGCCGCCATGGCCGGCAGGGTGGCCCCTGAAGCCTTCGACTGGCTGGTGCCGGGACTTTTGCCCGAAAAAGTCACCGTCCTCATCCGGGGCCTGCCCAAGGAATACCGCCGCCGCCTGGTGCCGGTGGCCAAAACGGTGGAAACGATCCTGGCCGACATGCCGGCGGCCAACGACGAGCCCCTGGTAACGGTGCTGGGCCGCATCATCCTGCGACGCTTCGGGCTGCGAATCCCGGCCTCGGCCTGGCCCACCGACCGCCTGCCCGACCACCTGCGCACCCGCATCGCCGTCACCGGCCCCCGGGGGCAGCTGCTGGCCACCGACCGCGATCCCCGGGTGCTGCAAGCGGTGGCCGCCCCCGACGACGACCGGCTGCTGGCCGACCTGCGCCGCCGCTGGGAACGGGAGGACGTGGGGGCGGACGACTTTCCCGATCTTCCGGCGAGCCTCTCCGTTGAGGCCGGCGCCGGGGACTGGGCCGTCTACCCGGCCCTGGTGGCCGCCGACGACGGCCGCATCCACCTGCGCCTGATGTCGAATCCGGCGCAAGCCGAGGCCGCCCAACGCAAGGCGGTAAGGGCGCTCTATGCCCGCTGCCTGCGCCGGGAACTGCGCCGGCTGAGCCGACAGTTGGCCCTGCCGGCGGAAAAACGGCCCCTGGCCGACTGCTGCGGAGGTGCCGCGGCCCAGGCGGAGTTTCTCTTCGAAAGTCTTGTCAAGCGCTACCTGGAGCGCGATATTCGATCGGCGGCGGCGTTCCGGGCCCACGCCGAAGCGGTCCGCCGGGAAATCTTCCCGGCCGGCCAGGCCTTGCTGGAATCGGCCCTGGCGGTCATAGAAGCCGTTTACGACGCGCGCCAGGCCATCTTTCAACGCGAGCCGCCGCCGGGGCGAAGCTCCGTGGCGGCGGGTTTTTACGCCGCCCGACGCCGGGAGCTGGCCCGGCTTGTGCCTCCCGACTTTGCCGTGCGCTACGAGCCGGCACGCCTGGTTCACCTGCCGCGCTACGTGCGGGCCCTGGCCCTGCGGGTGGAACGCGCCGCGGTGGACCTGGAAAAGGACCGGCGCAAGGCCGAGGCGGCCGTTCCCTTCGAACAGCGGCTGGCGCGCTGGCGCCAGGAACAGTGCGCCGGCGCCGGCGCGGCCAAGAGCCGGCGAGTGGATGAATTTTTCTGGCTTCTGGAGGAATTCAAGGTCTCCCTGTTCGCCCAGGAGCTGGGCACGGCGGTGCCGGTATCCGCCAAGCGACTGGAAAAAATCGCAAACGAAATCGAGGCGATGGGCTGACGCGCCGGCAACGGGCCATAGAAACCCGCGGCATCGTCTCGGAGGAAAGGTTGCCCCCATGCAAGAAATCGATTTCGGCCCCATCCGCTTCATCCCCGGTCCCAACCGGGGCAAGTATCCCCACTGCCACAGCCTCTTCATCCCCGGCGACGGCATCCTCATCGACCCCGGTGCCGACCGCCGGCGGTTGCAGCGGCTGCGGGAAGAAAACCAGGTCCGGGAAATCTGGCTGAGCCACTGGCACGAAGACCACTGGATGCACCTGGACCTCTTCGACGACCTGCCCCTGCGGCTGCACCCGGCCGACGCGCCGCCCCTGGCGAGCCTGGACGCTTTCCTGGACGCCTACGGCATCTCAAATCCCGCCTTGCGGCGGGACTTCGCCCGCACCCTGGAAACCCGGTTTCATTTCCGCCGCCGGCTGCCCCGGGCCGACCTCGGCGACGGCTTGACCCTCAGCCTGGACAGCGTCACGGTGGACGTGATTCACACCCCGGGCCATACCCCCGGCCACCTGTGCTTTTTCTTCCGCCAGCCGGCCGTCCTGTTTCTCGGCGACTACGACCTGACGCCCTTCGGCCCCTGGTACGGAGACCGGGATTCGAGCATCCCCGAAACCATCGCCTCCATCGAAAGGCTGCGGCAAATCGCGGCCCGCACCTGGCTCACCAGCCACGAAACCGGGGTCTTCACCGCCCCCCCGGACGACCTCTGGGACGACTACCTGGCCGTCATCGGACAGCGCGAAGCCAAGCTGGGCCGCTTTTTGACGGCGCCGCGCCGGCTGGAGGAAATCATCGACCAGTGGATCGTCTATCGCAAGGCCCGCGAGCCCCTCGACTTCTTCCGCTTCGCCGAGGCCGCCATCATCCGCAAGCACCTGGAACGCATGGGGCAGGTGGGTATCGTGCGGGCCGAAAAGGACCGTTTTTACATCATGGCCTGACGGTTTTTCCGCCGCCGGCCTCGCGGAGTTTGACGCCCATGCCCGATGTACTTCCCGCCGTGGTCCGCATCTTCTTCGTCTTTGGCCTCGTCCTGGCCGCCATCCGCTTCGGGTGGTCGTTGGGCAGCGCCTTTCTCGGCGGGGCCTTCGTCCTGGGGTTGGTCTTCGCCCTGCCCCCCGGGGCCATTGCCGTGGCGGCCCTCAGGGCCCTGGCGGACCTGAAAACCCTGTCGCTCACCGTGGTGGTCTCCCTGATCCTGGTGCTGAGCCAAAGCCTGGAGGCCAGCGGACAGATGGCCCGTCTGCTGGACCGTTTCAAGGGCCTCGTCGCCCGCCAGCGGCTCAACATCGTGCTCTTCCCGGCCCTCATCGGCCTGCTGCCCATGCCCGGCGGGGCCATCTTTTCGGCCCCCATGGTAAGGAATATCGGGGCCGAGGCCAGGCTCGGCGGCGCCCAAATGAGCTTCATCAACTACTGGTTCCGCCACCTGTGGGAGTACTGGTGGCCCCTGTATCCCGGGGTGCTGCTCACCACCAACCTGGCCGCCATCGACCTGTGGACCTTTGTGGGCGCCCTGTTTCCCATGACTCTCGTGGCGGCGGCGGCCGGGTATCTGCCCCTGCGCCGCATGATGCCGGCGGGCCGGCTCGGCCCAGGCGGCCGGCCCGTCGGCGGTGCCCGGGTGGGCCTCTTTTTCAGGGAGCTGACCCCGGTGCTCATCGCCATCATCCCCGGGATCCTCCTCGGCAGCCTGCTGGAGGCGGTCCTCCCCGGGCCGGCGGCGGCCGTGTCCAAGGAGCTGGGGCTCATCGCCGCCCTCTGCGCCGCCATCGGGTGGGTCTGGCGCACCAACCGGATGCCCGGCGTCCAGCGGCGGCGCATCGTGCTGCGCCGGGAAATGCTCGCCATGGTCTACATGGTGGCCGCCATCCTCGTCTTCAAGGGCGTGCTGCTGGACAGCCACGCGGTGGATGCCGTCAGCGACGAGCTGATGCGCTGGCAGATACCGCTGGTGGCCATTGCCGTGACGCTGCCGCTGATCGTGGGGCTGGTGGCGGGGATCACCATCGCCTTCGTGGGCTCGGCCTTTCCCATCATCATCTCCCTCGTCGCCGCCTACGACGCGGGCGGCCAGACCCTGGCCTACCTCATCCTGGCGATGACCGGGGGCTTTGTGGGGGTGCTGCTCTCCCCGCTGCACCTCTGCCTGGTGCTCTCCAACCAGTATTTCAAGGCCGATCCCGTGTCGGTGTACCGCCACCTCTGGATGCCCTGCCTCGCCTTGATCCTGGCGGCCCTGGGGTATTTCGCCCTGCTGACCTGATCCCCGGCGCCGGCTTGTCATGGCGCCCGAGGTGTTTATAATTGGCCACTGTCATTACCGCTAACGCCATCGAAAGGAGAATATCCATCATGCGCCCAGCAACCCGCTTCATCATCGTTTTGGTCTGTGCCGCCGCCCTGGCCCTCGGTGCGTTGCCCGCGCCGGCGGCCACCCGCCCAGACGACGCGGTGCAGATGATTCCGAGCGATTTTTCCGGCCTGGCAACCCGGGCGCGCCCCGGGGTGGTAAACATCCGCACCGTCAAGACCATCAAGGGCGGCGGGCCGGTGTTCCGCCACTTTTTCGGCGACCGCGACCCGTTCCGGGAATTCTTCGGTCCTTTCATGGAGCAGGGCCCCCAGCGCGAGTTCAAACAGCCCAGCCTCGGCTCCGGCTTCATCATCGACCGGGAAGGCTACATCGTCACCAACAACCACGTGGTGGAGGACGCGGACGACATCAAGGTGCGCCTGGCCAACGAGAAGGAATACGATGCCAAAATCGTCGGCCGGGACCCGAACACGGACCTGGCCCTGATCAAAATCGAGGGCGCCGATGGCCTGGTTCCCTTGACCCTGGGCGACTCCGACGTCCTCAAGGTAGGCGCCTGGGTGATGGCGGTGGGCAGCCCCTTCGGATTGGAGCAGACCGTCACCGCGGGGATCGTCAGCGCCAAGGGGCGTATCATCGGCGCAGGGCCCTATGACGACTTCATCCAGACCGACGCCTCCATCAACCCGGGCAACAGCGGCGGCCCGCTGATCAACCTCGAGGGCGAGGTGGTGGGCATCAACACGGCCATCGTGGCCAGCGGCCAGGGGATCGGCTTCGCCATTCCCATCAACCTGGCCAAGGGGATCATCGAGCAACTGAAGGAAAGCGGCGCCGTCACCCGCGGGTGGCTGGGGGTGGGGATCCAGAACCTGACGCCGGAGCTGGCCGATTACTACGGCCTCGAGGAGGCCAAGGGGGTCCTGGTGGTCAAGGTCTATCCGGACGATCCGGCCGCCAAGGCCGGCATCCAGGAAAATGACATCATCGTGGCCGTGGCGGGCAAGCCGGTGGAAGACAGCCGCGAGCTGTCCCGCCTCATCGCCAGCTTTCCGGTGGGGGAAAAGGTCAAGATCAAGCTGATCAGAGGCGGTAAGACCAAGACGGTCCGGGTAACGCTGGCCAAGCGGGAAGACGACAAGATCGCCCAGCGGGAAGCGGCACCGGGAAGCGCCGACGGCGACCGCCTGGGGATGCGCCTGGGATCGGTGGACGAACAGACGGCGCGCCGTTTCGGTTTCGAGCCGAATGAACCCGGCGCCCTGGTGACGGCGGTGGACCCGAACGGCAAGGCCGCCGAGGCCGGGATCCGTCCCGGGGACCTCATCAAGGAACTCAACCACAAGCCGGTGGCATCGCCCAAGGGGTTTGCCGACGCCGTGGCCAAGCTCGACAAGGACGCCCCCCTGGAGCTGCTCATCAAGCGGCCCGGCGCCGGGTACCTGGCGCTGAAGATCGAACGATAGGCGACTTTTCAGACGGGGCGGGGCCCTGGCTTGGGCCGGGCCCTGCCCCCCATCCTCAATGGCTCGCCAGAAAGGGCGCAAGGTCCTTGGCGTAGGCCGTGAGCACCTTGTAGCCGTTTTGCTCCAGCACCGTCAGGGCCTTGTCGCCGTCGGCGGCCCGCACCCGCATCACAAGGTGGTAGTAGCCGGGAAACTTCTTGTCCGGCCAGGCGAACAGCGAGCGGATGTTGATTCCCTCGTCGCGCAGCAAGCGGCTCATGTCGGCGAGAAAACCGATGCGATCCTCGCAGATCACCGTCAGCCGCCGGCTGTCCTCGTCGATGCCGATGGCCTCGAGCAGCACCTGCATCACGTCCCGGGAAGTGATGATCCCCGCCAGCCGCCCCTCGTCGAGCACCGGCAGAGCGCTGATGCGGTGCTCCTGCATGATCAGGGCCGCCCGCTCGATGGTGGTCAGGGGGGAGACGGTAAGGATCTTCTTGACCATGATGTGCTCGACGGTCACCTTGGCCAGCAGGTAGTTGAGCTCGTGCTTGCTCAAGGCCACGGCCGGCGAGGCCCAGTTCTGCCTCAGATCCCGGTCCGACACGATCCCCACCAGCTCGCCCCGGGCGTTGACCACCAGCAGGTGGGCGATCTTGCGCTCCTCGAGGATGTCGCGCGCCTTCATCAGGGAGGTATCCGGCGATACCGTCACCAGCTCCGTGTGCATCACCCGACCGACGTACATGCGAATCTCCTTTTCAGTTCATTTCTTGGCGTCCAATCCGTCATCAATCCCTCGCCCGTTGCCATAGCCGGTTCAGCCCCTATTGGCAATCCCGTCGGCGGTAGTAGGCGTAAAGCCCCACGCCGGCGCCCGTCATGGCCAGGCAGAGCAGCTGGCCCATGGAAAAGCGCATCCAGACGAACCCCAGATGGGCGTCGGGCTGGCGGAAGTATTCGATGAAAAAGCGCACCACGCCGTAGCCCGCGAGGTACAAGGCCAGCATGGCGCCCCGGGGCAGGGGCCGGCGCCTCAGCGCCCAGAGGACGGCAAAAAGCACCAAGCCCTCGAAAAACGCCTCGTAAAGCTGGGAGGGGTGACGCAGCCCCGGGCCGGGCGCCAAGGGGAAGTGCATGCCGATGGGGGCGGTGGTGACCCGGCCGTACAACTCGCCGTTGATGAAGTTGCCCAACCGCCCGAAGGCGTAGCCCAGGGGCACCGCCGGGGCGAACAGATCGGCGACCTCGCGGTAGTCCAATCCGCCGCGCCGAACGTAGATCCAGGTGGCGGCCAGCACGCCGATCAATCCGCCGTGAAACGACATGCCGGCGATCCCGGTAAACTGGAAGCCGCCCTCCAAGCGGAACGGCAACACGATCTCCAGGGGATTGGCCAGGTAGTAGCGCAGGTTGTAAAAAAGCACGTAACCGAACCGGCCGCCCACGATCACCCCCAGGATCATCACGGTGAGCAGGTCCTGGACCTGCGTCAGGGAAACGGATTGAAAACGCGCCTCGTGTTGCACCCGGTGGCGCACCAGCACGTAGGTCAAGCCGAAGGCCACGATGTACATCAGCCCGTAGTACTGGATGCGAAAGCCCCCGACAGCGAAGAGCACCGGGTCGATGGTTTCGGGCAGGTGCTGCCACCAGTGCCAGAATTCAGCCGTCATTGTCTGAGCTTACCTCCAGGG
>DQXI01000061.1 GCA_011042305.1 Desulfobacteraceae bacterium
CGCAGCGGCCGGAAAGTGAAAATCGGCCGCCTGGTGCGCATCCACGCCGACCAGATGGAGGACATCGACCAGATCCCCGCCGGTTTCATCGGCGCCCTGTTCGGCATCGACTGCGCCTCGGGGGACACCTTCACCAGCCCGGAGCTGCGCCTGACGATGACCTCCATGTTCGTGCCCGAGCCGGTGATCTCCCTGTCCATCGTGCCCAAGGACAACAAGTCCCAGATCAACATGTCCAAGGCCCTCAACCGTTTCACCAAGGAGGACCCGACGTTTCGCAGCTTCGTCAACGAGGAGACCGGCCAGACGATCATCGAGGGCATGGGCGAGCTGCACCTGGAGGTCTACGTGGAGCGGATGCGCCGCGAGTACAAGGCCGAGGTGGAAACCGGTCAACCCCAGGTGGCCTACCGCGAAACCATCACCCAGGCGGCCCCGTTCAACTACACCCACAAGAAGCAGACCGGCGGCGCAGGCCAGTTCGGGCGGGTCGCCGGCACCATCGAACCGACTTCCGAAGCCGACTTCGTTTTCGAAAACCAGGTCACCGGCGGCGCCATTCCCACCGCCTTCATCCCGGCCTGCGAGAAGGGCTTTCGCAACTGCCTGGCCAAGGGGCCGCTGATGGGCTTTCCGGTCACCGGGGTGAAGGTGACCATCAACGACGGCGCGGCCCACGCGGTGGACTCCTCGGACATGGCCTTCCAGGCCGCCGCCCGCGGCGCCTTTCGAGAAGGCTACCACAAGGCTGCCCCGGTGATCATGGAGCCGATCATGAAAGTGACGGTGGAAACGCCCAGCGAGTTCCAGGGGGCTGCCATGGGGCTGCTCAACCAACGCCGCGGCATGATCGTCGGCGCCCAGGACGAAGGGCCCATGTGCGTGATCGAGGCCCAGGTGCCGCTGGCGGAAATGTTCGGCTTTTCCACCGTGCTGCGATCCTCGACCCAAGGCAAGGCCCAGTTTACGATGGAATTCGCCGCCTACCGCCAAGTGCCCCGGTCCATCGCCGAAGAGCTGATTCGACAGGCGGCGGAAAAAAAGAAATAACGGCAACGCGGCGCGACAGGTAAACGCATCTATCGGTGATATGTTTGCCGGCAAAACCGTCTACAACTGCTCACCGATAGCCATAACTGACAACCGACAACCGATAAAGGAGCCGTTAGATGCTCAAGAACGAACTGATGCTGCGCAATCCGATGCGCATCCTCAACCGCGCCGCCGAAGCGCCCCTGGCGCCGGGGGGCTTCGGCGCCGTGCTGGCCCGTGCCGGGGTGGGGAAAACCGCCTTCCTGGTGCAACTGGCCCTTGACAGCCTCATCGATGGCCGCAACGTGCTGCATATCAGCCTCAACGACCCCGTGCAGAAAGTCTCGCTCTGGTACCGGGAGGTGCTCCAGACGGCGGCGGCCGAGCAGGCGGTGCGGGAAATCGGCCCCCTGTGGGAGTCGCTCCAACCGCACCTGTTCATCATGACCTTTCGCGTGGAGGGCTTCAGCGCCCCCCGTCTCGAGGAGCGCATGACCGATCTCACCGCCCAGGGCATCTTCCAGCCCGAGGTGCTCCTGGTCGACGGCCTGCCCTTCGATGAACCGACCAGCGCGGCGATGCTGGCGGACCTCAAGGCACTGGCCGGTCGCTTCCGGCTTCGCACCTGGTTCACGGTGCGCACCCACCGCCACGAAGCCCCCGGCGAAGACGGCCTGCCGCCCCAGATTCAACCGGTGGGCGACCTCTTCGACATCCTGGTGCAGTTGTCCCCCGAGGCCGGCAGTATCCAGGTTCAGCCCCTGCGGGGCGTCGGCGAACTGTCCCTGGTGCTAGACCCGGCCACCATGCTGGTCCGCGACGGCACTTGAAACAGTGGGAGAAAGACACCGGATGGCAACGCGGGAAGTTTTGTACGACCTTCGAGGCGGTACGGCCTGGATCACCCTGAACCGCCCCCAGCGGCGCAATGCCTTGAACCAGGCCCTGCTGGCAGCGCTCTACGACGTGCTGGAAGCGGCGGCGGCCGACGCGGCCGTGCGGGTGGTGGTGATCACCGGCGCCGGCTCCGCCTTCTGCGCCGGCTTGGACCTCAAGGTCATCGGCACCGAGAACCTCATCGATCCCCGGGGCGACGGGAGCGATCTGCCCGACGTGCTGGCAAGGCTGGGAAAACCCCTGATCGGCGCGATCAACGGGCCGGCGGTCACCGGCGGCTTCGAACTGGCGTTGAACTGCGATTTTCTCATCGCCTCCACCGAGGCGGCCTTCGCGGACACCCACGTAAAGGTCGGCATCCACCCGGGATGGGGAATGAGCCAGCTGCTGCAAGAGGCCGTGGGCCGACGCATGGCCCTGCAACTGTCGCTCACCGGCGCCTGGATAGACGCCCAGCGGGCCCTGGCCACCGGACTGGTCAACGAAGTCGTGCCGCCGGGGCAATTGCTCGAGCGCGCCCGTGAAGTGGCCGGCATGATCGCCGCCAACGATCCGCTCATGGTCGCCACCTTGCGTCGGTTGATTCGCAGCCGCGCCGGCGCCACCCTGGGCCAGGCCCTCGAAGCCGAGCGGGCCGGGTTTCGCCGCTTTTTGGCCCGGCACGGAAAATTGGGCGGGTAAATCTTTTGCCAGCATTCCTGCCGCAGGCTGCTGCCGTGGCCGGTCTGAACAAATCGGTGACGGCGACTTTTGAAGTTTTCGGATCGGCCTGCGTCCGGAACCGACAAGAAGTCCCGCTACCCCTCGAGACGCTCGGCCACCAGAGCCACCATCCCCTCCGGCTCAGGGATCTTGACGCCCAGTCGACGCTGGAAAATCGTCCGACCGTCGAGCTCCACGAGAAAAACCCCGCCGTCGCCGGGCACCAGATCCACGTCGATGCCGTACTTCTCCTTGACCGCTTCCGCCACCCGGGCGGCTCGTGGCTGGTAGTTTCAGCGCACGCAGTAGGTGATGCGCATCCTCATCGATCGTCCTTTCCGCCCGCCAAACCGTTGGTCGGATCCCCGGCGGCCATCATCTCTTGCAGCAGCGCCTGCTCCCCGGGGCCGGGAACGATTCCCTCCAGGTTGGCCTCGATCACTGTTTCCTGCCGCTGATTCAAAAACACCGCCTCGGCCCGGGCCCGCCAGCGTTCGTCCACCGCCAGCAGGGTCATGCGGCAGGTGACCGTGTCGCCGGGGTAGACCGGGCGCCGGAAACGAAAGGCCATGGACGAAGCCAGCCATCCGATCTGGCCGCCGATCTCCGTGAGCAGGCTGCCCACCAGCAGGCCGTGGCATACCGGACGTTGAAAGCCTTTCAGGGTTGTCCAGCGCGGCTCGAAGTGCACCGGGTTGTAATCCCGGCTCATGGCGGCGAAATGGCGCACCTCGGCCTCGGTGAAGGTGCGCCGGGCGATGAAGCAGTCCCCCGGCTGCAGCCCCCGGCTGGCCTTGGCGCGAATGGCCGCCCGCGACGGGCACGGCGTGGTTGGAGGGTCATTGGTCATTCAAATCTCCAGCACCAGCCCCACCGGACAGTGGTCCGAGCCGAAGATGTCGTTCTCGATCAAGGCCTCGCACACCCACCCACGGTCGATGACATCCTGGGTAACAAAAAAGTAGTCGATGCGCCACCCCGCGTTGCGTTCCCGCGCCTTGAAACGATACGTCCACCACGAGTACTTGACCGCCTCCGGGTAAAGATGGCGAAACGTGTCCACGTATCCGTCGGCCACGATGCGGTCCAGCCAGTCGCGCTCGATACGCAAAAAGCCGGAGGTGTTTTCGTTGGACCGTGGATTTTTCAGGTCGATCTCGTTGTGGGCGGTGTTGTAGTCACCGCAGATCACCAGGGACCGGCCCTGGCGCCGCAAATCGTTGCAGTGGTCGAAAAAAGCCTCGTAGAAGCGCAGCTTGTAGTCGAGCCGGTCGTCGCCCATCTGGCCGTTGGGAAAATAGACGTTGAACAGGACGAAATCGCCCAGGTCCAACCACACGATCCGCCCCTCGTTGTCGAACTCGGGCCGCCCCATGCCGTAGCCGACGGCCGCCGGCTCAAGGCGGCTGTAAACGGCCGTACCGCTGTAGCCCTTCTTCACCGTGCAAAAGGACCAGTAGGAGCGGTAGCCGTCCACCTCCCTCATGGCCTCGGTGAGTTTTTCCTCCTGGAGCTTGGTCTCCTGGATGCCGACGACGTCGGCGTCCAGCCGGCGCAGCGAATCGGCGAAGCCCTTCTTCATGGCGGCGTTGAGACCGTTGACGTTCCAGGAAACCAGTTTGATGCGACGGGACATGAGCGGCTCCAGGCTTGGAAAAGCAAAAGGCCATAAAATGCAGCCACATTCTCCTCCGACCATCAGCGGCGGTGCTTTACCCCGACTTGGCGGCACAGGTCCGCCACCGGGCAACGGCTGCACCAGGGGGACACCGGTTGGCAGATCACCTGACCGAAAGCCACGAGGATCTCATTGTAGCGCACCCAGTAGCGGCGGGGCAACTTGCCGCGCAGCCGCATTTCGGTTTGCTCCGGCGTTTTGGTGCGCACGTAGCCGACCCGGTTGCTGATCCGGTGCACGTGGGTGTCGACGCAGATGCCGTCGAGACCGAAGCCTTCGATACGTACGAGGTTGGCGGTCTTGCGTCCCACGCCGGGCAACGCCAGCAGCGCCTCCAGGCTCGCCGGCACCTGGCCGCCGTGACGCTCGATGAGCACGGCGCTGACCTGGCGCAGCCGCTCGGCCTTGGTTTTCCAGAAGCCCACCGGGTAGATCAGCCGGCCGATGGCGTCGACATCCAACGCCAGAATGGCTTCGGGGGTGCGCGCCGCCGCCAGCAGGCGCCGCGAGGCGACGATAGTCACCTGGTCCTTGGTCCTCAACGAAAGAAGGGTCGATACCAGGATTTCAAAGGGTGTAGCCCCGCGCTCGGCGATGAGGGTCACCACCGGGGCCTGCCACTCGGGATAATGGGACCCCAGCACGGCCATGAAGCGGTGAATGTCGAAAGGGGCCGAGGGCATGAAACACGGAAGGAGGGACTGTTGCGGCCTGTATTTCCCTCCGGGTCTCACGGGCCCGGAGGGACCGGGCTGGCGGGTTATCGGGGATGGCACTCCACGCAACCGGTGGGACCGCCGGGCAGAATCACGGTGTTGACGCTCTTGGCCGCCTCCGCCTCCAGGTTGGCGGTCTTGATCTTTTTGTGGCAGCCGATGCACGAGCGGTGAAAAGCGTTTTTGTAGTACCGGCGATCCGGGATGCCGGAACCTTTTTTCGGCGCTGCCGTCAAGTCATGACAACCGGCGGTGGCGCAACTGAGGTTCTCGTCCGTTCCCTGCCATTTATGGTGGCACTCGGTGCAGGCCATGGAAAAATGCTGGCCGTGGGGAAAGTCCACCGGGCTGCGTTCAGCCGCCACGCCGGCAGGCGCTTCGATGGTAATCACATCCAGCGGCACACACAGTTCCTCGGCGGCAACCGCCACCGCAGTCAAGCCGAGAATCGCCACCGCCGCGAAAAACCATCCCCACCTGCCCGCGATTCGCTTTTCAATGCGCATCCGTCTCCTCCTTCTCGCCGATCATCGTTGATAGCGGCCCGCCGCTGCCGGGGCGGCTTGCCGCGCCGGATCACGTTCGGATTTCCTGCCGCTCGACCGGGCGTCGCCCGTGCTGTCAACCAGTGGATAAAAAAGGATAAAGATCAACGCTCTTCTATACGATCGCCCCGATTCGTGCAACCCGAATTTTGACCGACATATTTCCAGGCCTGGTTTTTCCAGCCTTTCAGGGTTCTTGTAGGGGTAAAAAGCGCGCCGGCCCCGTCGCCCTACACCGGTTTACTTTATCACTCCGATTGCCTATAACCACTTCATGTTTTCCGACAACCTGCGAAGGGAGGGGCGCCATGGGCACCGACAACCTTGTCTTCTTGGAGAACCTCGAATGGCTGGATCCCACGGGGGACACCATTGTCCAGCGACTGCCGGCGGAGGGCTCGGGTGAAATCAAATGGGGCGCCCAACTGACGGTCCGCGACAGCCAGGCGGCAGTCTTTTTTTATCAGGGACGCGCCCTGGAGGCCTTCGGACCAGGCCGCCACACGCTCAAAACCCTCAACCTCCCCGTGCTCACCAAGATCCTCAGCGTTCCGTGGGGCCTGAGCAGCCCCTTGCGCGCCGAAGTCTATTTCGTCAACCTGAAAGTATTCACCGATCTGAAGTGGGGCACGCGGGACCCGGTGGCTTTCCGCGACGCCGAGCTCGGCCTGGTGCGGCTGCGGGCCTTCGGGGTCTTCAATGTCCAGGTGGTGCAACCGATCCTGTTCATCAACAGCCTGGTGGGAACCCGTGGCATCTTCACCACCGAGGCGGTGGAAGGATATCTCAACCGGGTCATCGTCTCGCGATTCAACGATTACATGGGCGAGACCATCGACACGATCTTCGACCTGCCGGCCCGATACGACCAGCTCTCCGAAGCCTTGGCCCGGCGACTCAAGTCCGACTTGGCCCGTTTCGGAATGGCCCTGACCCACCTGTACATCAACGCCATCACCCCGCCCCCCGAGGTCCAGCAGGCCATCGACGACCGCAGCCGCCTCGGCGCCCTGCCGGACCTGGAACGGCTGGCCCGGATGAAAGCGGCCATGGCGATGGAAAAGGCGGCCGACGGCGCCGGGGCCACGGGCGAGGCCATGGGGGCGGGCATCGGCTTGATGCTGCCGGCCATGTTTGCTCGGCTGCTTCAGGACGGCGGGGGGACGTCAGCAGGCGCCATCCCGGTTCCCGAGGCGGCGGTGACGAGCTGCCCGGACTGCGGGCAGACGATTCCGGCCCAGGCGCGCTTCTGCCCGTTTTGCGGCCACCAACAGGTGGTCTTCCGCCAGTGCGCCCACTGCGGCAAAAACCTGGCGCCCAACGCCCGCTTCTGCCCCCGCTGCGGCCGCCCGGCCGACGCGGTCCCGGCGCCATGGCACTGCGCGTACTGCGGCGCCGAAAATCTTCCCGACGCCAGCTTCTGCAACCAGTGCGGTGAAAGACATAAGGAGAAATAAAACCGGAAATTTGGTTTTTGAACCCTGGAACGCGCCGAAGGCGCTTGGAACCACCAGAGAGGTATGCCCATCGAACTGCGCATCGACCACCAGTGTCCCCAATGCGGGGCACCGGCCGTCCTCGAGGAAAGCGACCGGCTCTACCGTTGCGGCTTTTGCAAGGTGGCTTCCTACCTGCTGCCCCGCGATGTGGCCCGCTACGTGCTGCCGCACCGGGCGCCGGCGGACCGGGACCTGACCTATGTCCCCTACTGGCGCTTCAAGGGGACCATCTTCACCTGCGGGACGGAAGGCGTCCGGCATCGCTTCGCCGACGAAAGCCACTGCGCCGTCGACGATCCGGCGTTTCCACCTTCGCTGGGCTTGCGCAGCCAGGCCCTGCGGCTCAAATTCGTCACTCCCGCCACGACCGGCTGCTTCCTTGAGCCCATCGGCGACCAGCGACAGGCACTGGCTTTTTTTACCCGGCGCCAGGCTTCCCGCCAGCCGCCCCCCATTTACCTGCAAACCCGGGTCGGCGAATCCCTCAGCTTGATCTACGCGCCGGTCTACCAGCGGGGGCGGCGCCTCTACGACGGCGTCCTCAACCGCCCCCTGGCCCACAACGCCCAGGCGCCTCCGCCGGAAACTCACCCTGGCGGGCCAGCCGGCGACCACCTGCGTTTCATTCCGGCCCTCTGCCCGTCCTGCGGCCGAGACCTGGAAGGCCGCCGCGACACCCTGGTGCTGACCTGCCGCCACTGCGACCGCCTCTGGCGGGCAACCTCCAAAGGCCTGGAAGAGATTCACACCGCCGAAGTACCGATGCCCGGCGCCGCCGACGTTTACCTGCCCTTCTGGCGCATCCGCGCTCGGGTGGAAGGCATCCCCCTGGCCAGCTTCGCCGACCTGGCGCGTCTTGCCAACCTCCCGACGGTTCCAAAGGCCGACTGGGAATCGCGCCGGTTTCACTTCTGGGCGCCGGCCTTCAAGGTACGGCCGGCTACCCTGCTCGTCCTGGCACGCACCCTGACCCTGGCCCAACCGGCGGTGGCGCCCCTGGAAAAGCTGCCCCGGCAGCAGCTGCTTGCCGTCACCTTGCCGGTGGCCGAGGCCGTGGACAGTCTCAAGGTGGTCCTGGCCGTCGTGGCCCGGCCGCCACGCCGGTACCACCCCCGCCTGGCTGCCGTCCGCATCCGGCCCAGGTCCGCCATGCTCGCCTTTGTTCCCTTTACGATCGCCCCCCACGAGTACCTTCAACCCGGCTTGAAACTGGCGGTCAACAAAAACCAGCTTGCCCTGGCCGGGAACCTGTGAAAAGCGACCGGCTTGAATCGATTGACAAGCCGGAGGCTCTCTTCTATGTGGGGAAAACGCTCCGCCAAAAAGCGCGGCCGACCTCCCGCGCATAAAAAAAGGCCAGCCACGTTGAAAACCTACCTGTTCTACGATCTGGAAACCACCGGCCTGAATCCGGCCTTCGACCAGGTGCTCCAGTTCGCCGCCATCCGCACCGACTTCGACCTCAATGAGGTCGAGCGCTACGAGCTGGCCATCGCCCTGAGACCGGACGTGGTGCCCTCCCCGCAGGCCATGCTCGTCCATCGCATCGGCCCCGGAACCCTTGTCGACGGCCGCAGCGAATACGAAGCGGTGCGATGGATCCACGCCCTGGTCAACCGTCCCCAAACCATCAGCGTGGGGTACAACTCTCTGGGGTTTGACGACGAGTTTTTGCGTTTCGCCTTCTACCGCAACCTGCTTCCCCCCTACACGCACCAGTACCACCACGAGTGCGGCCGGATGGACCTGCTGCCCTTCGCCGCCGTCTACCGTCTCTTCAAGCCCGCAGTGCTCCAGTGGCCGGAAGACAACGGCCAACCCAGCCTCAAGCTGGACGCGCTGGCGACGGCCAACCGCCTGGCCGCTCCGCCGTTCCACACGGCCATGAGCGACGTGACAGCCCTGGTGGCCCTGGCCCGGCGTTTCAAGACCGAAGCGGACACCTGGGAGTATCTTTGCAGCCGCTTCGACAAGGCGGTGGACCAGGACTGCATCCGGCAGACACCGCCGCTTTTTACCAGCCCTGCCGGCCCGCATCGACTCACCCTGCTGGTCTCCAGCGAATTCGGCGGTACCAACGCCCACCTGGCGCCCGCCCTGGGGCTCGGGGCCTCCACCGCCTATGCCAACCAGCGCCTTTGGCTGCGCCTGGATTGGCCCGAACTGGCCGAGGCCGCCGTCACCAACGTACCGGATACCACCCGCGTGGTGCGCAAGAAATACGGCGAGCCGCCCCTGGTCCTGCCGCCGCTTCCCCGCTATTGGGCGCAGTTGGACGCCCCGCGGCGCACGCTGGCGCAGCAGAACCTGGAGCGCTTGCAACGGCAGCCGCGGCTGCTGGCGGAAATCGCCGCCTATCATCGCGCCTACCGTTATCCCGAGGTGCCTGAGGTGGACCCGGATGCGGCCCTCTACGATCACGGTTTTTGGCAAAAGGACGATCTGGCGGCCTTCGACCGGTGGCACCAGGCCCCGGTGGAAACACGCCCATCGCTGATCGAGCGCTTTGCCGACCCGTTGGCCCGGATCCTGGCAACGCGCATCCTGTTTCGCAACTTTCCCGGTCCCCACCCGGAACCGATCGAAAAGGCCCGGCGGGCGCACTTTGAACGCATCGATCCCCCCCGGGGGGCGCCGCCGCCGGTGGACTACCGGGGCCGTCCGCGCCTCACGCCGGCAGCGGCCCGGGAAGAAATCGCCGGGCTGCTTTCGCAGGCCGACATCACCGAGGCCGACCGTCGCCTGCTGGTGGACCTGGACCGGTTTGTTGCCGAGCGATTCGGAGATTGAACGGGAAGCGGCCGGGAGAACCCGGCCGCCGTACCGGCCCGCCCCTTCTGGCTCAAGCTGCCATAGGCGGCATTCACCGCGGACGGGCGCCCGGGAAGGCGGCCCCCAAAGAGCGGGTTCATCCGCTCTCGCGCCCGTCCGTGGTGGATTTCGATACTGCCGGGTTACACCAGGCCCTGGTCGAGCATGGCGTTGACCACCTTGACGAAGCCGGCGATATTGGCGCCCGCCAGGTAGTTGCCCGGCGTGCCGAACTCGGCGGCGGCGTCCAGGCAGGTGCGGTGGATGCTGCGCATGATGATCTTCAGGCGGTTGTCCACCTCCTCGCGCGGCCAATTGAGCCGCATGCTGTTCTGGGCCATCTCGAGCCCCGACACCGCCACCCCGCCGGCATTGGCCGCCTTGCCCGGCGCGTAGAGCACCTTGTGGTCCAGCAGGATGTCGATGGCCTCCGGGGTGCAGGGCATGTTGGCCCCCTCGCAGACCAGGGAGACACCCTGGCGCACCAGGTTTTCGGCGTCCTTGGCGTTGATCTCGTTCTGGGTGGCGCAGGGAAAGGCGCAGTCGGCCTGGTGATCCCAGAGCGGGTTGTATCCCAGGGTGCTGTCAGCCTCGGTGTAGACCGCCTCGCTGTACTTGTCCACGTACTCCATGATCCGCGCCCGGCGGATGTTCTTCAGGCGCTTGACGTAATCGAGCTTGTCCCGGTCGATGCCCGCGGCATCGTAGATATAGCCGGAGGAATCCGAAAGGGTGACCACCTTGCCGCCCAGCTGCAGAATTTTTTCCACGGTGTACTGGGCCACGTTGCCCGAGCCGGACACCAGGCA
>DQXI01000203.1 GCA_011042305.1 Desulfobacteraceae bacterium
AGGCAAAGGGCGTCCTCCCGTATCAAGGTCTTCTGGGTAGGGAATCATATGCCCGAAATCTCCACCACCCGCTATGCATACCGCCGGAGTTCCCAAGGCGGCTGCAAGGTGTATGGTGCCAGTCTCATTGCTTAAAACCGCTTCGGCGCCTGACAAAAAAAATCGGGAGGCTGCGTTTCCGCAAGCCCCCCGATTTTTTTTATGATTTTTCGGCGTTTCGGGCCGCCGCCAATTTTGATTTTGGCTGAGGGACTAGGATTCGAACCTAGGTTAACGGGGCCAGAACCCGTCGTCCTGCCGCTAGACGATCCCTCAGCAGTGGATCGGTAATATAATGAAATCCGGTCGGCCCGTCAAGCCCCTGTTTGCCCTTCCATGCGATCGAGAAAATCCAGGGCCCGGCGCAGGCGGTCCATCGTCTTGTCCCGGCCCAGGGCCTCGATGGTCTCGAAGATCCCCGGGCTGGCGGTGCGGCCGGTGAGGGCCAAGCGCACCGGCTGGGCGATCTTGCCCAGCTTCAATCCGGTGGCCTCCATCACGGCGCTAAACGCCTCCTCCAGGCCGACCTCGGTGAAGGGATCGAGCTTCTCCAGCTCGGCCAGCAATTTTCGCAGCGGCTCGACGACGGCCGGCTTGAACACCTTTTTGACCGCCGCCGGGTCGTAGTCCACCGTCTCTTCGAAGTAGAAGCGCGCCTGGTCCGCCATTTCCTCCAGGGTCTTGCTACGCGGCTGCAAGGTGGCGATCACCTTGGGCAAGGACGGCACGGCGTCCGGCGCCAGCCCCTTTTGCACCAGGATCGGCTCCAGGTGGGCCACCAGGGCCTCCGGGGCGGCGGCCTGGATATGGTCCGCGTTGAGGGCCTGGAGCTTGGCCAGGTCGAAAATCCCGGCCGAGCGGCCGATGTTTTCCAGGGAAAACTTCTCGACAAGCTCGGCGCGGGTGAAAAACTCCTGGTCTCCGTGGGACCATCCCAGGCGCACCAGGTAGTTGATGAAGGCCTCGGGCAGGTACCCCATGTCGCGGTAGGCGGTCACCGACATGGCGCCGTGGCGTTTGCTCAGCCGGGTGCGGTCCGGCCCCAGCACCATGGGCACGTGGGCGAAGACGGGCAGGGGCGCCCCCAGTGCCCGGTAGATTTGAATCTGCTTGGGGGTATTCATCACGTGGTCGTCGCCGCGGATGATGGTATTGACCCCCATGGTGATGTCATCCACCACCACCACGAAGTTGTAGGTGGGGGTCCCGTCGCTGCGCACGAGGACGAAATCGTCCATCTCGGCGTTCTGGAAGGCGATGGGGCCCTTGACGGCATCGTCCAACACCGTGGTACCGGTGGCCGGGGAGCGGAAGCGCAGCACGGCCCCGGGCCGGGGACCGAGCCCCTTGTCGCGGCAGGTACCGTCGTAGCGCGGATTGGCGCCGGCGGCCATGGCCCGCTGGCGCATCGCTTCCACCGCCTCCGGGCTGCACGTACAGTAGTAGGCATGTCCACTTTCATAGAGGCGCTTGGCGTACTCTATATAGATATCGGTGCGCCGGGATTGGAAGTAGGGCCCCTCGTCCCAGTCGATTTCCAGCCACTTCAAGGCTTCGAAAATCGCTTCCACCGATTCCCGGGTGGAGCGCACCGTGTCCGTGTCCTCGATGCGCAGGATGAAGCGGCCCCCGGTGTGGCGGGCGTACAGCCAATTGAACAGGGCGGTGCGGGCCCCGCCGACGTGCAGGTAGCCGGTGGGGCTAGGGGCGAAACGGGTGACGATGGGAGCCATAAAAACAACCTTGCCGGTTTGATGAGTTTGGCATACAAGAATAACGGACTTCGGCTCTTTGCCGAAGCCAAATGGTTTTGATAGCACATCGGTGGGCCGAGGACAACCTCGTCGATGGGCCGGGCGCGGGAAATGTCTTGACAAGGTCCGGGGTTTTCATTAGTTACAGTGCGGCCCGCCTGCGGGCTTTTATTTTTTCCGATAATTCAATTTGTTAGGAGATAGCCATGGCTCTGCCCAAACACAAGACCTCCAAATCCAAGCGCGGCATGCGCCGGGCCCACAAGAAAACCGAAGCGCCCAATCTCGTTCCCTGCCCCCAGTGCGGCGAAAAGCGCCTGCCGCACCATGCCTGCCCTTCCTGTGGCAGCTACAAGGGCCGCAACGTTACCGGCGGCGACGAGGTATAGCGCGGCGCCTGCCTCCCGGGCAGCCGGTGGCTTCCGGGGCCATTGCAGGTTGACCTTATCTACGCTAAGGATGTGACGACGCGGGGGCGCCGATGAAACCCAAAACGCAGCCGACGGTGGTGGTCACCGGAGGATCCCGGGGTATCGGCCGGGCCATCTGCCTGGCCTTGGCAGCCACGCGGCCCCGCCTGTTTTTCAACTACCGCAGCGATACGACGGCGGCGGCGGAAACGCTGGCCGCCTGCCGGGCCGCGGGGGCCGACGTGTCGGCCGTAGCGGTGGACGTGGCCGACGGTGCCGCGGTGGCGGCTTTTTTCGACCAGGTCCTGACCGAAACCGGGCGCATCGACGTGCTGGTGTGCAACGCCGGCATCACCCGCGACAACCTGGTCATGCGCATGTCGCCGGCGGACTGGGATGCCGTCATCGCCACCGACCTGACCGGGGCCTTTCACTGCGTCCGGGCCGCGGCGCGCCCAATGGCCCGCCAACGCAGCGGCCGCATCATCCTGGTCTCCTCGGTAGTGGGCGCCGCCGGCAATGCCGGGCAGGCCAACTACGCGGCGGCCAAGGCAGGCCTCATCGGCCTGGCCAAGTCGCTGGCCCGGGAGCTGGCATCCCGCGGGGTAACGGTCAACGCCGTGGCCCCCGGCCTGGTGGACACGGACATGGCGGCCGCCCTGGAGCCCGCTGCACGCGAAGCCCTCATCTCCACCATTCCGCTGGGACGGATCGGCACCGCCGAAGAAGTCGCCGCCGCGGTGGGGTTTCTCGCCTCCGAGGCGGCCGGCTACATCACCGGCCAGGTGCTCCACGTCAACGGCGGAATGTACATGTAGCCGAAAACCCGCCGCGCCGAGAATCCGTCAGCGCACCGCTTGCAGTAACGGACAACCAGACAAGCCTGTTGAGCGAGGAGGATGCATGTCGGTTCAAGACAAGGTAAAAAAAATCATCGCCGAAAAGCTCGGTGTGGATCCCACGGAGGTGGTTCCCGAGGCTTCGTTCGTGGAAGACCTGGGAGCTGATTCCCTTGACTTGGTGGAACTGATCATGTCCATGGAGGAAGCCTTCGAAATCGAGATCTCCGACGAGGACGCCGAAAATCTCAAGACGGTCCAGGATGCCATCGACTACATCAACAACCATTGACGCGTCCCACCAGCCGGGGGAGGCCGTCCGCAGCCCCGGAAAAGTCGAACTGCCGTTGTGCGCCGGCGTGTCGTCATAACCGGCATCGGGTTGGTCACGCCGCTGGGCGTCGGCACCACCGCATCCTGGGCGGCGCTTTGTCGCGGCCGCTCTGGCGTCGGGCCGATCACGCGTTTTGACGCCAGCGGGTTTGACACGCGCATCGCCGCCGAGGTGAGGGGGTTCAAGGCCGCCGATTTTTTACCGCGCAAGCTGGCCGCCCGGGCCGAGCCCTTCGTGGCTTTCGCCTGCGCCGCCGCCCGTATGGCGCTTGACGACGCTGGTCTTTCCATTGGCAACCCCGGCTCCGAAAGAATTGCGGTGGTGGCCGGCTGCGCCATGGGCGGCCTATCGCTTCTGGAAACCAACTGCCGTACCGTCTCCCAGCGAGGCCCCCGATGGGTCAGCCCTTTCTTCGTGCCGATGATGATCAGCAACATGGCCGCGGGCATCGTTGCCATGGATATCGGCGTCCGCGGCCCCAACCTGACTTTTTCCACCGCCTGCGCCGCCGGCACCCACGCGGTGGGTGAGGCGGCCCGCATGATCCGCGCCGGGCAGGTGGACGCCGCCATCGCCGGCGGCACGGAAGCGGTGGTGGCCCCGACGTGCATCGCCGGCTTCGCGGCCATGAGAGCCCTGTCCACCTGCAACGAGGCTCCCGAGCAGGCATCGCGGCCCTTCGACCGAAAGCGCGACGGCTTCGTGGTGGGCGAAGGCGCCGGCTTCTTGATTCTCGAGCGGCTGGATCAGGCCCTGGCGCGCGGCGCCCGGATCTACGCCGAGGTCGCCGGCTACGGCAGCAGCTGCGACGCCCACCACCTCACCCAACCGCCGCCGGACGCCGACGGCGCGATCCGCTGCATGCGGGCAGCCCTGGCCGACGCCGGCCTCGGGCCAGGCGACATCGACTACATCAACGCCCACGGCACCGGAACCCCCCTCAACGATGCCTTGGAAACCCTGGCCATCAAGTCGGTCTTCGGGGAGCGGGCCCATGCAATTCCCGTCAGTGCTTCCAAGTCGATGACCGGCCATCTCATCGGCGCAGCCGGGGGCGTGGAAGCGGCCTTCTGTGCCCTGGCGATCCGGAATGCAACCATTCCGCCCACCATCAACCTGGAGCACCCGGACCCGGCCTGCGACCTCGATTATGTCCCGCATGCGGCCCGGCAGGCAACCATTACCACAGCCATGAGCAACAGTTTCGGGTTCGGCGGGACCAACGCCACCCTCGTGCTGCAGGCTTGGCGAGATTGAAGCGGCATCGCCGCCCAGACAAGGACAAGACCATGAAAAACCTTCCGGCCATCATCATCGGCAGCGACCACGCCGCCTATCCGCTCAAGGAGCGGATCAAGCAGGAACTCGCACGTCTCGGCCACCCGGTGGAAGATGTGGGCCCTGGCAGCAGCGCCTCTTGCGACTATCCCGAATACGGCCGAGCCGTGGCCCGGCGGGTCGCCTCGGGGGAATTCGCGCGGGGCATCCTGATGTGTGGCACCGGCATCGGGATGTCCATGGTGGCCAACCGCTTTCCCGGCGTGCGCGCCGCTTTGTGCACCGAACCGCTCTCAGCCGCCTTGAGCCGCCGGCACAACGACGCCAACGTCCTGGTGATGGGCGGACGGATGATCGGAGAGACCATGGCCCTGGAGATTTTGAACGTCTGGCTCCGGACGGCCTTCGAGGGCGACCGGCACCAGCGACGCATCGCCATGTTCGACCGGGTTCCGCCCGAAGCCGGGTAAGCGTCCAAAACGCCCCTTGCCAAAAGCGACAAACTTGTGGAAAGTTCGGAAACAGCGACACAGTGGACAAAAGGAAGAGACGCCCGTGAAAGCAGAGCCGCTTGCATCGGTGGATCCCGAAATCGCCGGGGCCATCGCCCGTGAGCTGGAGCGCCAGCAGTTCACCCTGGAGATGATCGCCTCGGAAAACATCGCCAGCCCGGCGGTGATGGCTGCCCAGGGCAGCGTGCTGACCAACAAGTATGCCGAGGGCTACCCCGACCGGCGCTACTACGGCGGCTGCCAGTTCGTGGACCAGGCTGAGGCCCTGGCCATCGAGCGGGCCCGCACCCTGTTTGCCGCCGAATACGCCAACGTCCAGCCCCACAGCGGCTCCCAGGCCAACATGGCCGTCTACTTCGCCCTGCTGTCGCCCGGCGACCGGATCATGGGCATGGACCTGGCCCACGGCGGGCATCTCACCCACGGCAGCCCGGTAAGCTTCTCGGGACGCTTGTTCGACTTTGTCCACTACGGCGTCGATCGGGACACAGGCCGCATCGACTACGACCAGGTGGACACCCTTGCCCGGGCCCAGCGGCCCAAGATGATCGTGGCCGGCGCCAGCGCCTATCCGCGCATCATCGATTTTCAGGCCCTGGCCAAAACCGCGGCGGCCATCAAAGCCATGCTGATGGTGGACATGGCCCACATCGCCGGGCTGGTGGCCGCCGGGGTGCATCCTTCCCCCGTCCCCCATGCCGACGTGGTGACCTCCACCACCCACAAGACCCTGCGCGGACCCCGCGGTGGCCTGATCCTGGCCCGGGAGCCGCTGGGGGCGATCCTCGACAAGCAGATCTTTCCCGGCATCCAGGGCGGGCCGTTGATGCACGTTATCGCCGCCAAGGCGGTGGCCTTCAAGGAGGCCATGGGCGAGGGCTTCTGCCGCGACCAGCAGCGGACGGTCAAAAACGCCGCCCACCTCGCCGCGGCCCTGCTGGGGCACGGCGTGGACCTGGTCTCCGGCGGCACGGACAACCACATGGTGCTGGCGGACCTGCGGCGCCTGAACATCAGCGGCAAGGACGCCCAGGCAGCCCTGGAGAAGGCGGGCATCACCGTCAACAAGAACGCCGTCCCCTTCGATCCCAGGGGCCCACGCATCACCAGCGGCGTGCGCATCGGCACGCCGGCCCTGACGACGCGGGGGATGGGGCCGGATGAAATGGAAACCATCGCCGAGATGATCGTGGCGGTGCTGCGCCACCCGGACAACGAGACCCAGCAGGCGCAGATCCGGCAGCGGGTGCGGACGCTCTGCGAGCGCTTTCCCATCTACCCCCACCTGGACCCCGAGCGGCCGACGTTGTGAAAGGAGATCCGGCGTGACCCACTGCCCCGCTGATTCGAGGCCGTCATGGGATGCCTACTTCATGGACATCGCCAGGCTGGTGGCCTGCCGTTCCACCTGCCTGCGCCGGGCCGTGGGTGCGGTGATCGTCAAGGACAAGCGCATCCTGTCCACCGGCTACAACGGGGCGCCCAGCGGCATCGCCCACTGCGCCGAAACCGGCTGTCTGCGCCGCCAGCTCAAGGTGCCTTCCGGAGAGCGCCACGAACTGTGCCGCGGTATCCACGCCGAGCAAAACGCCATCATCCAGGCGGCCTACCACGGGGTGTCGATCCAGGGGGCCACCCTGTACTGCACCAACCTGCCTTGCTGCATCTGCGCCAAGATGATCATCAACGCCGGCATCCGCACCATCGTTTACCTGTCCGGCTATGCCGATGCGATGAGCGAGGAGATGTTGAACCAGGCCGGGGTGGCGGTGCGGCGTTTCGTCCCGCAAAGCCCGCCCGCCGCTGAGGAAGGAGAGTCTCCATGAAATGTCCTTTCTGCAGCGAATCGGAAGACAAGGTGATCGACTCGCGCCTGAGCCGCAGCGGCCTGGAAATCCGCCGGCGCCGCGAGTGCTTGGCGTGCGGCCAGCGCTTTACCACCTACGAGCGCATCGAAGAAACGCCGCTGATGATCCTGAAAAAGGACGGCCGACGGGAGGAGTTTTCCCGCGAAAAAGTGCGCAGCGGCATCCTGAAGGCCTGCGAAAAGCTCGACATCAGCATCCATGCCATCGAGGAATTTCTCCAGGCGCTGGAGCACGACTTGAAGGACAGCGGCGAAAAGGAAATCCCTTCCGCCGTGGTGGGCGAGCGGATCATGGGCTGGCTGCACGGCCAAAGCGACATCGCCTACGTGCGGTTTGCTTCCGTGTACCGTGAATTCAAGGATGTCAACGACTTCATGGCCGAATTGCGCCGACTGCTGAGCAACTCCGATGGACGATGACCGGCGTTTCATGCAGATGGCCCTGGACCTGGCGGCCCTGGGCGCCGGCCGCACATCCCCCAACCCCATGGTCGGGGCGGTGGTGGTCAAGGACGGCCGGGTCGTGGGCATGGGGTATCACCAGCAGGCCGGCGGCCCCCACGCCGAGGTACTGGCCCTCGACGAGGCCGGGGGCCAGGCCGTCGGGGCCACCCTGTACGTCACCCTGGAGCCGTGCAACCACCACGGCCGGACCCCGCCGTGCACGAAAAGAATCCTCGCCGCCGGGATCCGCCGGGTGGTGTCGGCCATGGGCGACCCAAATCCGGCCGTGGCCGGGGGCGGCCATGCACGCTTGCGTAGCGCCGGCCTCATCGTCGACGAGGGGCTCCTTGCCGACGCGGCCGCACGGCTCAACGAGGCCTGGATCAAGTACATCCGCACCGGCCTGCCCTTCGTGGTGCTCAAGTGCGCCGCCACCCTGGACGGATGCATCGCCACGGGCTCGGGGGATGCACGCTGGATCACCGGCCCGGCGGCCCGCGAGCGGGTCCACCGCCTGCGCAGCCAGCTTGACGCCATCCTGGTGGGCGTGGGCACGGTGATCGCCGACGACCCGCAGCTCACGGCCCGCCTGCCGGACGGATCGGGCCGCGATCCGTTGCGCATCATCCTCGACGCGCGCCTGGAAACGCCTCCCGAATCTCGCATGCTCGGGCTTGATTCTCCGGCCGCAACCCTTATCGTATGCGCCGAAGCAGCGGACCCGGAACGCCGGCGGCGGCTGGAGGCAGCCGGCGCAAGACTATTGACGGCGCCCCTGAAAGACGGACGCATCGACTTGGTTGCCTTGATGACGCGACTGGCCGCCATGCAGGTGACCAGCGTGTTGATCGAGGGGGGCGCCCGGGTCGCCGCCAGCGCCCTGGCAGGGAGAATCGTCGACAAGGTGATGTTTTTTTACGCCCCCAAGATCCTTGGCGGCGAGGGGGTGCCGATCTGCCGAGGCCCCGGCCCCCAGCGCATGGCCGAGGCCCTGGCGGTTCGAAACCTGGAGATCTCACGCGTGGACGGCGATTTCCTCGTCACCGGTTACTTGTAGACGCAAACGGGCACCACCATGTTCACCGGTATCATTGAAGGGCTGGGAACCATCGAGGCCGTCCAGGGGCGCCAGCTTGCCATCAGCGCCGATTTCGAGCTGGACGGCACAGGCATCGGCGACAGCATCGCCGTCAACGGGGCCTGCCTGACCGTCGTACGCCTGGACGGGCGGCGTTTTAGCGTGGACCTGTCGCCGGAAACCGCGGCTCGCACCACTCTCGGGCGCGCCGCCGTCGCCGAGCGGGTCAACCTGGAGCGGGCCCTGCGCCTCTCGGACCGGCTCGACGGGCACCTGGTGCTGGGCCACGTGGACGGCATCGGGACCATTTCCGGCCGACGGCGCCAGGCCAACGCCCTGCTGGTGGACATTGCCGTGCCCGAGGCCCTGGCACGCCACCTCATCGAAAAGGGATCGGTGGCCGTGGACGGCATCAGCCTGACGGTCAACCGCTGCAATGCCGGCAGCTTTTCCGTGAGCATCATCCCCCACACGGCCCAGTTGACCACCGTGGGGTTTAAGCCGACCGGATCGCCGGTGAACATCGAAACCGACATCATCGGCAAATACGTGGAAAAATTCCTCAAGCGCGCAGGGACCGAAGGCGGCGTCGACATGGCCCTGCTCGCCCGGGCCGGGTACCTGTAAGGCTGCCCGGGCGGTGGTACCGCTGAGAACGGTTTGATTCAACCCCAAAAAAGAGGCAGGAGTTTAATTTCAACCCATGGGACACATCACGATCGAACAGGCCATCGAGGAGATCCGCGCCGGGCGCATGGTAATCCTCGTCGACGACGAAGACCGGGAAAACGAGGGCGACCTGTGCATGGCCGCCGAAAAAGTCACCCCTGAAGCCATCAACTTCATGGCCAAATACGGCCGTGGGCTCATCTGCCTCTCGCTCACCGGCGAGATGTGCGACCGGCTCAACCTCCCGCTGATGGTCGAACACAACACCTCCCCCTTTCACACCGGGTTCACCGTATCCATCGAGGCGGCCCGCGGGGTGACCACCGGCATCAGCGCCGCCGACCGCGCCGTCACTATCAAAACGGCGGTGGCCGACGACGCCGGCCCAGAGGACCTGGTGCGGCCCGGGCACATCTTCCCGCTGCGCGCCCGCGAAGGCGGAGTGATGGTCCGCGTGGGGCAGACCGAGGGCTCGGTGGATCTGGCCCGCCTGGCCGGTCTCAAGCCCAGCGGGGTGATCTGCGAGGTCATGGACGACGACGGCACCATGGCCCGCATGCCGGCCCTGGAAAAGTTCAGCGCCGAGCACGGAATCGGCATCTGTACCATCGCCGACCTGGTGGCCTACCGGCTGCGTACCGAGTCCTTCGTGCGCCGCGCCGCGGAAACCGAGATTCCCACCGTTTACGGCGGCGATTTCAAGATCATCGCTTTCGAAAGCGAGCTGGACGGCCTCACCCACATCGCCCTGGTCAAGGGAGAGATCACACCGGATACGCCGGTGCTGGTGCGGGTGCACTCCGAGTGCATGACCGGCGACATCTTCGGCTCGCGGCGCTGCGACTGTGGCGACCAGCTGCACAGGGCCATGCAGCAAATCGATGCCGAAGGCCGGGGGGTGATTCTCTACCTGCGCCAGGAGGGCCGGGGCATCGGCCTGGTAAACAAGCTCAAGGCCTACGAGTTGCAACGCCACGGATTCGACACGGTGGAGGCCAACCTCAAGCTCGGCTTCAAGGACGATTTGCGCGACTACGGCATCGGGGCCCAGATGCTCCACGATCTCGGGGTGCGCAAGATGCGCTTGCTGACTAACAACCCAAAGAAAATCGTGGGATTGGAAGGATATGGGCTCAGCATCGTGGAACAGGTGCCCATCGAGGTTCCACCCAACGACCACAACCGCGGCTACCTGGAATGCAAGAAGCTGAAGATGGGACATTTGCTGCATATTCCGCCCCAAAAGAAGGAAAGCCGCAATTGAGGCGGACCTCACAGCGAGGGCTCCGATGCTTGCAAGCTTCTTCAGGTTTGTTCTCTAGTGTCCATCCAGAAATGAGAATTTTTGTTCAAGATCAAGGCATGCGAAAAAAATAACCGCAGGCATATGGTTGATATTCCGAGGATTATTTTTTGAGCAAAACGCAGAGATTGGACAAAAAGGCCATTTATGGACGGACACT
>DQXI01000123.1 GCA_011042305.1 Desulfobacteraceae bacterium
CGCTCGACGTGCGGGTTTTCCGGCAGGGCCATCAGGTCGGCCACCGGGATCACCGGGTCGTCGACGGCGGTGATCACCGCCGTGGGCACCCGGATGCGCTGGTAGATGGCCGGAGTGACGGCATAGGCGGACAGGTAGGTGCGCGCATCCGGGTAAACGCTCACTTTGGGAATCAGCTGTTCGGTCATTTCCATCAGGTTCATTTTCGCCGAAACATCCGAGAAGTCGTATTGATCGGGGAACAGGGCCTGCTTGCGTTGCAGGGAGCGGCGCCACTTGCGCCGGAAGTACCACAGCAGGGCCGGGTGCCGATCGATGCTTTCGGTGGAATGAATCGGATCGATGGCCGGGCTGACGGCCACCACCTGACGCAGGTTCACCGGAGGTTCTCCGCCCCACCGCCCCGCGATACGCAGGGCGAAGTTACCGCCCAGCGAAAAACCGCACAGCGCCACCGGCAAGTGGGGCACCTCGGCGGCCAACTGGGCCACCGCCTCGAGGACCTCGTCGAGATAAATGGCCAGGAAAACGCCTCTGTTGAGATGATGGCTCGGACCGTGGTCACGCAGGTTGAGCCGGAAAACATTGTAGCCGCCTTGATGGAGGGTCGCCGCGGTAGTGCGCACGTAAGTGGAATCGCTGCTGCCTTCCCAGCCGTGGATCAGCACCACGCGCCCTCTGGGCGCCGGGTGGAGCAGGTCGAATCCAAGCAGCCGCACGCCGGCGGTGGTGGCCAGGATTCGCCGCCGGGACGGCTCCAAGACCTTGCCGGCATGCCAGGCCCTCAGGCGCAGGCTGGCCAGGCCGGTTTGAAGCCAACGATTGCGAAGCCAACCGGGGGGATGGAAGGGAGCCGGCATCGCGGTGCCCTGCGCGACCACTGCGGCGGGGCGGTGTGACGGGTTCAGTCGCACGGGCCGACCCAACGGCCTTTGAGCTGGTTGGTGATTTCCATCTCCTGTCCGGGAATCCGGGTCGCCATCTCCCCCTCGAAGCTGGTTCCCTGGTAGGTGATCCGACCGCTGGAAGTGATTTTGCCTTCCCCGCTGTCGCAGACCAGCTTCCACATCACCGTGTCCCCCTCGATCCGGACATCCTGGGGCTGGCAGTTGCCTTGCTCGCTTGGGCCGGGATCCTGAGGAACCAAATCGTCCTTTTGCAAACACTGGGTCTGGGTCACCGACATGGGCGGCATTCCTGCCGGCATCCCCGGCATCTGCATGGAGCTGGTAATCTCCCATTTTCCCGGCTTCATGTTGATTTGGTCGCCGGCGACGGCTTGGCCGGCCAGGGCCGTAATCATTGCTACCATCAACATCAGAAGCCACTTGCTGCGCATGGAATTGCCTCCTCGATGGGGGGAAGGCCGCCGGCGCAGCATCCGAACATGGCCGTTCCGGCGGATGCAAAATACCCTGCCGGGCTGATGTTATCTTCCCAAATGGGTCCTGACGATGTTGAACATACGCCGGATCGGTTCGGCCGCCCCCCAGAGCAACTGGTCGCCCACGGTAAAAAGGGTCAGGTACTCCGGGCCGAGATTCATCTTGCGGATACGGCCCACCGGCACGGTGAGGGAACCGGTAACCGCCGCCGGACTCAGCTCGCGCAAGGTGGCGTCCTTTTCGTTGGGCACCACCCGCACCCACTCGTTAGCGCCGGCGATCAGCGCCTCGATATCAGCCAGGGGCACATCGCGGGTCAAACGGATCGTCAACCCCTGGCTATGGCAGCGCATGGCACCGACGCGAACGCAGATCCCGTCCACGGGAATCGGCGGATCGCAGGCGAGGATCTTGTTGGTCTCGGCGACGCCTTTCCACTCCTCGCGGGTCTGGCCGTTTTCCATGGGGCTGTCGATCCAGGGAATCAGGCTGCCGGCCAACGGGGCGCCAAAACAAGCCGTGGGATGTTCCGGGGCTTGCAGGGCGGCCAGCACCCGTCGGTCCAGTTCCAGAATGGCCGAGGCCGGATCGTCCAGAAGTGGAGCGGCCGCCTCGCCGAGGTGACGCGTCTGGGCCATCAGCTCGCGCATGTTTTTGGCCCCGGCCCCGGAGGCGGCCTGGTAGGTCATGGCGGAAACCCAGGAGACCAGCCCCTCGCGAAACAGCCCGTTGATGGCCATGAGCATCAGGCTCACGGTGCAGTTGCCGCCGATGAAATCCGTCTTGCCCTCGGCCAGGGCCTGGTCGATCACCGGGCGGTTGACCGGATCCAAGACGATGGTGCTCTCGGGGGCCATGCGCAGGGCCGATGCCGCGTCGATCCAGTAGCCCTTCCAGCCGGCAGCGCGCAGCTTCGGATAGACGGCCTTGGTGTAGTCGCCTCCCTGGCAGGTGACGATGACGTCCAGGGGGCGCAGGGCCGCCAGGTCATTGGCGTCCATCACCGGCGGGGCGTCCAATCCCACCGCCGGCGCGGGCTGCCCCGCCTGGGTGGTGGAGAAGAAAAAGGGCGCAAAGCCCTGGAAATCGTTTTCAGCCTGCATCCGGTCCATCAACACCGAGCCGACCATTCCACGCCATCCGACAAATCCGACCCGCAACATGGCTCTGACGTCCTTTCCGCTTGGGGCTCGTCCCCACAACAAAAGTTGTCCTTGATATTCATCTTGCCGACGGGAGGCCATCCTACCAGATTTTTGGCCGAGTGCAACGGTCGCATTTCTCCGGCCCCTGATTTTCGGGCAAAGGCGGTTGACACCCCACAGGGGGTAAGCTATAGGATGCAGCCAGTTTTCGCTTTTCCCCGGTTAAGCCCCGTCTTCTCTTCTTCACTTCCGTCGCGACCGGACCTATAATAGACCTCGACCTGCTGTTTGGACCACCGACCGACACCGGATGCCGGACTCCGCCTCGAGCTGAACCGCAACGGGGCCAAACCGGGGGAAATCATTATTGGATCGAGACCGGTTCTCCGGATTCATCGCACAATAGCCCGATGACGATCTGCTTTTTGCCTCGCTTCTTGTCCCGGTTGTAACCCCAGTCGGCAAGCACGTTGTGATCGCCCTCCAGATAGCTGGAGGTGACGTCGTAGAGAAAAAGCTCCGGCAGCCTCTTGCCCCGGCGAAACTCAAACAGCCGGTTTTCGATGGCCTGCTGGTTTTCTGTCAGCCAGGCCAGGTTCTCGTATAACTGGTCCTCGCAAAAGCCTTCTTTGAACCCGAGGATTTCGGCTGCGGCGTGCCACCTGCAGCAAGGTAAAAACACCGCCGACGCTCTGGCTCTGCTGCATATTGACTTCTTTGAGCGAGGTCAGCGCCGAGAGATCTTCTTTGTGTTTCAGGGCCAGTTCTATCGCTCGAATGAGTTTCGGCGAGTACTTGGTCAGATTGAGCAGCGTGCGCTTTTTGACAGCCGAGCGCTTGGCACCGGGTTGACGGTAGGACTCCCTGAGCAGGATCTGCTCGTAGGTTTTTTCGCCTCTTTTGTATCTGACGCGTTCGATATACATCGATGGCTACCATGCATATCATTAAAAAATGTTGCTTTATCTCATGAAGACGACATACACCCCCCAAGACCAGAATGTCCTGCCCTCCCGGCGACCTGCCGAAGGCCGGGAGCGAAGGCTGATCAATGAACTGATCGAAAGCATGCAACACCCTGCGGCGGTGATCTCCGAGATTGCCGTGGGTTCCCACTTCATTGGCATCCGGGCCGAAGACAGCGGGGCCGACTGCGTGGGGCTGGCCGCCACCCTGGGCGCTGGGGTCACGGCCGAGGCACAGCGCCTGTTGGATCAACTGCCGGGCACCCCCCTGGCCCAGGCCGCCGCGCTCCTGAAATCCCACGGCGCCTTTGCCATCAGCCTCGGCGCCGCCGCGCTAAACGCCGGCCTCGTACCGCCGCCGGATCTGCCCGATTTAGAAGCCTCGCGCATCATGGCCGAGAAGGGCAGACACGGAGAAACGGTGCTGGTGGGGGAATTTCCCTTCACCGATTGGCTGCGCGAGCAGGTAGAAACCCTGCATCTGTTCGAACTGCGCGACACTCCCCGCCGCACCTCTCCCGCCATGTGGGACGAGATCCTGAGCCGCTGCCAGGTGCTCGGGCTCACCGGCACCACCTTGATCACCCGCGCCATGGCCGCCTACCTGCAAAAGGCGCCCCAGGCCTACACCATCATCATCGGCCCAACGACGCCACTGTCACCGGTGCTTTTCTCCCGCGGGGCCGATGTGCTGGCCGGCTGCCGGGTGGTTGCTCCGGGACCGGTGTTCGATGCCATTCGAAAGGGAATGTCGTTCCGGGACTTCAAAAAACTCGGAGTGCAATTTTTGGCCTGGTCCAGGCCTGAAACCGTCGCCTAGCAAGTGCCGCCTGCCCGGAGCCGCCATCCGCGATAGCGCCGGGGCATTTTTCAGGCTGCCAGCGAGGCGTGGAGGTATTCGACGAAGGCGCTGGCCACCGGCGAAGAACTCCGCTGGCGGTGGCGGATCAGGAAAAACTTTCGCTCCAGCACGAGATCGGCGACGGGGAGGGCCTTGAGGCGCCCCTCGGCCAGGTCTTCACGCACCGCCACGGGGGAGAGAATCGACACCCCCACGCCGCTCTTGATGCTCTGGATCACGGCGGTGGTAGTGCCCATCTCGGCCACGATGTTGAGTTGACGCAATCCCACGCCGGCCTGCTGCAGGGCAGCCTGGAGCGCCGCCAGGGTGCCCGACCCCTGCTCGCGGATGATAAACGGCTCCTCGGTCAACTGGGCGAGGGGAACACTTTTTTTGTCGACCCAACGATGGCCGGACGGCACGATCAGCTGAAGCCGGTCCACCATCAGCGGTTCCTGGAGGGCGTTCCGGTCCCGGCTGGCCGCGCCGACGACCCCCATCTCCAGATCTCCGCCGAGCACCCGCGCCGTGATCTTGGCGCTGTCGGCGATTTCCAACGCCACGTTCACCCCCGGATGCTCTCGGGTGAACCCGCCGATGAGCTCCGGCAGCAGGTAGTTACCAGGGATGGTGCTGGCGCCGACGTGAAGCCGGCCACGCACTTCCCCCCGCAGCGCCGCGATGGCCGCCTCGGTCTCTTCGCGCAACGCATCGAGGCGCTTGGCGTAGCGGTAGAGCGTCTTGCCGGCCGCCGTGGGGACGGCCTGCCGGGCCATGCGATCGATGAGACGGCAGCCGAAATGGTCCTCGAGAGACTGGATATGGCTGCTGATGGTGGGCTGGGAGAGGTGAATGGCGCGACCGGCCCGGGAGAAGCTCTTGTGCTCAATGACCTTGCAGAAAATGTGAAGCTGCCACAGGTCCATGTCAAGTACCCGGCGGACACTGGGCCATCTTTTCGGCCAGGCGCTGGTGGACCACCGGCGGCACCATGTCGGCGATGTCGCCGCCGAACTTGGCGGCCTCCTTGATGATCGAACTGCTGGTGAAAATCCAGCGCAACCCGGTCATGAGAAACACCGTTTGCACTTCCCGGTTGAGCTTGCGGTTCATCAAGGCCAACTGGAATTCGTACTCGAAGTCGCTCACGGCTCGCATTCCCCGCAAAATCGCGTGGGCCCCGCGGCGGCTGGCGTATTCGACGAGCAAACCGTCAAAGCTGTCCACCTCGACGCGATGGTTGAAATCGGCCATGCTGATACGCAGCAAATCCAGTCGCTCTTCCACCGAAAACAGCGATTTTTTGTTGGGGTTGTAAAGAATGGCGACGATGATTTTGTCGAAAAGCCTCAGTCCGCGTTCGATGATGTCCAGGTGCCCGTTGGTGACCGGGTCAAAGGAGCCGGGGTAGACGGCAATGCGTTCCATGAAACGGTATCTCTCCTGAAAAAATATATGAAAAAGCCAGCCGCGCCGGGGTTCTCATAGCATGGGGGTCATGAAGGAGACAAGGGTTTTACCGTAGCGGCGCTGGTCGATGCGCTGCCAGCCATCGGCTTGCAGCGGCACGTGTTCCCCCGGGGCGTGCTCCACCACGACCAGGGCATGGGGGACGGCGACGGCCGACGCGCTCAGGACGGTCAGGGTCGGCGCCACCAGGGCCCGGTCGTAGGGCGGGTCCATGAACACCAGGTCGAAAATATTTCGGCCCCGCATCCCGACCAGGGCGTCGAGCGCATTGCGGCGGACCACCCGCCCTCGGTCGGCAAAACCGCAAGCAGCCAGGTTGCGCCGGATCAAGGCTGCCGCCCCGCTGTCGGAGTCGACGAAGGTGGCCTGCGCCGCTCCCCGGCTCAACGCCTCCAACCCCATGGCACCGGTACCGGCAAACAGATCCAACACGCACGCGCCGTCGACCCGATCGGAAATAATGCTGAAAATGCTCTCCCGGATACGATCGGCCGTGGGGCGGATATCCCGGTTCCGAGGTGCGGCCAGTCGTTTGCCGCGGCGCTGTCCGGCAATGATACGCAACCTTGTTCACTCCCTCCCAGCCCTCTTCAGCCGCTTTTGCACGTAGGACGGGGAAACACCGATGGCCTCGGCCGCCCGGGCGACATCTCCGCCCTCCTGCTGGACCTTGTGCTGGATGAAGGCAGCCTCGAACCGCCGGCTCGCCTCCTTGAGTGACCCGGCATTGAAGAGATCGATGCCGGGCGAATCCGCCTCGGGCTCTTCGCCGCGGTAGCTGGGGGGAATATCCTCCAGCTCAATCGTGTCGCGTTCCACTAGAATGTCCAGTCGCTCGATCAGGTTGCGCAGTTCGCGGACATTGCCCGGCCAACGATATCGCTGCAAAGCAGCCAAAGCCTCGGGGCTGGCGGTCTTGGCCCGGCTGCGGTTGGCCGTGGCGATTTCCTGGAAAAAGATTTTCACCAGGTCCGGGATGTCTTCCGGCCTCTGGCGCAGCGGGGCAATGGAAATGGGAATGACGTTGAGCCGGTAGTAGAGGTCCTCGCGGAAATTGCCGGCGGCCATCTCCTTGGCCAGGTCCTTGTTGGTGGCGGCGATGATACGCAGATCCACCGAGAGGGTCCGGCTGCCGCCGACGCGCTGGAATTCCAACTTCTCCAATACCCTGAGAATCTTGCCCTGGGTCTTGAGGGGCATGTCGCCGATCTCGTCGAGAAACAGGGTTCCCCCGTTGGCCAACTCGAACTTGCCGCGCTTGCGCACCGTGGCGCCCTCGAAGGCCCCTTTCTCCTGCCCGAAGAGTTCGCTTTCGATCAAATTTTCCGGCAGCGCGCCGCAGTTGACCACCACCAGCGGCTGGTCGGCCCGGGGGCTCAGGTAATGGATGGTGCGGGCCACCAGCTCCTTGCCGGTACCGTTTTCCCCCGTGATCAGCACCCAGGCGTCCCGCGGCGCCGCGGCGGCGATCAGCTGGCACAGCTCCCGGGTGGCGGGGCTGTCGCCGCTGATGGCGTGCTTTTCGATGGTCTTTTTGCGCAGGTAGCGGTTCTCTTCCTCCAACCGCTTGAAATTCAAGGCATTGTTGATGGCCACGATCACCTTTTCGATAGACAGGGGCTTTTCGATCATGTCGAAGGCTCCCAGCTTGGTAGCCGTCACCGCCGTCTCGATGTTGCCGTGGCCGGTGATGATCACCACCGGCAAAAAAGGATGGTTCTTCTTGATTTCACGCAGCGTCTCGATGCCGTCAATGCCCGGCATCCAGATATCGAGCACCACCAGGTCGGGAGATTGGACATCAATGATTTTCAACGCCTCGTAGCCATTGGAGGCGGTGATCACCTCGTAGCCTTCATCGCCCAGCAGACCGCCCAGGGACTGGAGGATGTAAGGTTCATCGTCGACGATCAGAATCGATGGGTACATCTGTGCCTCCGCTGCAGGTTCCTCGTTTCGCCCGGGATGACAAGAGAAAAAGGTTGTCATTCCGGAAAGCGGATAAACCGAGAGCGCGCCTGCTCAAGTACATGAAAGATCTTGGTTGTTAATCGCCTCAAACGGGAAGTTCAATGATAAATTTCGCCCCTCGGGGCTGATTGTGCTCCGCCCGGATGCTGCCGCCGTGGTCGGAGATGATGGTATGAACGATGGTCAGGCCCAGGCCCATGCCGGATTTCTTGGTGGAAAAATCCGGTTCGAACAGTCGGGTGCGATCCTTCAGGGTGATGCCCCGCCCGTCGTCGGCCACCGTGATCTCCACTCGGCCAGTTTCCGGGTCGTGGCGCAGACCGATGGTGACGGTCCCTTCCTGGCGCACGGCAGCCACGGCGTTGTCCACCAGATTGATCATCGCCTGCTTGATCTGCTGGCGATCGAGGTTGAGAATCGGAATGGGCGTCAAGGTCTCGATGGAAAACTGCACCCGCTCGTGCCCCTCGCGGTACAGGGTCACCGTCTCTTCGATGATGGGCAGCAGTTCACAAGGCTCGGGCACGGCGGTGGGAAAACAGGCGAAGGAGGAAAAAGCGTTGACCAGGTTGCGGATCAGGTCCACGTGGTCGATGATCATGCGCACGCATTCCTCGAAAACCGGTTCGTTGAGACGGGCGGCGTAGCGCCGCTTGAGCCGTTGGGCCGACAGGGTGATTGGGGTGAGGGGATTTTTCACCTCGTGGGCGATGCGCCGCGCCACCTCGCGCCAGGCCGCCATGCGCTGGGCCTTCTCCAGTTCGGTCAGGTCATCGAACACGCACACCGCCCCCATGTTGCGGCCCAGGTCGTCGGTCAGGGCGCTGGCATGCACCAGGAGGCTGCGCGGCTGGGCCGCCACGGTGACCGTCAGCGGCACCCGGATGGTCTCTTCGGAATCTTGCTGCAGTTGGTCCATGACCCGCAGGGCCATCTCGCGCAGCTCCCCCGTGAACACCCGGTGAAAGGGACGGCCGAGAATGTCGACCGCCGAAAGGTTGAGCATCTCTTCGGCCGAAGGGTTAACGGTGGTGATGCGGCCGTCGGCCGAAACCGACACCACCCCGGCGGAGACGTTGCGCAGCAGGATTTCCATGTACTGGCGGCGGGCCTCCACCTCGACGTTGCGCTCCTGCAGGGTCCGGGCCGACTGCTCCAACTGCTCCCGGCTGCGCCGCAGATCCTCGGTCATGCGGTTGAAATCGTCCACCAGGCGACCAATCTCGTCGTCGGTGGCCCGTTCCAGCACGAAGCCCAGGTCGCCCTCCGCCACCCGGCGGGTGCCGTCGGCGAGCTGGCGGATGGGAATCGTGATGGTCTTGGAAAAGAAGAAGGCGAACCAGATGGCGCAAAACACCACCAGCAATGCCACGATGGACAGGCTGATGTAATAGGTGATGCTGATGGGCCGCTTGAGCAGCTTGATCTGCTGGTACTCGGCGTACCCCCGGGATATGGAGGCCATCTGGTCTGCCAGGTCCGCACCGACGAGCTGGGTCATCACCACGTAGGCCTGGGCCCTGTCCCAGGGCACCCCGAAGGGCACGGTGGCCACGGTGCGCACCAGCTCGCCGACGGGGCTGCGCTGGTTGATGGTGTGCACCCGTCCGGGCGCCGTTCCGGATTTCATCTCCTCCAGCGACAGCACCCCGATGGTGCCGTCGCCCGGGCTTTCGGCCACGGCCGCCTCCACCCGATCGGCCTTGGCATCGTAGACCTCCACAGCGTGGGCAATGAAGGCCCGCTGGACCACCTGGAGATAGTTGGCCAGCAGCTTGCGCCGGTCCGGCTTGAGATACTCCTTGGTTTCGATCTGGTAGGCCACCCGCTCGAGAAAGAAACGATTGGTGGCCTCGGCGTGGCTGTAGAAACCCTGCCCCACACTAAGAGCGTTTTCCAGGGCCCGTTCCACCGGCTGGTTGAACCAGAACTGAATGCTGCTGGTGATAAAGTTGATCGAGAAAACGAACAGGATCGTGGTCGGCAGCAGGGTGAGAACGATGAAGGCCACCACCAGACGCGTGCGCAGGTTGGCCCCCATGACCTTGCGCCGACGCTCGTAGAAGAGTTTCACCAGGTTCCGGAACACCAGGAAGATCAAAAGGATCAACAGGATCAGGTTGATGTTGATGACGATGAACATCAACACGGCGTTGGAGACGGGAATGGCGCCGCCGAAATCGATGATCCGCGTTTCGGCGTAGGTCAACACCGTCATCACGACCAGGATGACGACAACGAGGATCTTTTCGCGCTTGCGGCGCCGGCGCTCATCCTCGGAGAGATGGACCCTGGGGGTCTTGGCAAAACGGGCAGGCTTCACCGTTTGGACTTCCGGTCAGCAAGGATAGCGTTAATAAATAAAGTCGACCGTGTACCAGTCGGTTTCAAAATCCCAGAAAGACAAGAAAAACAACACATGGTGGAGGTAAAACGGCAAGGTGAGCTGGCTGAGCACCGCCTTGGCGCGAAGCTGGTAGGACTTCCCCTTGGTCATCTGATCCAAGGTGGCCACCTTGAGTTGTTCCACCGAGGTCATCCACTGGCGCGCCTCCTCGAAGGATCGCGTCACCCGAATTTGGCCCGGCTCCCAGGAGCGGGCCACGGTGTATTCCTTTTTCAAAGCATCGTAGATGAGGCTGTGGGTAAGGGTGATCTCGGAGATGCTCTTGTCGAACCAGAAGCGACGGGTTTCGTAGAGGGAAGTGCGAAAGGTGAAGGTGGTGGGCACGCCGCTGTGCAGGGCCTGGGCCATTTCCGAGCGAAAGGCCCCTTGCACCCGCAGATGAACCAGCAGGTTGTCCGCCGTGTTGGTGATGGTCAGGTCGATGAGCTTGGCCTCGCTGGCCGCACAGGGCGACGGGA